>PLRW01000127.1 GCA_003164955.1 Actinomycetota bacterium
CCACCGCGCCCGACGTCGCCGCGGCGGCCGCCCGCGTGCTGGCGCGCCACCGGCCCGGCGGCGCCGCGCTGCCGCCGGAGATTCATCTCTTCGCACCGGTCCTGCGCGACGCCGGCATGCTGGCGACATGACCGCCGGGCAGGTACCGGGGCAGGTACCCGGGCAAGTACCGGGGCAAGTACCCGGGCTGGCGGGGGCGCGATTGTGGGCGGTCGCCCGTTTCCCCTACCTGGCCAGCGGGATCTTTGGCACGCAGGTCGTCGCCGCGCCGGGCAGCGACACGGTGGCCGTCGACGAGAGCTGGCGGCTGCACGCCGATCCGGCGGTCGCGTCCGGGTGGTCCCCCGCCGAGTTCGGCAGCGTGCTCGTCCACCACGTCTGCCATCTGCTGCGCGCCCACGCGGACCGGGCGCGCGCGCTGGGCATCCGGCCCGAAGACGCCGCTGGATGGACGCGTGCCGCCGACGCGGAAATCAATGACGACCTGATACCCGCGGGTCTCGAACTGCCCGGCGAGCCGGTACTGCCCGGGCATCTGGGGGCCGATCCGGGCGGCCTGGCCGAACAGTACTTCCGGGCCGCCGCGGAGGGCGGGCCGGGATGGGACATCGACTGCGGCAGCGGCGCGGACGGCTGCCCGCGGCCAGGTGACGGACCGCCCGGCGACCCCGGCGGGCCTGGCCAGGATGCGGTGGCCGGGCTGCCCAACTGGCAGGCGGACCTGCTGCGCCGCCTCGTCGCCAGCGAATGCACCCGGTACGGCCGGGAGGCCGGGACCGTCCCGGCGGGGCTCATGCGCTGGGCTCGGGAGACGCTCACCCCGGCCGTGAACTGGCGGGCGCTGCTCGCCGCCGAACTGCGCCGGGCCATCGCGGACCGCGCCGGAGCGGCCGACTATTCGTACCGGCGCCCCTCGCGGCGCGCGGCGGCGGCCGGCGACGTCGTGCTGCCGGCCCTGCGCCGGCCGGTCCCGGAGGTGGCCGTGGTCTGCGACACGTCGGGCAGCATGACCGACGACCTGCTGGCCGCCGCGCTCGCCGAAGTGGAGGGACTGCTCCGCAGCCTCGGAATGTCCCGCCAGGTCCGGGTGCTGGCCTGCGACGCCGCCGCCGCACCCGCGCAGCGGGTATCCGCGGCGCGCCAGGTCGAGCTCGTCGGTGGCGGCGGGACCGACATGGGCGCCGGTATCGCGGCGGCGTACGCGCTGCGCCCACGGCCGGCGATCACGGTGGTCCTCACCGACGGGTACACGCCCTGGCCGGACCGCGCACCCAAGGGGATGCGCGTCATCGTCGCCCTGCTCGGGGACGCGTCGCGGGACGCACCGGCCTGGGCCCGGGCCGTCCGCGTGCCGGCCGGCGTGCCTGCCTCCTGACCGCGATGGGTGCCCCCGGCGGCCGGCCCTCGCGCAGCGGCGCAAGCGGGGGACCGGTACCGCGCACGCTCACCGTGGTCGCGGTCCTGCTGACGGCCGGCAGCGCCGCCACGGACGTCGCCTGCTTCACCCGGCTCGGCAGCGTGTTCGCGAGCGTGATGACGTCCAACATCGTCTTCCTCGGGCTTTCGGCCGCCCAGCACTCCGGCATGCTGGCCGAACGCGCCAGCATCGGCCTGGCCGCCTACGTGACCGGTGTCGCGGCTGCCTCCCGGCTGGCCCGCACGGGTCAGCGAGCCGGCGGCCCGGATGGGCCCGGCGGCTCTCATGGCTCCGGTAACCCCGGGAGGACCGGCGCGCGGCCGTGGTCGGCCTGGATCGCCGCCACGCTGATCAGTGAGACCCTGCTGCTCGCCGTGTTCACGATCGGCTGGGAGAGCACCGGCGCGCGGCCCGCGGGCGGGGCGCAGTTGTTTCTCCTCGCGCTCGCGGCCCTCGCGATGGGCATGCAGAGCGCCGTGGTCGCGGTGATGGGCATCGCCGGAATTTCGACCACCTACCTGACCGGGACGCTCACCACGCTGATCGACTCGCTGGCCAGCCCGCGATCGCGGCAGGGGACCAACGGCCGCCGCGTCGCGACCCTGTGCGCGCTGGCGGCCGGGTCCGGCCTCAGCGGCCTGCTGCTCGCGACGGTCCCGGGCGCGGTTCCGGCGGTACCGCTGGGTATGCTCGCTGGAGCGATCGGGGCCGGCCTGGTCTGGCTGCGCCCCCGCGGCGACCCGGCGCACGAACACGAGACACGCCATGAGCAGTGACCAACCATCGCTGACGGCGGCCGTTCCAGGTCTGCGGCGAAGCGATCCGCACGGCCCGGGAATCGCCCGTGAGCACAGCGAGGCAGCCTTCCGGTACCGCGACCCGTCCGGCGCGGCCATCACGGACGCCGGCACGCTGCGGCGCATCGCCGCACTCGTGATCCCGCCCGCCTGGACGGACGTCTGGATCTCACCGGATCCGCTGGGGCACATCCAGGCCACCGGCGTCGACACCCGGGGCCGCACCCAGTACCGCTATCACCAGACCTGGCGCGAGCAGCGGGACGCGCAGAAGTTCGCGCACATGCTGCGGTTCGCCGGCGCCCTGCCCGCGCTCCGGACGGCCACCGTGCACGACCTCAAACGCCGCCGGCTCGACAAGGACCGCGTGGCCGCGAGCGCGGTCCGGCTCATCGACCTCGGCCTCTTCCGCATCGGCGGAGAGAGGTACGCCGAACTGGATCATCACTACGGCGCCGCGACGCTGGAAAAGCGGCACGTGCGGGTGACCCGCGAGGGCGTCCTGTTCGACTACATCGCCAAGGAGGGCAAGCGCCGGACGATCACGGTCACCGACGAAGCGATCCGCTCCACCGTCCGGAACCTGCTCCGCAGCGGCAACGGGCTGGACGCACTGTTCTGCTGGGAAGACGGGGACACGTGGCACCCGCTTCGCTCTCACCACGTGAGCGCCTACATCGCCACCCGCGCGGGCGGCCATTTCACGGCCAAGGAATTCCGTACGTGGAACGCCACGGTGCTGATGGGACTGCTGCTCGCCAACGCGGCACCGTCGCCGGCGGCCGACGGCCGTAAGCGCGTCATTGCCGCCAGCGTCCGCGGGGTGGCCGACTGGCTCGGTGACACCCCCGCCGTGGCCCGCACCTCCTACATCGACCCGCGGCTGATCAGCCGGTACGAGGCCGAGGGCGAACTGCCCACGATCCCCCCGCACCCGCCCGTGCTTCCCACCGCCGCCGAAGCCGAGACGGCGGTCGCCGCACTTCTCGCGGCCGAAGACTGAGCTCCGCCCGGCCGGGAACTGCCGGCCCGTTTAGGCCGAAGTTACCGTCACTATGTGTAGATATCTGGGCCCTGACCTGCGATAACGCTGAACAGAGCAAGGTTTTTCTGCACAGAAAATTCGCGACCATGACCGGCTACCATGATGGAAGTTTGCGCTGGTCAGACCATGTAGCCAGAAGACATGACCTTCGAGCTCGCGATGGCCCAGGTCAGCGCCGCGAGTGGCGTGCCACCGCCAAGTAACTTCGGTTTAGGGATCAGCCGAACCGGGGAATAATCCGGTGCACAGGTTTTGTGTACACCGGATTTGTGCGGCCACGGGGGATCCTTCGCAGCGCAAGAAGCAAGCAGTTCTATTTCTGGGGCACGATCTGCGAGCGAGAAGGGCAGTCGCATGACATTGTCTTCACCTATTTCCGCGCCTTTGCGCGCAGTTGGTTCTTATCTCACGGCGGCCCGGCTGAGGGTACACCGTCTCCGCAATACCGGCCGGCACACCATGCGGCGCAAGGTCGCGCGCACGACCCCCTGAACGAGCGCGCCCGCACCGCGGTGCGGGTCTCAGCCGGGTCCGTTCGGCGGCATTGAATTTCGCGGGCGGCGGTCAGCTTTCCGGCGTGCCGAGCGCCCGGCGCCGGCGTTCCAGGAAGTCGCGCTCGGCGGTGTTCCGGGTGGCCGCGATCGCCGCCCGGTAGCACTGCTCTGCCTCGTCCAGCCGGTCCAGGCGGCGCAGCAGGTCGGCGCGGATGGCGTGGAAAAGGTGGTACCGGCCCAGATCGAGTTCATCGACCAGCCGCAACGCCGCGCCGGGACCGTCGATCTCCGCTACCGCGACCGCGCGGTGCAGTGCCACCACCGGGCTGGGGGCCTGCGCCATGAGCTGGTCATACAGCCGCAGGATCTGCGGCCAGCTGGTCGCGGTGGCCTCCGGGGCAGCACTGTGCACGGCGTTGATCGCCGCCTGAATCTGGTACGGGCCCGGCTGGTTACGCCGCAGGCAGCCGCGCACGAGGGCCTGACCTTCGGCGATGCGGCCACGGTGCCAGCGCTGGCGGTCCTGTTCGGCGAGCGGCACGAGGGCGCCGTCCGCGCCGGTCCGGGCCTCGCGGCGGGCGTCGATCAGCAGCATGAGCGCGAGCAGCCCCGTGACCTCTGGTTCGTCGGGCAGCAGCCCAGCCAGCAGCCGCCCGAGACGGATCGCCTCCTGGCAGAGCTCGTCGCGAACGAGCCGGCCGCCCGAGCTCGCGGTATAGCCCTCGTTGAAGATGAGATAGACCACGGCCAGGACGGCCCGCAGCCGTTCCGGGAGGTCGGCCTCGTGCGGGATCCGGTACGGGATCCCGGCGTCGCGGATCTTGGTCTTGGCGCGGACCAGCCGCTGGGCCATCGTCGCCTCGGGGACCAGGAAGGCATGCGCGATCTCGGCGGTGGTGAGGCCGCCGAGCAGCCGGAGCGTCAGCGCCACCCGGGCCGCAGGGGCGAGCGCCGGATGACAGCAGGTGAAGATGAGGCGCAGCCGGTCGTCGCGCACGGGTCCCTCCTCGGCTTTCTCGCTCGCCGCGTGCAGCAGGGCCGCCTGGGCGTGCCGGTCCGCACGGGACGCCTCCCGGCGGAGCCGGTCGATGGCCCGGTTCCTGGCCGTGGTGATGATCCACCCCGCCGGGCTGGGCGGCAGCCCGCTGGACGGCCACCGTTGCAGCGCGGCCGTGAACGCCTCCTGGACCGCGTCGGCGGCGACGTCGATATCGCCGAGGACGCGGACCAGGACGGCGACCGCGCGCCCGTACTCCTCGCGGAACACCCGCTCGATGTCCGGGGCGGAGCCCGGGCCGGGGGCGGCCTCCGGGAGGCCAGGAGCGGCCTCGCGGCGGGGCATGCTGCGGCTCAATCCCCGGAGTCGGTCTGGAACGGCCGCACCTCCATCGGCAGGCCGGTCGTCCCGGCGTATCGGCGGCCCCAGGCCAGCGCCGCATCAAGGTCGGGCACCTTAATGATCATGAACCCGCCCAGGTACTCCTTGCCCTCGGTGAACGGCCCGTCGGTCACGAGCACGTCACCGTCCTTCGGGCGCAGCACGGTGGCCGTCTCGGGTGGGCACAGCCCATCGCCGAACACCCACGCGCCGGAGTCGATGAGTTCCTGCCGGATCACCCCGAGACGCTGCATGATCGGCCCGAGAATTTCGGGCGGTGGCGGGTCTCCCTGCGGCTGGTACATGCTCAGCAGATACTGCTTCATTTCCGTGTTCCTTCCGCCGGGCCGGCTTGCCGCCGGCCTCTCATCCACTACACGAACGCGGAACGCCGGGATCGACAGCCCGCCGACGGGACCTTGCCCGGTTCGCCGCGGCGCCAGTCCGGGGGGCGGCACCAGCCTGAAGGGGCGGCACAGTGTGGAGGGCAGGGGCAAACCCCCGGGCGGACCGGCCGGCCTACCGCCTGCCGGAGAGGCCGATCAGCGCAGTAAGCTAGGAACCGGGCAATACGGACGACGTTCAATTAGTGTGCCACTCATCACAACGGGGGGCGAGGACGGCACCTGGGCACGGCGACCAGGCCCGACAGGACTGCGGGACGGGTCGCCGGTAGCAGAACGTGCCCTGCTTGTCCCAAATGCGCCAAACGCCTTGTGCGCAAGTCGCTTCACGCGTTTAACTTCTATCTGTTCAGGGAAGTCTAAGACACTCTTCAGATTCCCCTGGGGAACGTTCTCCGTCATCGAGCCTTCATGTTGCGGGGGTAAACCTACGGCTCGGTGGGAGCAGTCAATAAGGCGCTCGGCAGGAGGTATGCGCGTGCCGCGATCGGTACCACCGAAGCACTGGTACGACGAGAGCCCGGTGGAGCAGGGGGACGCTCCGGGCAGGCCGGAGCCAGGTGAGCGCGATCGTCGCGCTCACGGAGGTCCGGCCGGTTCAGCGCGCCCAGACCCCGGGTACGGAAGCGGCCGCGCCGGCCACGGCCGGGAGGCTTCGTACGGTAACGGTTCCGGCGAATACGGCCCGGACGACCCGGACCAGGAGCCCGGCTACGGTCAGGAGAGCGCGTACCGCCGCGCCCCAGCCGGTTATGGCCGGAATGACCCGTACAACCGGGGCGGCTACGCCCAGAACGGCCCCTACGAGCAGGACGGCCCCTACGAGCAGGACGGCCCCTACGAGCAGGACGTGGACGACGACCGCCGGGTACCGGACGGCTACGGGGCGCCGAACGGCCATGGTCCGGCCGGCTATCAGCAGAACGGCTCGTACGACGGCGGCCCCGCTGGTTACGGCCGGGACAGCCGCTGGCCGGGAGACCCCGCCGGTTACGGGCGAGACAGCTCCTACCAGAACGCCCGTGCCGGTTACGGCCAGGACGCCCGCTACCAGGACAGCTACAACCAGGATGGCCGCTATGACCATGATGGCAGCGGCGGCTATGCGGAGGCCACCCGCTACCAGGGGCCCGGATACGGCCAGGACAGCCAGTACGCGGACGACCGCTACCAGAACGACTACCACCGGGACGGTCCCGGCGACTACGGCCAGGGCCCGCCGGGCGGCCAGGGCCCGCCGGGCGGCCAGCAGCCCGGGGACGACTCCACCCGGCACCGGCACACCAAGAACGGCCCGGTGGGCAGGCTGCGCCGTCCGCATCCGCTGCGATTCCTCCGCCGGCTCCTGTCCCACCGCAGCGTGCAGGCCGTGCTGGTCGCGTTCGTCATCTTCCTCGGCTGGGTGGGCTGGTCCGTCGGCCACGCGCTGACGGTGCCGGGCAACGGCACGGTCTCCACCCGGCTCGCCGAATGGGCACGGGATCACTACCTCGGCCCCGTGGTCACCCTGGGCGAATGGCTCACCTACCAGGCCCCGAAGGTCGGCGGCAAGCCGCAGTTCTCGCTGGCGGCCCCCACGACCGGGACCGGCCCGGGCACGTCCAGGACCGGCCCTTCGACGTTCAAGCCGATCGTTCCGGCCGCGCTCACGTCGCCCGCCGCGGCACCCCTGCCCGGTGAGGGGCAGTGGCGCGTGCTGGCCAGCGTGAACGGCTATCCCGCGATCTACGGGACGTACCTGCGCCCGGACAGCGTGCACACCTCCTACGTGGCCGGAATCGCGTCGATGGACCAGCGCCTGGTCAAGTTCCAGCTGCGCCCGGGCGCCGAAGATCCCGGCGGAACCAACTGGGGATACTCGCCGTACCTCCCGCCGGATCAGCGCACCGGGCTGCTCGCCACGTTCAACGGCGGCTTCAAGCTGGACGCGGCCGGGGGTGGCTTCTACCTCAACGGCCAGACCAAAGGCGTGCTGACCACCGGCGCCGCGTCCCTCGTGTACTACCGGAACGGCACCGTGGCCATCGGCAGCTGGGGCCAGACCGTCAGCATGAACGCCAATGTTCTCGGCGTCCGGCAGAACCTCAAGCTCATCGTCGACCACGGGGCCGTCCCCGCCTCGGTGGACCAGAACGTGGAAGGCCAGTGGGGTGCCACCCTGGGCGGCGGCTACTACGTGTGGCGCTCGGGGATCGGCATCACCGGCGACGGCCGGGTGGTCTGGGTCTACGGGCCGGCCCTGTCCGTCCGGACGCTGGCCAACCTGCTCCAGCGGGCCGGGGCGGTCGAAGGTATGCAGATGGACATCAACCCGGCGTGGATGTCGTACATGTACTACAAGCCGGCCCCCAGCGTGACCGACCCGACACCGGCGAACCTGCTGCCCAACCAGCCGGAGCCGGCCAATCGGTACTACTCCATCAACAGCCGAGACTTCACCGCGGTGTTCGCACGGTGACCCGCCCCCTCCCCGAGGCCGTCATCAGCCCGGCGGCCCCTCCGCGCGCGGCCTCATCCCCGGGCTGGCTCCGCTGGCCGTCCGCGGTTCTGCGTACCGCGCGCCCGCGTCAGTGGCCGAAGAACCTGCTCGTGTTCGCGGCACCGCTCGCGGGCACGTCGCTCGGGCGCCCGGACGGGCTCGGTTACGCGCTGGTCGCGGCCATCGCGTTCTGCGCCGCGTCGGTCGCCGTCTACATGGTGAACGACGTCGTGGACGCGGACCGGGACCGGCGGCACCCGGTCAAACGGAACCGCCCGATCGCGGCCGGCGAACTGCCGAAGGCGCACGCGGTGGCGGTGGCGGCCGTGTGCATCATCGGCGCGCTGTCCGCGGGGTTCGCAATCCATACGCCGCTGCTGTCCGTGATCGTCGGCGCGTACGTCGCCTCCTCCGTGCTCTACAGCCTCGTGCTCAAGCACATTCCCGTGATCGAGCTGGTCTTCGTCGCGTCCGGGTTCGTGCTCCGCGCGCTCGGCGGGGCGGCGGCGACGCGCGTGCCGCCGTCCGGATGGTTCCTGCTCGTGTGCAGCCTCGGCGCCCTCCTGGTGGCCACGGCCAAGCGCTACACCGAGATGGCCGTGCTCGGCCCGGACGCCATCCGGCACCGGCCCTCGATGCGCTGGTACCGGCCGTCCGCGCTGCGTCTGGCCCAGCGCCTCATCGCGGCCGCCATGATCATCAGCTACGTGCTGTGGGCGGTCGGCGAGCACCGCGGCTGGATCAGGGGCTGGCATCTGGCGAGCGCGATCCCCCTCGCGGGCACGCTCGCCCGGTTCGACCACCTCACCGCGGAGGCCACCGCCAAGCCGGTCGAGGACCTCCTGGCCCGCGATACGACGATGGTCGTGCTGGAAATGATGTGGCTGCTCATGTTCGTGGGCGGCCTATGGGAGCTTGTGCAATGACCTCTGCGAAAACCCCCGGCCACCCGGCCAGGGTCCTGCTGCTCGGCGGGACGAGCGAGATCGGGCTGGCCATCCTGGCCGCGCTCGGCGCGCCCCCGGAAACCGAGATCCTGCTGGCCGGCCGCGACGAGGCCGCACTCGAGGCGGCCGGCAAGACGCTGCCGTACCAGATACGCACCGTCCGCTACGACGCCACCGAAACGGCCGGGCACGAGGATTTCATCCGCGACGTCTTCGCCGGCGGCCCGGTGGACGTGCTGATCTCGGCCGCCGGGGTGCTGATCCCCCAGCCCACGCTGGACGCCGATCCGCGGCAGGCGGCGGTGCTCATCGACACCAACTTCACCGGCCACGTCACGACGCTGCTGGCTGCGGCGGCGCGGATGCGCGCCCAGGGTTCCGGCACGATCGTCGTCCTGTCCTCCGTGGCCGCGGTCCGGCCACGGAAGGCCAACATGGTCTACGGTGCCGCCAAGGCCGGCCTGGACGCCTTCGCACGCGGCCTGGCGGACTCACTGCACGGCAGCGGTGTGCGGGTGCTGCTCATCCGGCCCGGGTTCGTCACCGGTCGGATGACCGCGGGTATGGATCCGGCTCCGCTGGCCACGACGCCGGCCGCCGTCGGCGCGGCCGTCGCGGCCGCCCTCGCGCGTGACCCCGGCCGGGACAGCCGGACCGTGTGGGTGCCGCAGACGCTCGCGGGCCTGGCGGGCGCCATGCGGCTGGTGCCGCGCCCGGCCTGGCGCCGGATGTCCCGCTAGGTGCCTGCCCAGTGCCTGCCCAGTGCCTGCTCAGGGGGGGGAGGCCATGCATGCGCATGACAGCCATCCAGGTGGCACGGCGCAGGTAGATTCGATCACTGTGAGGGTGCTGGTCGCCGAGGACGATCGCGGACTGGGCGAAGTCATCGGGCGCGGACTGCGCGAAAAAGGCTACGTGGTGGACGTGGTCCCGGACGGGGACGCGGCCCTGCGGTACCTCCGCACGTATGACTACTCCGTCGCGGTGCTGGACTGGCGGATGCCGGGCCTCTCCGGCCTCGAAGTCGTCCAGCGGATGCGGCGGGCCCGGTCCGCTACGCCCGTCTTGATGCTGACGGCGCGGGACACCCCCGCCGACCGGGTCGCGGGCCTGGACGCCGGCGCCGACGACTATCTCGTCAAGCCGTTCGACTTCTCCGAACTGCTGGCCCGGCTGCGCGCGCTCCAGCGCAGGCCGCCCCAGGTCCAGCCGCCGCGCCTGGTGGTAGGGGACCTGGAGTTTGATCCCGCGTCCCGCAGCGCGCGCATCGGGGCGGAGAGCCCGTCGCTGACCGCCACCGAGCTGGGCATCCTGGAAATGCTGATGCGCCGCTCCCCGGCGGTGGTGGACCGCCGGTCGATCGCCCAGCACGTCTGGGATAACGAGGCCGACGCGTTCGGCTCGAACACCATCGACGTTCACCTGGCCCGGCTGCGATCCAAGCTGGCCGGCGGCCACGTGCGGATCGAGACCATCCGCGGCATCGGCTACCGGATGACCGCGGTATGAGCCAGCTCCCATGAGGCCAGCGCCCCGGTTCCTGCGACGCCGGCTGCTGCCACCCCAGTTCGCGCACGCCGCGCGGGTGGCGGGCGCGGCCACCCTGATCATCGCGATCGTCTACACCGGGTGCGTGATCGCGCTGAACCTCGTGACGGCGGCCCGGCTCACCGGGCAGACCGACGCCCGGCTCCGTGACCGTGCCACCGAGGCCAGCCGCTACGGAGCACCCGACGTGCCGTTGAAGGACGGCGACGACGACGGTGACGTCGACGACGCGCCGCTCTTCCTCTGGCTCATCAGCCCCAGCGGGCGCGTCACCCGGCTGAGCCTGGACAGCCCCGCGCTCCCCGCCGGGCTGCGCCCGGGCCCGGGCTGGCCGGTGACCAAGGTCATCGGGGGCAGCTTCTTCCGGCTCGTCGCCCGGCGCACCGGGAGCCAGTGGATCGTGGCGGGCCAGAGCCTGGCCCAGAACCGGCACACCCAGGCCGTCCTGCTGGACAGCGAGATCGCCGCCGCCCCCCTGTTGCTGGTGGCGATGTTCCTCGGCTCCCTGACCGTCGGCCTGAAGGCCCTCGGCCCGGTCGAGCAATCACGCCGCCGCCAGCTGGAGTTCACCGCCGACGCGTCGCATGAGCTGCGGACCCCGCTGAGCGTGATCAGCGCCGAGGCCGACATTGCGCTGGCCAGCCCGCGCAGCGCGGCCGAGTACCGCGGATCGCTGAGCCGCATCCAGGGTGAGGGCAAGCGGCTGCGGCGGATCGTCGAGGACCTGCTGTGGCTGGCCCGGTTCGACTCCCAGCCGCCACCGCCCGGCGACGAACCGCTCGACGTCGCCACGATCGCCGACACGTGCGCGGACAGGTTCCGCCCGGTCGCCCGGGTGCGGTCGATCACCATCACCGCGGACACCAGTACACCGGCGCCCGCGCTGATCAGCGCGCCGCCGGAGTGGATCGATCGGCTTGCCGGGGTACTGATGGACAACGCGTGCCGCTACGCCGGCCTGGACGGCTCCGTCCGCATCAGCGTCGGGGTGGCGGCCGGGCGGGTCAGCCTGGCCATCGAGGACAGCGGCCCGGGCATACCGGAAACGGAACGGCCGCGGCTCTTCGACCGCTTCCACCGGGCGGCCGACGACGGCCAGGGGTCCGGGCTGGGGCTGGCCATCGCGGACTCGATCGTGCGCTCCACCGGGGGCCGCTGGAGCGTCGGCCGCTCAGTGCCGCTCGGGGGCGCCCGGATGGCCGTGTCGTGGCGCCGCCACCAGCCGCGGCACCTCCCTGCGCCCTCGGCACCCAGCTGGTACCCGGGGGACGACCGGGCCGGCCATGACGAGGCCAGGCCGATAGCGCAGGACTAGGCCGCCTACGGGGCTTCGACCGCCCGGGGCAAGCTGGTGCCCAGGCCGTCGGCGGCGGATGCGGCCAGGTGCGCAGCGGCCGAACGGAGCAGGGCACGGATCGTGATGCCTGCCACCTGTCCAACCGTAGCCGGATCGTCGTCCCAGTGAGCGGATGGGAGCCGGTACACGCCCGCCAGCGACAGCCGGCTGGCCTGCGGGCTGACGGGCACCAGGGTGAGGTCGGCGTCGAGGACCGGGAACCAGGCGCCCGGCGCGCCGGGCGCCTCCCAGCGCAGTCCCGCCGTCACCCGATCGGCGACATGCGCGGGCCGCAGAGAGCGGATCCGCATCACCCGGGCCGGGACGGGTCCCGCCAGGCCGGGCTGGACCAGGCGCGCAAGCCCTTCGCCGTAGGCCGCCCGGGACGCGTCGGCGAGCAAACGGCCGGCGATCAGTTCCATCAGCCGCGGCCTGGCCGCGAAGAAGGGAACGCCAAGCTCGACGTCGTGGGCGACGAACATTCCCGAATCCTGGCACTCACGCTGGGCGACCGACCAGGGACCAACGTCACTATTCAAACCGGCCGGGCAGTCCAGCCACAGGACGGCACACATGGCACGGTGGGACGGTGGGACGGTGGGACGGTGGGACGATCGTGGACGTGCTAGCGCAGCTCCGCCAAGCGGGGGTGACGCGCGGGGACCTGGTCGGGCTCACCGTCGGCGCGGGACCGGGACCGGGACCGGGGCTCGGGCTGGCGGCCGCGGGCGGCCGGTGGCCCGTAGACGGCGAGGACCCCGTGGACGGCGGGCACACTGTCCGGCTCATCGACGCGGAGCTACGGCCCCGGTGGGTGGTCTGGTCAGGCGAAACGACCGCGGCTCTGACGGCCGGGGACGTGCGCCCGGCGACGTGCTGGGACATCGGCGCGGTCCACCGGCTGCTGTTCGGCGGGTGGCGGGCCGACCCCGGCTGGGTGTGGGCCCACCTGCGCGGCCTGGCACCCGCGACGATCCCGGCGGCCCGCCAGGCCGACCTGTTCGAGCCGGGCGAAGCCGGCGATCCCGCCGACCCCGTGGAACCTGGCGGCCACCTGCGGCCCGCATGGGTGAACGGCGGCTGGGCGGCCAGCCCCGTACGCCTCACCCGGTGGGCGGAGCTGGCCGTCACGGTGGCCGGGCTTCAGCGCGCCGCGCTGGCCCGGCTGACGGACCGGCCGATGGCCCTGGCCACGGCGCAGTCCGAATCCACCGCCGAACTGCTGTGCGCGGAGCTGTCGGCCGACGGGCTGCCGATGGACCGGGCCGTCGCCGAGGAAATCCTGGCCGCGCTCGTCGGCCCGCGGCCGCGCACCGGGGCCGAGGCCGCCCGGAACCGCGCGGCACGCGACGCCGGGGTGCTGCGGCACGCGCCGCCCGGCGCCCCAGCCGACCTGCGCAGCCCGGCTCAGGTACGCCTGCTCCTCGCCCGGGCCGGGATCGACGTTCCCGATACCCGGGCCTGGCGGCTGCGCCCGTTCCGCGACGCGCATCCGCTGGTCGCGGCGCTACTGGAGTGGCGCAAGGCAGAACGGATCGCCACCACGTACGGCTACGGATGGCTGGATACCCATCTCGGGGCCGACGGCCGGCTACGCGGCGCCTGGACCGGCTCGGACGGCGCGGCCGGCCGGATGACCGCCTCCGGGGGCCTGCACAACATGCCGGCCGTCATGCGCCGGGCGGTCGTGGCCGAGGACGGGCACGTCTTCGTCCGGGCCGACCTCGGCCAGATCGAGCCGCGGGTGCTCGCCGCGGTGGCCCGTGACCCGGCCCTGGCCGCCGCGACCGCGGCCGACGATCTCTACGCCCCGGTGGCGGATCAGCTCGGGGTGGACCGGCCCACCGCCAAGGTCGCAGTGCTGGGCGCCATGTACGGGCAGACCACCGGGCACGGCGCCCAGGCGCTGCGCCGCCTCAAGGCGGCCTACCCCGTCGCCATGGCCTATCTCGACGAGGGGGACCGCGCCGGGCGGGCCGGCCGGGACCTGCGCACCTACGGCGGCCGGCGCATTTCGATGGCCAGCGGCGCGGCGCCCGAGCCCACGGCCCGGGCCGCCGCGCGCGGGCGCTACGGCCGCAACGCCCTCATCCAGGGCGCCGCGGCCGAGCTGTTCAAGATGTGGGCGGTGACAGTCCGGGCGCGCGGCGCGGCGCTGGGCGCCCGCATCGTGCTGTGCCTGCACGACGAACTGCTCGTCCACACGCCCGCGGGGCAGGAGGCAGCCACCGCTCAGCTCGTCGACGATTGCCTGCACGAAGCAGCCCGGCGCTGGGCGCCCGATAGCTCGGTCCGGTTCATTTCGGACACCAGCGTCGTCCGCACCTGGTCGGACGCCAAGGCCGGGCCAGCCGCCGCCGATGAGCCGCCTGATTGACCGTAACGGGCGGCCCAGGGAGTGATCGTGGCCTGCGGGCAATCGTGGCCTGCGGGCGGGTCCGCGGAGGCTACTGGCCCAGCAGCCAGTGGCCGGGGGCGATCAGCTCGCGCGCCTGGGCCGGCCCCCAGGATCCCTGCGGGTAGGAGGCGATCGCCGGCGGATGAGACAGCAGCGGCTCGGCTACCTTCCACACCGCGGCCAGGCCGTCCGGCCGGGTGAACAGCGAACGGTCGCCGAGGATCACGTCGTGGATCAGCCGGACGTACGGCGGCAGCGGGTCCGCACCGGGCAGGCTGGACAGCGAGATCGAGGTGTGCGCCTCGTCGGTGTCCAGCGCGGGGCCGGGCTTCTTGGCCACCAGCGACAGGTCAATCTCGCCGTCGCCGGCGAGCGAGAACGACAGCACGTTGGAGCTGCTGGCCAGCTTCCCGGCGAGCGGCCCGGCCGGCTCGCGCAGGATCAGGCTGACCTGCTGTTTTGACGCGGCCAGACGCTTGCCCGTGCGCAGGTAGAAAGGCACGCCCCGCCAGCGGGGGTTGTCGATCCAGAGCCGCGCCGCGACGAACGTGTCCCGGCTGGACCGGGGCGCGACACCGGGCACGTCGCGGTAGCCGGCGAACTGCCCCAGCACCACTTCGGCCGGGTCGATCGGCCGGAACGACTTGATCACCTCCTCCCGGGCGCCCTGCAGATCGAGCGCGCCCAGGCTGGCCGGCGGCTCCATGGCCACCTCGGCCGCCACCTGGAACAGGTGCGTGACCAGCATGTCCAGCACCGCGCCGGTGGCGTCGTAGAACGTGGACCGGTCGGTGATGCCGAGCCTTTCCGGGACGTCGATCTGCACGGACTCGACGTGCTCACGGTTCCACATCGCGGCGAACAGTTCGTTGGCGAAGCGCAGCAGGTGCAGGTCCTGGGTCGCCTCCTTGCCCAGGAAATGATCGATCCGGTACACCTGCTGCTCGTCGAGGACCGAGTGGACGCACCGGTCCAGCGCGCGGAAACCCGCCGGGGACGTGCCGAACGGCTTCTCGTACACCGCTCGGGCGCCCTCGGCCAGGTTGTGCTGGCCGAGGGCCGCGGTCAGCCCGGTGAAGGCCACCGGGGGCACCGCGAGGTAGTGGACCAGCTGCGGGTCCCCGCCGAGCGAATCACGCGTCTGGCCCAGCACGTCCAGCAGGGTGCCGGGGCTGTCGGTGCTGAAGCCGCCGCCCGCGAAGAAGAGGTTCGGGGCGAACTTCTCCCACTGGGCCGGCTCCGGCTTCGGGCCGAACTCGGTGAGGGCGCCGTGCACGTGGCCGCGGAACTCCTCGTGCGCGACGTCGCCGCGGCCGTTCCCGACCAGCCGCCACTGCCGGGGCAGCAGGCCTTCGAGGGCCAGCCGGTAGAACGCCGGCAGCACCATGCGCTTGGCCAGATCACCGGTCGCCCCGAACAGGACGAACACCGTGGGGGCGGGGCTGGGGGCACGTTTCACGGTCGCCATGACACACCAACCTACGTAGTTCACGCCGGGCGCGTCGAGGTCCCCCCTCATAACCGGTTCGCGGCTCTTGCCACGGCGGGCCGGGATGGGCAAGTTGGAAAATATGAGCATGGCAGATGTGGACGGGGAGGCCGCCGCGACGGCGGGGCGGATGGCCGAGGCCGCGGCCGCCTGGCTGGACGCGCTGGAGCCCGCACAGCGGGCCGTCGCGACCGGGGNNCCGGGGGCCCGGCGGAGGCCGAGCGCCAGCGCTGGTTCTACACCCCGACCGACCACGGCGGCCTGACCCTCGGCGCGCAGCGGCCGGCTCAGCAGCAGCGTGCGCTCCGGCTCGTGGCCGCCGGGCTGTCCACCGCCGGGTACGTCACCGTGGCCACGATCATCGGGCTGGAGAACGTCCTGGACCACGCCGAGAGATGGAGCGTCGACTGGGGCCGCGAACGGGGCCGCGACCCCGGCCTGTACTACCTGCGGGTCTTCGGCGAGCCCGGCGGTACCGCGCCCTGGGGCTGGCGCTTCGGCGGCCATCACGTCTCGCTGAACAACCTCATCGCCGGCGGCCGGGTCCGCGCGGTGACCCCCTGTTTCCTGGGTGCCGATCCGGCGGTCTCCCCGCTGCTGGGGCCGGCGCCGCTGCGCCCGCTGGGCGGAGCCGAGGACCTGGCCCGCGAGCTCATGCGCTCCCTCGGCCCCGGAGCCGCGTACCAGGCGACCCTGCTGAATCGCGCGCCCTCGGACATCATCGGCGGCAACCGGCCGCGGCTGGGCGACGGCGACGAGATGATCCACCTGCCCGACCTGTGGGAGCGGCCCTTCACCGAGCCGAGGCTGGCCACCAGCATCGCCGAGCTGGACGAGGGCAACGAGACCGCCACCGGGTACGGGACCGGTGAGCATCGGCAGCTCGCGCTGACGAGCGCCCCCAAGGGGCTGCCGGCCCGGGAGCTGGACGCCGGGCAGCGGGATCTGCTGCGCGCGCTGCTGGCCACCTACTTCGGGCGCGTCCCGGACGGCCTGTCGCCGCTGCGGGCCTACGACGATGAGGCGACCCTGGACGGCGTGCACCTGGCCTGGGCCGGGCCGGTCGCCCCGGGCCAGCCGCACTATTACCGGCTGCAGGGCCCCGGGCTGCTCATCGAGTACGACAACGTGCAGCGCCGTGCCAACCACGCGCATTCGGTGTGGCGCGACCCCGGGTCCGACTTCGGCCACGACGTGCTCGCGGCGCACCGGGCGGCGCACCACCACTGAGCCGGCCCCGGCGGCCGCCCGCGGGAGCCGCACCGGTCAGCAGGGCTCGATCAGTTCGTCCGGGCCCCGGCGGGCGGTGGAGCGCGCGGTGTGCGACACCCCCAGCTGCATCACCATCTGCGGGGCACCCGGCAGGGACAGGCGGTCGCGGATCAGCGCGCGGATCGAGGCGTTCTCCAGCGGCTGGGTGTGCAGGCTCGCGAACACCCACTTGGTGGCCGCGTGGGTCAGGACCCGCTGCAGGGCCTGGCCGGCCCGGAGCCAGTCGGCCCGGCGGTCGCCGGTGGTGAGCAGCACCGCGGTGGCGGCCGCCGGCGGTCCCTCCGTGGGCAGCAGCCCGAGGCTGCGGCCCAGGTCAAAGTCGCGCTGCGGCAGGCGCCCCGGCACGCGGCGGGTCCCGGCGGGGAACGCGACCGCCGGGACGCCGTCGCGGGCCAGATCGTCCGCGTCCCGGCTCCAGCGGCGTATCTCCTCCCGCACCGCCGGGTCGCGGTGCTGCTGGCGGTCGGCGGCGCTGGCGATGTCGGCCAGCCGCTGGTAGGCCAGGGCCCGGTCGATGAGCGCGAGGGTGGCGCCCTCGGCCAGCGCGTCGTGCTGGAGCCCGGACAGCAGCCCGGCGGGCAGCGCATCGCCGGCGAACGGGCCGCGGTGCGTGTGCCGCAGTGGCAGTGCCTCCAGCATCAGGTATTCCTGCGGGGTCATCGGCACGGCCGCACCGAGCCTCACCCGCGCGAGCAGGCGCAGCCGGGGCGGCTCGGGGAATGACTCGACGATGGGCATGTAGCCCAGCGACCGGATCGCGAGGCGCAGCCCGAACAGCGCGGCACCGCAGCTGACGACCATCTCACGGCCGTCCCGGTCCATCTCCAGCTTGCGCTTCGGATCGGCGTACAGGTCGATCGCGTAGTCAGTGGCGCGGAACCGCCACGGCTGCGTGTTGTGCACGGACGGCGCGCGGGCCGCGGTAGCGATCAGATAGTTCACCTGTTCAGCCGGGATCCGGACCTCATGCTGCCTGGCGTTGGAGGTCATGGCATTCACCTCCCCCTCTTGCCCGGAGGGTGACCCGATATGACGGGAAAAACCAGGCCCCAAAGGCGCAGCGAAACGGTGACCAAGGTCCCTGGCCTGGCGAAGGCGCCCCGTCCAGGCTCACGGCCACCGGCACGCCCACCGAAGGAGGTTGTTCCCCATGACTCCGCCGCCGGCACCAGGCGATGAACCGGCACCGGGCAGCGAAAGAGCCACCCGCGTCTGGGCCGCCCTGCAGGACTACGTGCTCGCGCAGGACCACCGCGAGAAACTGTGCGAGGTCCTCGGCCTCGGCCGCGGCACGGGCCGCGTCAAGGCCCTGCTCCGGCTCACCGAAGGCCCGCTGTCCCTGCGCGGCATCGCGGAAGTGACCGGAGTCGACGCCCCCTACGCGACCCTCATCGTGGACCACCTGGAGGCCCGCGGGCTGGTCGAACGTGCCCCCCACCCCGATGACCGCCGCCGGAAGATCGTCACGCTCACGGCCCGCGGGCGGGAAGCCGCGGCCCTCGCCGAGCAGATCATCAACCAGCCGCCCCCGGTTTCGCGGAACTGCCCGACGCGGAGCTGACCGGCCTGGAGAACGTGCTCGACCGGCTCGGGCAGGCGTCGGGCTGACCGCAACGGCCCGTCATCGTCCGGGCTCATCTGCGGCCAGCGCCCAGACCACCTTGCCGCCCGTGCCGTCGAGCGGAAGGTACCAATCCCAGCGCTTGCTCATGGCCTCCACCAGGAGCAGGCCGCGGCCGCTTTCCGCGTCTTCACTCACCTCGGCCGGCACCGGCGGGCGCGGGCAGGCGTCCCAGACCATGACCAGGACCTGCGCCCTGCCCGCCAGGAGCCATAGCCGCACCGGAGCACACTGCACCATGGACCGGGACGCGGCCACGGCGTTGGCGGTCAGCTCGGACACGAGGAGTTCGGCGCTCTCGCTCAGGCCGGTAAGGCTCCACTCCCACAGCACCTGCCGGGCGTGCAGCCGGGCACACGGCACGGCGCCGGGCAGCGCGCCAAGCTCGAGGAAGGTCCACAGCGGCCACTCATCGGCCGTGCCCTGCGCCAGCGGGAAGGGCGGTATCGGCGGAGGCAGGCGCACGCTGCTCGGTGGCCCGAGCATCACCATGTCACCCATCCTGTCCGCATAACCCGGTCCTACCGGGCCAGCCGGGCTCCGCGGGCGGGCAGCTGGCCGCCGGAACCGCCCGGCGGCGAACACGGGCGGCCGCCCCGGAACGACCAGGCAGCACCGCCGGCGGCGTGCGGGCTGCCGGCGTACCGCACCCGGCCATATGCGTCCACGATCGGCCTCCTGACACGTTCCGGGCCCGATCCTGGCCACGGCGGGCGGCATAGGTACCGGGGCTGTACTTTTATGTGTATCATCCTGGAACAGCTTGCTTTGCGGTGCAAGTGCCTTCAGGGAGCATCTTGCCCTAAAGGGCAAGAGGGGAGGGCAGTATGGCTGGATCGCCAAGCATGAGGAGGCGGCGCCTCGCCGCTGAGCTGCGCCAACTACGGAATAACAACGATTTCTCGATCGACGATGTCGCGGGCACGCTGAAATGGCCGACGTCGAAGATTTCCCGAATTGAAAACCGTCAGGTCGGGATCAGTACCAGAGACCTGCGCAAGATGCTCGACCTCTACCAGGTCAAAGACCAGTCCTACCGTGACGGGCTGCTGGAAATTGCACGTCGCGCGACCGAGCGCGGCTGGTGGCAGTCCTACACCGGCGGGGTGGTCTCCTCCTCGTATGCGAATCTCATCGGCCTGGAGGCGGAGGCCGCCACGATCCGCACCTACGAGCCCGAGCTTGTGCCCGGCCTGCTCCAGACGGCTGACTACGCCCGCGCCGTCATCCGGGCCGGCCGCCCGGCAGACACCAGCCAGGAAATCGACCGGCGGGTCGAGGTCCGCCTGGAGCGCCAGGAGATCCTGGTCCGCTCCGAACCAGCACCGCCCAAGATGAGCGTGGTGCTGAACGAGGGTGTCCTGCTGCGGCGGGTGGGCAGCGCCGAGATCATGCGCGCCCAGATCGAGCACCTCATGAGAAAGCGGGACCGCGGCAACGTGGTCGTCCAGATCCTCCCGTTCAGCACGGGCGCGCATCCCGCCATGGTCGGGCCGTTCAAAATGCTGACCTTCCCCGATCCGGCCGACCCCGGTGTCGTCAACGTGGAGAACCCTACGGGAGCGCACGCACTCGAAAGGCCCGAGGAAATTCAGGCCTACGAGGAGATCTGGGGCGCGATCCAGGCCAAGGCGATCTCGCCCGATGACTCGCGCGCGGTGATGCGGACCTACGCGCTCAGATAAGCCCCCATCCGGGGGGGAACCCGGAGCATCCGGAAAGGACAGGTGCATCACAATGAACGCATATATGCCCGGGGAGGCATGGCGGAAGAGCTCCCACAGCGGCGCCAACAACGACTGCATTGAGGTCGGCGGCAGGCCCGGCGCCGTCGCCGTCCGCGACACCAAGGACCCGCACGGGCCGGCGCTGGCCTTCGCCCCCGCCGCCTGGGACGCCTTCACGGCGGGGCTGAAGGACAGCGCCCCCGGCCGCCGCGGGTAAGCAGCACGTACGACAGCACGAGGGTCCCCGCCCGGGGACCCTCGTGCCCCACCGGAGACGGCGAAGGAAAAGGACTGGCGTAGTGAACGGCATCGAGGATCTGCCCGGTATCGACCCCAGCAAGGCGCACGTCGCCCGCATGTACGACTACTACCTGGGCGGGGAAAACAACTTCGAGGCCGACCGGATGGCGTGTGTGGAACTCGACTCGGTCGTGGCGGGCATCCGCGGAATGGCCATCAACAACCGGCGGTTTCTCGTCCGGCTGGTCCGCACGCTCGCGGCCGACTACGGCATCCGCCAGTTCCTCGACATCGGAAGCGGCCTGCCCACGCAGGAAAACGTGCACCAAATCGCTCAGCGGGCCGACCCGGGCGCGAGGGTCGTCTACGTCGACATGGACCCGATTGTGGCCGTGCACGGCCGATCCCTTATCGCCGACGACGCCAGCACGGCCTTCATCCTGGAAGACGCCAGGAACACCGGCGCCATCCTCGACCACCCCGAGACCCGCCGCCTCATCGACTTCACCGAACCGGCTGCCGTCCTCTTCATCACCTTCCTGCACCAGATCCCCGATCACGACGACCCGGCCGGCCTGGTCCGGCGGCTGATGGCCCCGTTCGCGCCAGGGAGCTTCCTGGCGATCTCCCATCCGGTGGCCGGCGACCCGGAACTGCGCACCCAGATAACGGAAATCGCTACTCGCACGACGGAAGGTCATTTCGGGCGCGTGAGAGCCCGCGCCGAGGTGGACCAGTTCTTTAGCGGGCTGGAGGTGATCCCGCCCGGACTGGTCGAGGTCACCGGATGGCGGCCGGACGACCTGCCCCCCGTTGAGCAAACCTATGACTTGATCGAATACGGCGGCGCGGGACGCAAGCCCGGCAGCTGATCGCCGGGCTTACCGGGGCTGCCGCTACTGGTGCCGTGGACCCCGGCCAGGATCAGGCGGGCCGGTCCTGCTGCTCGATGTAGTGGCGCAGGACGGAGATGGGTGCGCCGCCGGCCGATCCGGCGAAGTACGACGCGGACCACAGCTGGTTCGCCCGCCAGTAGTGGCGGGCGAGGTCGCGGACCGCCAGAACGCCGAAGATAACGGCGTACGCGGCCAAGACCACCAGTGCTGAAACCGGCGGGAATCCGGTCATGTTCGTCAAGCAGGGAAGGAGCGGATGGTCACTCCGAATGCGGGTGCGGGGTGGCCTGGATCCCGCACGACCCGGCGCGCGCCCCATACGGGATGTGCGGACGTTCGGCCTGTCGTGGCGCGGATCACGATGACGGAGGACAGTACGGCTAGCCGGGCGGCGGCCGGAGCGCGCGCCGGACCGCGCGGGCCTGCTCCGACAGGCGGTCGATTTCGGCGATGGCATGCTCGTCGGCGGCCGTCCGGGCCAGCATGTCCAGGTGCCGGTCGTGCAGGTCGGCCAGGGCCATGGCCTGCCGCCCGTCCCGGTAGGCTCTGTCCGCCGTACCGACCTCGGCGGCGTAACGTTCCAGCGCCTCGACGCGGCGGGTGATGCTGGCCTCGGCGAGCCGTGCGGCGTGGTCCTGCCGGTTCAGCGCCGCGGCGGCCTGCGGGCCTGCGCTGCGGGCCGACAGTTCGGCCCGCCTGGCGCGGAGCTGGGCCTGTTCGCGCAGCGCCACCGCGATGTCCCACTCCTGGCTGGCCAGCGCCATGCCGGTGGCGTGCTGATCGAGCAGATCGTCCCGGTACACCAGCGACGGGGTGACGGCGTCGATCGCGTCCTGGGCCCGTCGCAGGAGCACCCTGGACTGGGCGTCGAGATCGGCGCTCGTGATGTAGCGGCCGTGGTAGCCGCGCGCGGCCGTCTCAGCGGGCGCGCGGCCGCTGGGCTGCCCGAACCGGACGATCCGGATGCCGAGGATCACGATGGTAATCACCGCGATGATGCCCGCGAGCAGCAGCGCGAAGCGGTCCGACGCAGTTTCCCAGCCGGCTGGAACGCCGATGATGAGCACGCCGATGGCCAGCGGGGTCGTGCCGAACAGCGCGGTCAATCCGGCGGCGGTCAGGCCCGTGACGGTTCCGTCGATGGTGGCCAGCCGCCGGGCGGGCTCGGTGGGCAGATAGTAACGGCGCCGGGCGGGGCGATCCTGGCCCGCCGGGGTGAGAAGCGCGCCACGGGCCGCCAGCAGGTCGCGGTCCGGACGCGGGATGCCGGGATCGAGCGCGGGCCGCCGCAGTGTGGCATCGGCCCAGATCGCCTGGCGCTGGTCACCCATCGGCCGCTCCTGTCCCGCACCACGAAAGCCGAGAAGAAGGTGGATTCGCCTTCAGAGTAACGCTGGCGGCCTGATGCGGCATAGCCGCTGCCGCCGGGACCGCGCCCGGAGCTCCACTCGGCCGGCCGGCGGGTGACAGCCGTCCGCATGGCGCCCGGAACATCCGGAACGGTGACCACCTGAGCGCCGGGCGCTCGTCTCCGGAGTACGGGACCGGGGCGCGGGCGGGTGACCGGGGAGCCGCGAGGGCCAGGCTGAGCAGGGCTTATCCGCGGCGGGGAGTGCGGGAATCGGCAGTTACCCGGGGATGACCGGGAATTGGGTGCTCTCTCCGAAGCTGGAAGGGCCGGGCCAACGGGGTCGTGGACCAGGAAACGTGACCTCCCGCGCCTAGGCGATCCGCTGCCATTCATGGGCCAGGGAGGAAGCCATGCGCCGCGTTCTCACCGAGCTGATCGGTACGTTTTTCCTCGTCTTCACGGTCGGCTGCACCGTACTGGGCAAGGTCGCGCTCGCGCCACTGGCCATCGGGGCGGTCCTGATGGTCATGGTCTACGCCGGCGGCCACATCTCCGGCGGCCACTACAACCCGGCCGTCACCCTCGCCGTCCTCGTCCGCGGCCAGATCGGCCGCGTCGACGCGGCGGGCTACTGGGTCGCCCAGCTCGCCGGCGGGCTGCTGGCCGCGGGGGCGCCCCGGCCGCCGGGACGCTGATGTCCGGGCCGCGGTGCAGGCCCAGCAGGCGGAACATCCGCGCCGCGTCGGGAGCCAGCGCCCGGCAGGACCAGGAGAAGACCGCACGCACCGCGGTCTCTTCGTCCCCCAGGTCCAGGACGTCGAGGCGGGCCTGCGCGGCGGCGAGCTGGCCGGCCAGGCTGGACAGCTCCATACCGGGACGCTGGGCGACACGGTCGGCGGCGATGCGCAGCGCCAGCGGCAGGAGGCCGCATCCGGCGGAGATATCGGCCGCCGCCCGCTGCTCGGCGGCGATCCGGCGGTGGCCAACGATCTCGCCCAGCAGCTCGATCGCCTCGGCCCCGGACAGCGGCCGGAGCGTGACCCGGGCCGCGCCGTCCCGCGCCGTGAGGCCGGAAAGGCGGGCCCGGCTGGTGACCAGGACCAGGGTGCCGGGCGCTCCCGGGAGCAGCGGCCGCACCTGCGCCGCGTCGGCCGCGTTGTCCAGGACAACCAGCGTGCGCCGGCCGGCCAGCAGCGACCGGTACATCGCGGCCAGCTCATCGAGGCTCGCGGGGATCGCGGCGGGGGCGACCCCCAGGGCACGCAGAAAGCCCGCGAGCGCCTCGGCCGGCGCCACCGGCGGGTGGCGGGGCCCGAAACCGCACAGGTCCGCGTAGAGCTGGCCGTCCGGGAACAGGTGCGCGAGACGCCGCCCCGCGTGGATGGCCAGGGCGGACTTGCCCACGCCGGCCACGCCGTCGATGACGCAGATCTGCGCCGCGCCGGCCGCCTGGCGGGCGAGTGCCGCCAGCGCGCCGTACGCGCGGTCCCGGCCCACGAACGTGCCGGGACCGCGCGGGAGCTGCCGCGCCGGTCCGGCGGGCACGCGGGTCGCGGGCCGGGGTTGCGGGCCCGCCGCGGCGACGTCCTGGCGCAGCACCCGCGCGTGGGCCTGCGCCAGCGCCGGGCCCGGGTGGACCCCGAGCTGGTCATCCAGGCGGCGCCGCAGCCGCTCGTACAGCGACAGCGCGGCGGCCTGCCGGCC
>PLRW01000183.1 GCA_003164955.1 Actinomycetota bacterium
GGGCAGGACAACTTCGGGGCGACCAGGGAACGTGAGCAGGTCGTCGACTTCGCGACGTACCTCAATGACGGGCAGGGCTTCCTTGGGGCATCCACCGTGAGCGCCAGCAGCATCTCGAAGATCACCGACGCCTGCGGCTACAGCATCGGCACCAGCCCGGGCTCCACCTTCCAGACCCTGCTGACCAGCAACGCGCCCAAGTGCGCCGCGGCCGGCAAGAAGCCGTGGACCGTGCAGTACTTCTCCGATACCGCCCCGATCTTCCTGGGCCTGGCCAACGGCAAGCTCGACCTGTACTTCGGCCCCACGCTGAGTCTGAAGTACGACGCGGCCCACCACGTCGCCAACTCGAAGTTCCTCGGCCAGATCAGCTCCACCGCGGTCGGATTCGTGACGGCCAAGGGCTCACCGATCGCCAGGGCGCTCACCGGCGCGGTCAACGAGCTGATCGCCAACGGCGACTACGCCAAGATCTTCGACAAGTGGAGCGTCCCCGGCACCGGGATCACCAAGTCCACCCTCAACCCGCCCCCGACCTTCTGAGCCCCGATGACCCGCCGGCCCCCCTGGAGCACACGGTGACGCCCCGGATCACGTCGCTGGCCTTCCTGACCCCCGGGAACTTCGCCGACGACGACCCCTACCCGGCTTGGAGGACACGCTGCGGCTGTTCGAGTACGGCGAACGACTCGGCTTCGACGGCGCCTGGATCCGGCAGCGGCACCTTGAGCACGGTGTCGGGTCGGCCGCGGTGTTCCTCGCCGCGGCCGGGCAGCGCACCCAGCGAGTGGAGCTGGGCACCGCGGTCATCCCGATCGGCTATGAGAACCCGTTCCGGCTGGCGGAGGACCTCGCTCTGGCCGACGTGCTGTCCCGGGGCCGGCTGCAGGCCGGGTTCAGCACCGGGATGCCGCACGCCGATCTCCTCGGCGACCTGGTCTATGACGGTGACTGGCGGGGCTTCGACCTCTCCTACGGCCGCATCGCCCGGGTCGTCGACAACCTCCGGGGCGGGTACCTCGGCGCCCCGGACACGGTCATCCATTCACCCGGGAACGTCCAGCGGCCGCGGCTGCAGCCGCACGACCCGGGCCTGATCGACCGCGTCTGGTACGGCGGCAGCAGATTGCGCTCGATCCGGTGGGCGGCCACCCACGGGCTGAACCTGCTGACCGGCAACATCGTCGCCGGCGAGACCAGCGACGAGTTCACGGCCGCCCAGCTCGCCCTGATCGATGAATACCGGCGCATCGCCGGGCGCGAACAGCCGGGACGGCCGGGGCGGGTCGCGCTCGGCCGGGTGGTCGTCCCGTTCGACAGCGCCACCGCCGTGACCCGGGCCCGGTACCGGGACTACGCGGACAGCCGCCACGAACGCACCCTGCGGCCCCAGGGACCTCGGCGGACCCCGTTCGCCGCGGACGTGGTCGGCACCGCCGAGCAGATCCTCGATCAGCTGTCCGCCTACCCGGTCGTCGCCCGCGTCACCGAGCTGCGCCTCGAATTGCCGTACGAGTTCGGCCGGCCCGGTCGCGAGCAGATCCTGCACGACGTGCGTCATCTGATCGCCCCGGAGCTCGGCTGGCGGCCGGCCGCAAACAGCCGGACGGAGGAACCCGCCGATGCCGCGGCGCCCGGTGGCCGGGCAAAAGGCGCGCGTCCCTGAACAGATCATCGCCGCGCGTGCGCACCCTCGATAGCCGCCGCGGCGTCGGGGACAGTCCGGCCGGCGAACGCGGGGCGGCCGCCGTAGGGATCCTCGCCGGACCACAGCGTGGTCTTCACTTCCCGGCGCACGGCGGGGAGGACCTCGGTGGCGAGGCGCTCCAGCATGTCGAGCTGCTGTTCGTGCGGGATCATCGTGGGCAGGCTGAACGACTGCAGGTCGTGGCCGAAGGCCTCGTAGAAGTACATGATCTTGTCGATGATCTGCTGCGGGCTGCCGACCAGTGCCGGGCCTTCAGCGATCGCGTGGCCGATGTCGCGGAAGACCATCTCGTTGCCCGGCGTGTGGTTGCCCGGCCGGTTGAAGAACGCGACCATCTGCTCATAGACCGGGCCGTAGCGCTCGCGGGCCTCCTGGGTCGTGTCGGCCAGGAACAGGAAACCCGAGCCCGCGGCGACATAGGCGTGGCGCGGATCGTGGCCGTGCCGTTCGTACTCGGCCCGGTAATGGTCGATCAGCACCTGATAGTTGGCGCGCGGCTGGATCGCGTTGGCGCTGAACAGCGGGTCGCCCCAGGTGGCGGCCAGTTCGGCCGACGTCACCGTCGTGGCCGAGCCGTGCCAGACGCGCGGCGCGCCCGCGAACGGCCGGGGCAGGCTCGTCACCTCACTCAGCGGACCGCGGAACCGCCCTTCCCAGGTCACCTTCTCCTCCCGCCACAGGCGCCGTAGCAGCTTGTATTTCTCGGCCAGCTGCTCCCACTGCTGGCCCGCCCCGACACCGAACATTGGCAGCTGGCGCAGCTCGTTTCCCTTGCCGATGACCAGTTCCAGGCGCCCGCGGGAGAACTGGTCGATGGTCGCGTAGTCCTCCGCCACACGGAGCGGGTCGAGGATCGACAGCACGCAGACGCCGGTCTGGATGCGGACCCTGCTGGTGGCCGACGCGATCGCGCCCAGGACCACCGTCACGCCAGCGGACAGGAACGGCCCGGCGTGCCGCTCACCGAGGGCCACGGCGTCGAGGCCCAGGCGTTCGGCCTGGCGGGCCGCCGTCACCGCCTGCTCGAGCCGGTCCGCGGTGCTGACCAGGCGGCCGGTCACCGGATTCTCGATGTGCGGCAGGATGTCGAGAAGCTGAAACCTCATGCATGCCTCCCTGGCCGTAGCGGGTGGGCGGTCTACCACTGCCCGTGGTGGACCACTTCGTCCAGGGGCCGGCGGTTGGGCTTGGCGATGGGCGCCAGGGGCCGGTCGGCGGGGTATCCGAGGCCGATCAGGAAGGCGACGAGGTGGTCGTTGGGGACGCCGAGGATAGCGCGGGCCTTGTCCTGCTCACCGACGGACGAATGCCCGCTGCCGATGCCGAGATCCGCGGCGGCGAGCATGATCGCGTAGGTGGCCTGGCCGAGATCGTACTGGTCGACGAGGCGGCTGCGCTCGTCGGCCGGTTCGGGCAGGACCAGCGCGATGGCCGCGGCGGCGCCTGCGATGTGCCGGGCGCCCTGCCAGACCGTGGACAGTTCAGCCAGCTGCGCGGGGTCGGTGACGATGATGAAGTCCCAGTGCTGCCGGTTGGATGCCGAAGGGGCCCGCCAGCCGGCTTCGGCGATGCGGTCGAGATCGGCGCCGGGAATACGGTCGTCCGTGTAGGTACGGACGTTGCGACGGGCACGGATCGCATCCCAGGTTTCCACGGCTCTCCTCGTTGCTCTCGGCTGCTGGCCCGGCTCGGCACCAGCTGACTCATCCTTTTCTTGACTGCACGAATCGTTGTCCTATTCCCTGCTGGACGCACGGGCGCTGGTCCACTCACGTCCATTCGCCGTCGTGATCCGCTGGAAATCCAGGCCCGGGAAGTGGGTCATGCCGACGGCCGCGTTGCGCTCCTGCAGAGCCGTGAGGAGTTCCGCACGTGTTCGCAGTGCGTGCTCGGGGTCAGTCTCGGAAAGGAACGAGATGCCCTTGTCATTGAGCTGCAGTGGATGGTGGACAACGTCTCCGAGCAGGTAGGCAGTCTGACCGCGGGAAGACACGCGGACCACGTAGTGGCCGGGCGTGTGACCGGGGCTGTGGTGTGCGCTGACACCCGGCGCGAGCTCGACGGTGGCTGCGTCGATGACCCTGAGCACACCTGCGGCCTCGGCCGCCGCAAGCCCCCTCCTGCCCTCGAGTTCGCCTGGCGCGGGGGCGACGGGTGGTGTCTGCCACTCGACGGCGCTGCATATGACCACCGCATTGGGAAAGAACAGGACACCATGGGGGGCGACCCACCCGATATGGTCGGCGTGCAGATGGGTGAGGAAGACGGTGGTGATATCCGCCGGCGCGACACCGGCTGCAGCCAGCGCCCCGGGCAGCAGCCCTCCGGCGGCAATCGACTCCGGCGGATCCGTGAGCCCGGCCGCGGCGGCAATATCGCCGGGGAACGGGATGCTGGACGGCCCGAGGCCCGCATCCACCAGGACGGTCCGGCCCGCCGCCTCGATCAGGAAGCACCCCACGGGGATGTGGTACGTCCCATCCACCGCCAGGAGTTCCGGGTGGGCGCCGAAATCAAGGCCCGGGTAGTACATGGGCGGCAGGTGAACCTCGCCGTCGTTCAGAGCGCTGACCTTGATGCCGCCGACGTCGATGACTGTGGACAACAGTCTCCCTACCTGTCCCGCTTCGCCGGCCGCTAGCCTGTTCTGCGGCGGGAAGGAGGAGATTATGGCCTCTTGGGGTGAGATCGCCGGCGACGTGCCGC
Source organism: Actinomycetota bacterium (assembly GCA_003164955.1). Taxonomy (GTDB): domain Bacteria; phylum Actinomycetota; class Actinomycetes; order Streptosporangiales; family Streptosporangiaceae; genus Bog-532. The sequence continues at coordinate 4,415 of PLRW01000183.1, forward strand.
AGTTCGCGGCGAGCGTTTTGAGATGGGCATGAACAAGAGGTTCGCCGGGTGGCAGGCCAGCATGAGCGGGCCGTGTCAGGCGCTACCGGGCAGGGGGGTCTTCTCCCACTGACTGTCCCAGTCGACACCGCTGCGCTTGAACAATT
>PLRW01000006.1 GCA_003164955.1 Actinomycetota bacterium
GTGTCCCGCGACCTTGGGAATGATGACGTAGCGGCGGGCTGGCGTCGTTTGTGGTGAGGATGGCCGGGAGGGCAACCCTGCGGGGTTGTCCTTTTTCGTGTGCGACGCCACCGTGATCAGGTCCGGGTAGGCGGCGGCCCTCCCGTTCTCTTGGCGGAGGTGCCGGGAGGGCCGCGTTGGGTGCGCGGAGGCACCGATGGTCACGGTAGGCGTTGTTGCGTGCGTGGTCGAGCGGCGGCTGGCTCAGGGGCGGTTGCGGTGCCCGGCATGTTCGGGCCGGCTGGCGGGGTGGGGGTATGCCCGGGTGCGGGTGATCCGGGGTGAGAACGGGGTGGGCTGGCGGCTGCGGCCGCGCCGGTCGCGGTGCGGAGGCTGCGGGGGTACGCATGTTCTGCTGCCGGTGAGCTGCCTGCTGCGGCGGGCGGACGGGGTGGCGGTGATCTGGGCGGGGCTGGCCGGCAAGGCGGCGGGGCTGGGGTACCGGCCGGTCGCGCGGCTGCTGGGCAGGCCGGCGTCGACGGTGCGGGACTGGCTGGCCCGGTTCGCCTCGCGGGCCGGGGCGGTCCGCGGGCTGTTCACGGTGTGGCTGTGCGCGCTGGATACCGATCCGCCGCCGCTGGCGCCCGCGGGGCCGGCGGTGGCCGATGCGGTGGCCGCGGTGACCGCGGCGGCTGCGGCGGCGGCCCGCCGGTGGGCGGGACGGCTGGTCAGCCTGTCGCCGGGTGAGCTGGCTAGCTCGGTGAGCGCCGGGCTGCTGCTGGCGCCGGGTTTCGCCCCGGAGCGGGCCAACACGAGTTCGTCCTAGCCGGGCGGCGCGGCGGGCCGCCAGGGTGGCCGGGAGCAAGATCAGCTCCCCTTGATTCCCCTGGAGGCGTGATGAGCCCGGCAGATGATGACGATGCCCGCGTGCGGCGGGCCCGCGCGGTGGCGCTGTTCCGGTATGCGCTGATCCGCGAGGCCGCTGACCCCGGGCTCAGTACCCGGCAGCGGGGCCGGCTGGTCCGCCAGCTGGCTGCCCGTGAGCATGCCGGGCCGTTCGGCGAGCCGGTGCGGGTGTCGCGGCCCAGCCTGGACCGGTGGATCCGGGCCTGGCGGGCCGGCGGGTTTGATGCGCTGGCCCCGCCGTCCCGGCAGGTCACCCCGCGGACCCCAGCCGAGGTCCTGGAGCTGGCCGCAGCGCTGAAACGGGAAAACCCCGACCGCACCGCCGCGCAGGTCGTGCGGGTGCTGCGGGCTAGCGGCGGCTGGTCACCGTCGGAGCGGACCCTGCAGCGCCACTTCGTGCGGCTGGAGCTGGCTACCCGGCCCGATGGCAGCCCGCCGCCGGCGTTCGGCCGGTTCGAGGCAGCCCGCCCCAATGAGATGTGGACCGGTGACGCCTTGCACGGGCCCGTCGTCGGGGGCCGCAAAACGTATCTTTTCGCTTTTATCGATGATCACTCGCGGCTGATCACCGGGCACCGGTTCGGTCACGCCGAGGACACCGTCCGCCTGGCCGCGGCGCTGCGGCCCGCCCTGGCCAGCCGCGGCGTCCCCGACCGGATCTACGTCGACAACGGCTCCGCTTTTGTCGACGCGTGGCTGCTGCGGGCCTGCGCCGTGCTCGGCGTCAAGCTCACCCACTCCACACCGGGCCGGCCCCAGGGACGCGGGAAAATCGAGCGGCTATTTCTCACCGTGCGTGAGCAGTTCCTCGTCGAGATCACCGGCGATCCCGGCCAGGCCGGGCGCCGGCACGTGACCAGCATCGCCGAGCTGAACCGGCTGTTCACCGCGTGGGCCGAGACCGTCTATCACCGCCGGGTGCATTCGGAAACCGGGCAGGCACCCGCGCAACGATGGGCAGATGGCTGGAAAGGCGCCGCCGTACCGCTGCCCGGACCTGCCCAGCTGCACGAGGCGTTCTTGTGGAGCGAGCGGCGCACCGTCCGCAAAACCGCGACCGTGTCGCTGCACGGCAACACCTACCAGGTCGACCCGTCCCTGGCCCTGCGCAAGGTCGAGCTGGTCTTCGACCCGTTCGACCTGGCCAGCATCGAGGTCCGCTGGCAGGGCAGGCCCGCCGGGAAAGCCGTCCCGCACATCATCGGCCGCCACGCCCACCCCAAAGCCCGCCCCGAGCAGCCCGCCGCGCCCGCCCCGGCGACCGGCATCGACTACATGGGGCTGATCGACGCCGCCCACGACACCCACCTGGCCGCCGGCGCCATCAGCTTCGCTGACCTCGCCCGCCCGGCAGGCCCTGACCAGCTGCCCGGCCAGATGACCATCGACGACGCCCTCACCCGGGAGAACCAGTGAGCATCGAGAAACTCCAGGCCCACTACGGGTTCACCAAGATGCCGTTCCGCCGCGACCTGGCCCCCGGCATGCTGCACCGCCACGGCGCCCACGCCGAGGCCGCCGCCCGGATCAGCTGGTGCATCAGCGAGCACGCCCTCGGCGTCATCACCGGCGAAGTCGGCGCCGGCAAAACCGTCGCCCTGCGCGCCGCCCTCGCCTCCCTGGACGCCTCCCGGCACACCCTGATCTACCTCGGCAACCCCTCCGTCGGCGTCCGCGGCATCAACCACGCCATCGTCGCCGCGCTCGGCGGCGTCCCCAAAACCCACCACGCCACCCTCACCCCCCAGGCGATGGACCTGCTCGCCCGCGAGCACGCCGAACGCGGCCGGATCCCCGTCCTGGCCATCGATGAGGCCCACATGCTCGAACCCGCCCAGCTGGAAGCCATCCGCATGCTCACCAACCACGACCTCGACTCCGGCTGCCCGCTGGCCTGCCTGCTCATCGGCCAGCCCACCCTGCGCCGCCGGATCAAGCTTGGCATCCTCGCCGCCCTCGACCAGCGCATCGCCGTCCGCTACACCATGCCCGGCATGACCGGCGAGGAGACCACCAGCTACATCACCCACCACCTGCAACTCGCCGGCCGGTCCGGGCCACTGTTCAGCGACGACGCCACCGCCCTCATCCACGCCACCAGCCGCGGACTGCCCAGAGCCGTCANNTCAACAACCTGGCCATCCAGGCGCTCATCGCCGCCTACACCACCCGCAAAGCCATCGTCGACGAAACCAGCGCCCGCACCGCCGCCGCCGAAATCACGGCAGACTGACCACCAAGCCGCCACCACGAACACCAAGGCCCCGCCGGAACACCACCGGCGGGGCCTTTCAATGCACCTTCGTCCTCACCGTCAACGACGCCGCCATCACCAAACTGAATGTCGGCGGACA
>PLRW01000284.1 GCA_003164955.1 Actinomycetota bacterium
GACCCGCAGCGGCCACGACGCCAGGACCCCGGACCCGCAGGGCCCGCAGGGGCCGCACGAAGCGCGGGAGGGCACCAGCCAGCCGCCCGCGTCCTTGCCCACGAACGGCGGCGAGCGCGCGTCCCGGCCGCGGCGGCGGCGGACGCGCGGCGGTCAGGCCGCATCCTGAACCCGGGTAAGCAAGACGGCATCCTGAACCCGGCTAAGGAAGACGGCGCGCGTATGATGCCGGTCCCATTCGCGTGATTCATTCGCGTGATTCAATGGCAGCAGCGACGTTCCCCGTACGTCGATGAGCAAGGGCATCTGAGTGCTCGGTAAGGGTTTTCACGGTGAGCACACCTACGTCCCTCATCCTGCCCGACGGCGTCCGGCGGACGGTGGTCGAGACCAGCCGCGGAGTTTTCGCGGCGCTCGAGGCCATCCCCGGCTCGGGAGTCTGTGAGCGGCAGCCCGCCATCCTCGTGCCCGGCTACACCGGGAGCAAGGAAGATTTCCTGGGCATTCTGCACCAGCTGGCCGCGGCCGGGCGCCGAGTGCTCGCGCTCGACATGCGCGGGCAGTACGAAACGGCCGGCCCGGACGATCCCCGGGCCTACACCATCGGCGAACTCGGTTTCGATATCGCCGCGGTCATCGACGCCGTAGCCGCCCGCGCGGCGCCTCCGTACGACAGTGCGCGCCCGTACGACAGTGCGCGCCGCGGGCTGGTCCACGTGACCGGTCACTCCTTCGGTGGCCTGGTGGTACGGGAAGCGGTGCTGGCCGGTGCATCCGGCATCGGATCGCTCACGTTCATGAGTTCCGGGCCGGGCCGCCTGACCGGAGCGGCCGGTGCCGACCTGGCCCAGCTGACCACCAGCCTCGACGGCGGCAGCCCCGAGGTCATGCGGCGCACGATCCGGCACATCTGGGAGACCACCATGGCGCCCCAGACCACCGCCGCGGGCGTCGACGCCCCGATCGTGGCCTTCCTGCGGGACCGGATGCTGCGCAACTCCGCCGTCGGCCTGCGCGTCATGGGCCAGTACCTGCTCACGGCCCCCGACCGGACGGCCGAGCTGGCCGAGTCGGCCGAGGCCCCCATCCTCGTGCTGTACGGCGAGGATGACGACAAGTGGGAGCCGGCCGCGCAGGAGGAGATGGCGGCGTGGCTGACCGCCGAACGGGTCTGCATCCCGGCCGCGGCGCACTCCCCCGCCGTGGACGCGCCCGAGACCACCGCCAGTGCGCTCAACTCCTTCTGGCAGGCGACCGAGGCCGCGGCCGACGAACGGGACCGTGCGGCCGGCCGGGAAGCCCGGGCCCGGCAGCACTAGCGCCGTCACGAGCGGTCGGGCGGGCCGTTCAGCCGGTCTCGTCGTCCGTAATGCCGTCCCAGGGCAGGTGGGCGGGGCTGGCCGCGGACCCCTCGGCGCAGTGCTGCCGGTAGTCACACCAGCCGCAACGCGGCCCGGGCCGCGGCGGGAACACGTCGTCATACCGCGCGGGCGCCAGGCCGCCCCGGTAGGCCTCGTCCGCCCCGGCGGCCTCGGCGGCGATCTCCTCGGCCCGTCGCATCTGCCGGGCCAGCGTGCCGTCGGTGTGCTCCCAGCCGAGCACGCTCCCGCTGGGCAGGTGGTGCAGCTCCACCCGGTGGCAGGCCCGGCGCAGCGAACGCGCGGCCGCGACCGCGTACAGGGCCAGCGCGAGCGAACTGCGGGCGTCATCCGTGCTGAGCAGGTGACGCCCGGTCTTGTAGTCCACGACGACGAGCTCGGTGCCGCGCTCGCTCTCAGCCTGCTCCGCTGAGTCCTCCGCTGAGTCCTCGGCTGGGCGCTCGTCCAGGCGGTCGATACGCCCGGACACGGCGATGCGGTCGGTGCGGGTCGCGACCGTCCGCTCCACGCCCAGCGGCTCATCGGCCGGGTCCAGCGTGGCCACGTAGGACTCGACCATCGCGCGGGCCCGCGAGCGCTGCCGCGCGGACTGCCGCTCGTCCGCGAACCCCGGCGTGATCCATCCGGCCTGCAGCAGCTCACCGGCCGCGGCCACGGTCCGCCCGGACAGCGGCAGACGCCACCAGGCCGCGAGTGCATTATGCACGCTGGCACCGACGCTGTTGTGCGCCCAGGGCGCCCCCTTGGACGGGGGCGGCCGGTCCAGGTAGGTCATCCGGTACCGCCGGGGACAGTCCAGCCAGGAGGTCAGCCGCGTCGGCGTGCACGCGTAAAGCTTCTGTGGCATCCCGCCGAAGCTGAGCTGCTCCGTCGCGCCCATGCGCTCCTCCTCGCTACCGCACGAAAGCTATCAGCCACGACCGTCAAAACGGTCAGTGCTGCAACGGTCAGTGCTGGTGCGCGAAGGCCAGCACCGCGGTGGCGACGAGCTGGACCGCGATCGCCGACAGCAGCAGCCCCGCGATCCGGGTCAGCAATTCGACACCGTTGTCGGTCAGGATGCGGTGGATCACGGTGGAGAACCGCATCGCCAGCCACACCACGACCATTACGGCCAGGATGGCCAGCGCCAGGGCCAGCACGTTGGCCAGGCTGTGCACGCGCTGGACGTACAGCATGGTGGCGACGATCGCACCCGGCCCGGCCAGCAGCGGCGTGCCCAGCGGGACGAAGGCGACGTTGGTGCGCGCCCGCTGCTCGGAGGTCGGCTCGTCCGACTTGCCGGTCAGCAGTTCCAGGGACACGAGCAGCAGCAGCAGGCCGCCCGCGCCCTCCAGTGCGGGCAGCCCGACCCCGAGGTAGCTGAGGATCGTCCGGCCGAACAGCGCGAACGCCACGATGACACCAAACGCAACGACGGCGGCCTGCCAGGCCAGGCGATTCCGGGCCCGGATGGACCGGCCCCGGGTCAGGCCGAGGAACAGCGGCACCGTCCCCGGCGGGTCGATGATGACCAGCAGCGTGACGAAGACTCCGAAAAAGAACTTCATTTACTGGCCCTCTCAACCGTGTCACCCCGGCCACGTGGCCACGGACACGATATCGGCCCCGGCACTCAGCCCTGCGGATGCCGCCGCCGGCTGGCTGTGTCCCAGCCGGGGTCCGGGTCCCCGCCGAGGTCCGGGTCACCGCCGGTCTGGCCGGGCACTCGGGCGGCCAAGCGCTCCCAGGAGTCCGCGGGCGTGGTCTCGCAGCCGATCCGGTATCCGGTCAGCGCGCCGTGGTCGTCGCTGCCGCCCGTCGGGATCAGGCCCAGTTCATCGGCGAGGGCTCGCGCCCGGGACCGTTCGGCCGGGGGCTGCTCGGGATGCCAGACCTCGACGCCGGCCAGGCCGGCGGCGGCCAGCCGGCCGATGACCTCGTCCGGCACTTCGTAACCGGAGGTGCCGGGGTGCGCCAGGACGCTGACCCCGCCCGCGTCGCCGACCAGGGCGATCGCCTCCGCCGGGTCGAGGGCGTACTTGTCCTCGTACGCGCGGCCGCCGTCACCGATCCATTCCGCGGTGAACGCCTCGGCCGGGTCGCTGATCACGCCGGCGGCGGCCATCGCGCGCGCGATGTGCGGACGGCCCACCACGCCGTCACCGGCGATCGCGGCCACCCGGTCCCAGGTCACGCCGGCGCCGAGCGCGGCCAGCTTGTCCACCATGGCGCGAGCGCGGCGCACCCGGTCGCCGCGGATGTTCGCGACCTGTTCGGCCAGGCCGGGGTGAGCCGGGTCGAACAGGTAGGCCAGCAGGTGCAGGCTCCGCCCGTCCAGGATGCAGGACAGCTCCATACCGGGGACGAGAGCGGGGCCCGGTTCGGCCGCGAGCGCGGCGCGAGCCCCGGCGTGACCGGCCACCGTGTCGTGGTCGGTCAGCGCCACCACGTCGACCCCGCGCTCCCGGGCGCGCCGCATCACCTCGGCGGGCGGATCGGTCCCGTCGGAGGCGCTGCTGTGGGTGTGCAGGTCGATGCGCACCGGCCCATGGTACGCAGGACCGGGCGCGACCCGGGAAAGCGGTGACCCGGGAAGACCCGGGCGGGCGGCCGGCCCGAGGCCTGCCGCCCGCCGGGTGGCCGGTGGCTACTTAGCCAGGTCCGGTCCTCTCAGGGCGCGACGGGCGGGGTTTCCCACAGCTGGCTGTCGAAGACCGTGCCGGTGCTGAAGGTGTTCAGCGGCTCGACGTTCAGCCACGGGCGCGGCAGGTCGGTCGGGTTGCCCGCCGGGTAGTTCAGCACCAGCGGGCTGCTGTAGTTGGTGTCGGTGCCGGTGATCAGCGGGGTGTAGTCGCCGCTGGCGTCAGCCTCGTCGATGGCGAAGAGGGTGCTGGCCTGACCACAGGCCTCCAGGCGGATCTTGAAGCCGGCCTGGGCGACCTCGCCGGGCCAGGTGCCGATGCAGAGGTCGCTGTCCGCGCCCAGCGGCTCGTACCGGATCTCGATGGCCTCGTCGTCGCCGTACGCCTGGTCGAACCCGGGGGAGATCAGGTAGTTGTGGTTGTGGTTGTGGTGGTGGTGGTCGTAGAAGCTGTCCACGGTGCCCAGGTAGCCGGTCACGAAGTCCTCGGCCGGGTCGCTGTTGGAGGCCTGGAAGAGGATCACCGCGTTCCCGGTCGAGGCCTGGCCGTGCAGGGCGTCCAGGACGAAGTGCTCGCCGAACTTCTGCGTGTACCAGTTGGCGCAGCCACCGCACGACGGGGTCTTGGCGCTGGCACTCTGCGTGCCGACCATGCCGAGGCCACTACCGGCCAGCGCGAGCGTGGCGGCACCGGCCGCAATCTTTGCCATGAAAGACATTCGGGTTCCTCCCAATGGAACGACGACCGTGCTCCGGGCACGGATCAAGGGGGACCACCCCCCAGCAGACATCAGCGATCCGTACAGGAATAACTACGATGCGTACTGGCGTCTGCTCGTGAGTGGTCCCGGCCCGGCGGAGATGCGCACGGCGGCTATCCGGGAAGGCACTGACGGGCGGCAGGCACGGGGCCTGCCGCCCATCAGGTGGCCGGTGACTATGCCGTCAGGTCCGGTCCGTTAGGACCCGTAGACCATCTTGTCCTTCCATAGCTGGCCGTCGTGGGCCGAGTGGTGCTGGCTGTCGGTGCTCAGCGGCTCGACGTTCAGCCACGGGCGCGGCAGGTCGGTCGGGCGGCCCGCCGGGTAGTTCAGCACCAGCGGGTCGGTGTAGTTGGTGTCGGTGCCGGTGATCAGCGAGGTGTAACCGGCGGGTGGGGGCGGCGGGGGGGTATTGGGGCCGGCGTCGGCCGCAGGCTTGACGAAGAGGGTGTTGGTCTCGCCACAGGCCTCCAGGCGGATCTTGAAGCCGGGCTGGGCGACCTCGCCCGGCCAGGTGCCGACGCAGAAGTTGCTGTCCCGGCCCAGCGGCACGTACCGGATCTCGATGGCGTCGTCCGAACCGTACGCCTGGGCGAATCCGGGGGAGAACTGGTAGTGACCGTGGTGGCCGTGCTGGTCGGAGAGGCTGCCCACGGAGCCCAGGTCGTCGGTCACGAAGTCTTCGGCCGGGTCGCTGCTGGAGGCCTGGTAGAGGATGAGCGCGTTCCCGGCCGAGGCGTGGCCGTACAGGTCGTCAAGGATGAAGGCCGGGCCGAACTTCTGCGTGTACCAGTTGTCGCAGTGGTGGCACGATGAGGTCTCGGCGCTGGCGCTGGCGCTCAGCGTGCCGGCGATGCCGACGCCACCACTGGCCAGCGCGAGCGTAGCGGCACCGGCCGCGATCTTTGCCATGAAGGACATTTCGGGTTCCTCTCAATGGAACGACAACCGTGCTCGGGGGCACGGATCGAGGGGGACCACCCCCCAGCAGGCATCAGCGATCCGTACAGGGATAACTACGGTTCGTGCTGGCGTCTGCTCGTGAGTAGTCCCGGCCTGGCGGAGATGCCGCGGATCAG
>PLRW01000255.1 GCA_003164955.1 Actinomycetota bacterium
CAAGTCGCCGGCCGGCCCGGACCGCTGGCACCCCTGGCTGCTGCGCGTGCGCCACGGAGACGACGAGGCACCCCGCGAACGCCGCCTGACCTCGTTCCTTTACCCGCAGCGCAACGACCTGCTGGACCGCGCCCAGCTCACGCCCGGCGAAACCGTCCTGGACGTCGGGACCGGTGACGGGCTGATCGCGTTCGGCGCCCTCGAATGGGTGGGGGCCACCGGCCGGGTCATCTTCTCGGACATCTCGCAGGATGCGCTTGATCGCTGCCGGGAGGCGGTCGCCGCGGAGGGGCAGCTCGACCGCTGCGACTTCCGCCGGGCTTCCGCCGACGCCCTGACCGGGATCGGCGACGCCTCCGTGGATGTGGTCACCACCCGGTCCGTGCTCATCTACGTCACGGACAAGGCCGCGGCGCTGCGCGAATTCCACCGCGTGCTCAAGCCGGGCGGCCGCGCCATCCTGGTCGAGCCGGTCGCCCAGTTGCAGGCCGAACCCGGCTGGTTCTTCGGCTACGACGTACGGCCCATCGCCGATATCGCCGCCAAGGTCAGGCTGTTTTACGCCGGCTTGCAAACGCAGCCCCGTGGCCCGAAGCTCGACTTCGACGATCGCGATCTGGCTGGCTTCGCCGAACGGGCCGGATTCCGGGAGGTTCACTGTCAGCTGCGGGTCAACGTGCAGGCCGCCCGGCCGCCGTGCCCGTGGGGCCGATTCCTGCGAGCTTCGCCCGGCCCCCAGTTGCCGCCGTTCGGGGAAGTCGCCGCCCACCTCCTCGACCCGGCCGAGGCGGCCGCTTTCGCCGGCTACCTCAAGCCGCTCGTCGAGTCCGGGGCCGGCCACCGCCGCCAGGCTATGGCGGCCCTGATCGCCATCAAGGAGTGAGCCGCCCGCCCAGTGACCCGTTCAGTGGTAGCCGAACTGCCCGAGGAAGGCACTCCGCGCGTTGGGCGCGGCCACGAGCCTCCGTGGCAGGTCGTCGGGATCGGCCACACCCATGCCCGGGTCCTCCCAGAAGGCGTGCATGTGCGCCTGGGTGTTCTTCAGCCACGCCGCCATCTCCAGGATGAAGATCGAGTTGTCCCCGCCGCCCTGATATACGTAGTTGTCGTTCCAGAGCCGCAGCCCCCACTCCGGGTAGCAGAGGGGCTTACCGTGGTCAACCGCGAGGGAACGCCAGCCGGTGAGCCCGTCCCGCTGCGCCAGCATGCCGTGCCACGCGGCCTGCTGCTGCGCGGGCGTCCGGATGACCTCCCCGGACGGGTAGTTGACCGGATCAGGCCCGTCGTAGACGTCGAGCCCGATGAGATCGACGATGGTGTCCGGGCCCGAAGGCCCGTCCGCAAGCGGGTAGACACTCTCGACCCCGGTCGGCGGGCTGAAGGCGGCGAAAGTCCCTCGCCCCAGATACGGATTCCACATGAATGTCCCGGCGAAACCGGCGGCGCGCATGGTCTGCACGATGTGCGCGTACCCGGCTTGATACGCCGCGGCGTTCGCAGACGTCACCTGCCACCGGTACCAGGAACCGTTGAACTCCCGCGCGATCCGGAGCACGCAACGACCGAGGCCACCGTGGACGAGGGTGGTCGCGAGCGCGGTCCAGTGTGCGTCGTTCACGCCCGCCGCCTCGTCGGCCCACGTCGTGCCCAGGCAGCACGCCGGGACGGCCAGCATCAGGGTCCGCCCGTCCAGGACGGGTGTCCACGTGGTGGCGGTCTCGGTACCGGGCGGCCCATTGGTCGAGGCGGCCAGAGTGGCCTGCTCGAACTGAGGCCAGGTCACCGGATCGTCCGGCAGAAACGCTAAAACGTAGCTGACGCCCGTCCCGGCCCTGTTGTTCAGGAAGTTCTTCTCGTAATCCCGGATGGGCCCGATGTCCACGGCGGCTCCGCGGTAGACGCCCAGCGGGATCGGAGTGCACGGCCCGTTGGTAGTCCCGCCGTTGATGGTGGTCCGGCTCAGACCGGTCATGGTGGCCCCCTTAGAGATTCACGGAATGTTACCGGAAGGTGACCCCAAAAATAAGATGCTCGCCGGGAATGTATTCCGATACGATCCTGTTCCGTATCGATAGCGCGGGTCGCGAGGACGCGACGGCCGACCGGGAGCAATGAGCCATCAGGCTCTCACTAGCCGGAACGACCGCACCGCGCGTGATCTTCCCGCCGGCCGCGGGGCTTTTGGCCCCGTCCCCGGCTGGGACCGTTCGTCCGCTGCGAAAGGCACCATGGATACGCAAACCATTTACCGACGGCGATGGGGCATTCTGAGCGTCCTCATCGTCAGCCTTCTCGCCATCGTCATCGACAACACTGTCCTGAACGTCGCGCTGAAGACGATCGCCGAGCCACACGGCGGCCTGGGAGCGAGCCAGAGCCAGCTCGAATGGGCGATCAACTCCTACACGCTGGTGTTCGCTGGCCTGCTGTTCACCTTCGGGGTGGTCGGCGACCGGATCGGCCGCAAGCGCATGCTCATGATCGGCCTGGTCCTGTTCGGGATCGGCTCGCTGCTGTCCGCCTACTCCCGCTCGCCCGATCAGCTGATCATGGCGCGCGCGGCCATGGGCCTGGGCGGCGCCGCCGTCATGCCGCAGACGCTGTCGATCATCTCCAACGTCTTCGAGCCGAAGGAGCGGCCCAAGGCCATCGGCATCTGGGCCTCCGCCGTCGGCATCGGCTTCGCAATCGGGCCGGTGCTCGCCGGCGTGCTGCTGGCCCACTTCTGGTGGGGCTCGGTCTTCCTGATCAATGTGCCCGTCACGGTGGCCGGTGCGATCGCTGTCGCCGTGCTGGTTCCCGAGTCAAGGAACCCCGAGCGGGCCGGCATCGACATTCCCGGCGTGCTGCTGTCCATCTTGGGCCTGGTCCTGCTGGTCTACGGAATCGTTCAGGGCGGCGACGCCGGCTCCTGGGTGCACCCCTCGGTGCTCGGCCCCATCGCGGGCGGCCTGGCCGTGCTCGCGGCCTTCGTCTGGCACGAGTCCCGGACCCGTCATCCGGCCCTGGACGTCCGGCTGTTCCGCGACCGCCGCCTCTCGGCGTCGGTGGGCGCGCTTGGCCTGGTCTTCTTTGGCATGGGCGGGGTGTTCTTCTTCACCGCTTTCTACCTGCAGAACGTCCGAGGCTACAGCGCGCTTGACGCGGGCCTTATGACTGTGCCGTTCGCGGTCGGACAGCTGCTGTTGTCCCCGCGTAGCGCCGCACTGGTCCGGCGGTACGGGCCGAAGGTCGTGGGGACTGCCGGCATGTTCGTCATGGCCGCCGCGCTCGCCGGGTACGTGCTGCTCGGCACGGCCTCCCCGGTCTGGCTGCTGGGCCTGCTGTTCTTCATTCAGGGAGCGGCCATCGGCGCCGCGATGCCGGCCGCCACGTCCGCGGTCATGGACGTGCTGCCCCGGGAGCGGGCCGGCGCCGGTTCCGCGCTGACCAACACCGCGCGCCAGGTCGGCGTCGCGCTGGGTGTGGCCGTGCTGGGCTCGATCCTGGCCCAGTCTTACCACCAGACGCTGAGCCCGACGCTCGCCAGCCTTCCGGCCGCCACGCGGGGCGCGGCCGGTGGTTCCATCTCGGCCACGCAGGCCGTGGCCGCGCAGCTCGGCACGGCGGGCCGGGCCCTGCTGGGGCCCGCCAACGAGGCCTTCGTCAGCGCCATGCACGTGACCACGATCGTGGCTGCGGCCATCGCGCTGGCCGGCGCCATCGTGGTGCTCCGCTGGATGCCCGGCCTGGGCTCCACCGCGCCGACCGCCGAGCCCGTGCTCGCCGAGCCGGTGACGGCCGAGCCGTTGGCCGCCGAGCCAGCGGGTGCCTATCCGGTAGCCGTCGGACGGGCCGCCCTGCGGCCCGCCGCCCGGGAGGCCGCCGAGGCCCCGCGGATCGACCCCATGGACGCACTCGACGTCTGGCAGGAGCACCTCGCCGATAGGGCGGTGCCTAACGCTGATGGGGCGGTGCCTAACGCTGATGGGGCGGCGCCTAAGGCGGTGTACGACCCGTCCGACGAGTACCTCGTCGACGTGTGGCCGGGGGACTTCGCCGACCGGTCATCAGGCGTGGAAGGATAAGTAACGATGAATCCGGCAGCCGTCAACCTCACCGCGGAGCCCCCGGGCCCCGCGGAGGTCCCGGGCGACGAGTACGAGCTCGGGCCGCTCGGGGAGCGTTGCCCGGATGCGCGTGACGCCACTGCTCACCCGCAGGCGGGCCCGGATCACGGGCCCGCCTCGGGGCGCCGCCCCGGACGGCCGCGCAGCGAGCGCGCCGAGCAGGCGATCATCGAGGCCGCCCTCGAGCTGTTCGCCGAGAAGGGCGCCGACGGCCTCTGCGTCGAGGAGGTCGCCGCCCGGGCCGGTGTCGGCAAGGCTACGGTCTACCGGCGCTGGCACAACAAGGAGGACCTCCTGCTGGCCGCGCTGGGCTCGCTGAAGAGCCCGCTGCCCGACCCGCGCGGCGAGTCCGTCCGTGATGACCTCATCGCGATCGTCACCGTGATGTCACAGGACTCCGCCGACCCGCGGCGGACCCGGCAGTACACGCTGCTGCTCGGCGAGGGCGAGAAGTTCCCCCGGCTGATGGCCCGCTACACCGAGACGCTGGTCGAGCCCCGGCGGAACGTGATCAGGTCCGTGCTGCGCCGCGGCATCGAGACCGGCCAGGTCCGGCCGGACGTCGATGTCGAGATCGCCATGCTCACCCTGACCGGCACCGCGATGTCACGCGGCAAGTGCGAGACGGTGGAGCGCAACGCCGAGTTCGCCGAGCGCGTCGTCGACAGCCTGCTCCTCGGCCTGGCCCCGCGCTGAGGCCGGTAGGCGGCCGACCAGCATGCCCGAGAATCCCGCTGCGGATCTTTCCCCCGCTGGTTCTCCCCCCGATGGGTTTTCGGCCGCTGATTTTTCTGCTGAACGGGCCCGGCTGCTGCACGCCCATGCTGCCGGCTACTCCCGGCTCGCCGTGGACAACATCGCCCGGGAGTTCCCCTCTGATATTCACCACACCATGACCGAGCCCGGGGACTTCCCGTACCGTCCCCGGGAGCGAAGTCCGGTCTTCTTCGGGAGCTTCGACTGGCACTCCTGTGTCGAGATGCACTGGCTGCTCGTTCGGCTGCTGAGAACAGCGGCCGGCGCTGTGCCGGGGCCGCAGATCCGGCAGGTGCTGGACCGGCAGTTCGCGCCGGAGGCGCTGGCGGCGGAGGCTCGGTTCATGGCGCAGCCCGATGACGCCCTCCGCCAGCGCCCGTACGGGTGGGGCTGGGCGCTGGCGCTGATCGAGGAGACAACCCGGCTGGACCAGGACGCGGGCGACGCCGACGGCCGACGCTGGGCGGCGGTGATGGAGCCGCTCGGGGAAGCCCTGACCAGCAACTTTCTCACCTGGCTGCCGAAGGCGACCTATCCCATCCGGTACGGCATGCACAGCAACGGCGCGCTGGGCCTCTCCCGCGCGCTGCCGTACGCGAGGCGGCGCGCCGAGGGCGGCGACCCGCGGCTCGCCGACGCCATCACCGCCACGGCGCGGCGCTGGTTCGCCGGTGACACCGATTACCCGGCCGGCTGGGAGCCGTCGGGGTACGACTTCTTGTCGCCCGCGCTGACCGAGGCGGAGCTGATGACTCGGGTCCTGCCGGGCGCGGAGTTCGCCCGCTGGCTCGGTGCCTTCCTGCCGGGGATAGCCGAGGGGGAGCCCGCGGCACTGTTCACGCCCGCGATCGTGTCCGATTCCTCCGACGGCTGGATCGCCCACCTGCACGGCCTCAACCTGAGCCGGGCCTGGTGCTGGCGCCGGCTGGCCGAGGCATTGCCCGCCGACGACCCGCGCGTCCCCGCGACCCTGGCCGCCGTGGCGCGGCACACCGAGGCGTCCCTGCCCCACGTCGTGGGCGACGACTACATGGTCGAGCACTGGCTCGCCGCCTACGCCGTCCTACTGCTCAGCTAACGCGGACTTCCGTGCAGCGTTCCTGACCCTTTTTTGCGGTGGCCGGGCTGTGTGCCGCATCCTCGGCCACCAGGGGTGGATGCCAGGTTCGGCGTGGTCTCGTGCTCGTGGCCAGGCTGGTTTCTGGGGCTGGATCGGCTGTCTGATCTGCCGGACTAGCTGCCATTCCCTGCAGGACAGGCGCGCTGCGGCGATCTAGGGCGGGCCGGGAATCCTCACATGAATGCCATATGAGCAGCGAAGATGACGGAATGGCGGTCACGGCGTGCCGTCTGCCTTCGAATGAGACGAGATGGGAGAAGTGACTCATGGCAGCGAAACCAGCCCCGAGAAAGGGCCGGGAGGCGTTCGTGAGTCCCGCCCAGGCCAGCCAGCGGCGGTACGAGGCGATCCGTGCCTACGTGCTGGAGGGCGCGTCCCTGGAGCAGGCCGCCGCCCGGTTCGGGTACGCGCCGTCGGCGCTGTCCTCGCTGGTGCGCGACTTCCGGGCCGGGAAGCTGGCGCTGTTCGCCGAGCCGGGCAGGCCCGGCCGCAAGAGCGCGCCGCGCAAGGACGCCGCCCGCGCCGCGGTGGTCGAACTGCGCCGGCAGGGCCTGTCGGTGCACGAGATCAGCGCCCGGCTGTCGGCCCAGGGCACGCCGCTGAACCGCACGTCGGTCGGGGAGATCCTGGCCGAGGAAGGCTTCGGCCGGCTGCTGCGCCACCCTGAGCCCGAAGCCAGCGCCAGCCCGGCCACAGCCGGGCGGGACACCCGGCTGCCCCGCGCGAAGGTGATCGACTTCGGCGCGTTCCCCGCCCGCGCTGACACCCGCCTGGCCGGGCTGCTGCTGGCCGTCCCCGACCTGGTCGCCCTGGACCTGCCCGCCCTGGCCCGCACAGCCGGATACCCCGGCACCCGCGTCATCCCCGCACTGTCGTGGCTGCTGTCGCTGCTGGCCCTCAAGCTCACCGGCACCCGGCGCGTCAGCCACGTGGACGACCTGCTGGACGACCCGGCCACCGCCCTGTTCGCCGGGCTAGCGATC
Organism: Actinomycetota bacterium; assembly: GCA_003164955.1. GTDB lineage: Bacteria > Actinomycetota > Actinomycetes > Streptosporangiales > Streptosporangiaceae > Bog-532. Next base: position 6,969 of record PLRW01000255.1, read on the forward strand.
CTGCCGAAGAAATCAGCGCTGACTGAGTACTCCTGGCGCCTGTCGCACGACCACCAGCGCCAGTTCCTGGCCGCCCTCGGCAAGCAGATGATCGGCGCCGGGCTGGCCACCGCCGACCAGGCGGTGTTCGACCTGGACTTCCACGCCGTCATGCACTGGGGACACGACCCGGTGCTGGAAAAGCACTACGTGCCGGCCCGCTCCCAGCGCGCCCGGTCGGTGCTGACCTTCTTCGCCCAGGACTCCCAAACCCACAACCTCATCTACGCCAGCGCCGACATCTCCAAGGCCACCCAGAACCGGGAGGCCATCGCGTTCTGCGACCACTGGAAGCAGGTTTCCGGCCAGGACCCGGCAATGCTGGTCATGGACCAGAAGGTCACCACCCAGCAGGTCCCGGGCGAACTCGACGACCGCGGCGTCAAGTTCCTCACCCTGCGGATGCGCTCGCCCGCCCTGCTCCGCCACATCAGCAGCCTGGCCCCCAGCGACTTCAAGACCGTCACCCTGGACCGGCCCGGCCCGCACAACAAGCCGAAAGTGCACGAGGACAAGGCCGTGAAGCTGACCAGCTACCCCGGTACCGCCCGCCAGCTCGTCGTCACCGGCCTGGGCCGCGACGCCCCCACCGTCATCATCACCAACGACCACAACATGACCACCCGCAACCTGGTCACCCAGTACGCCCGGCGGATGACCATCGAGCAGCGGCTCGCCGAGATCATCACAGCGTTCTGCGCCGACGCACTGTCCTCCACCGTCAACCTCAACGTCGACCTGGACATCATGCTCTGCGTCCTGGCCCAGGCACTGCTCGCCGCGTTCCGCGCCCGGCTCGGCGCCGGCTACCACGCCGCTACTCCCGGCACCCTCCAGCGGCGCTTCCTCGACAGCTCCGGAACCATCAGCGTCAACGACGACCAGGTCACCGTCCGCATCGACCGCCGCGCCTACTCACCCGTCCTGCGCCAGGCCAGCCTCCCAGCCGACACCGCCGTGCCCTGGTGGCACGGTCGGCGCCTGCACTTCGAGTTCAGCTAACCCAGGGGCGAAGAAGCTGCATGGAAATCCGCGCTAACAAGCGGGCATCCGGTCATCGTGTCCAGCGGGCCTGCCGTGCTCATCCCTGGCAAGCGGGCATCCGGTCACCGTGTCCATCGCGCCCATCGCGCCCATCGCGCC
>PLRW01000070.1 GCA_003164955.1 Actinomycetota bacterium
CGCGATGGGCGTGACCGGCGCCCCGGAACCGGTCGCGGCGGACTGGCTCGCGGACGATGCGTTCTGGGCCGCGGCCCGCGAACGGCTGGCTGCCCTCGTCACGGAGCACGCGGCCCGTGACCCGCTGGCGCTCGGCGTCCCCATCGAGGCGGCCCGTTCCGCCCTCGGCCTGCCCGACCGCCGGCTAGCCGAAGCGCTGGCCGCCGAGGCCCCCGGGGTCGCCGTGGCCGGGGGTTACCTGCGGCCGGTGCGGCCGCCGGCTCCCGCGCGGCCCGGCCCGGTTGAATCGTCCCCAGTGGAATCGACCCCGGCGGAATCGTCCCCGGCGGAATCGTCCCCGGTCCCGGAGCCGCTGGCCCGCGCGGTCCGCGCCCTGCGGTCCGATCTCGCGGGTGACCCGTTCCGCGCGCCCGAGGCGGACCGGCTCCGTGAGCTCGGCCTGAACCCACGGGCGATCGCCGCCGCGGCCCGCGCCGGGCTGCTGCTGCGGATCAGCGAGCAGGTCGTCCTGGCGCCCGGCGCCGACGCGGACGCGGCCATCGTGCTGGCCGGGCTGCCGCAGCCGTTCACCACGGCCGAGGCGAGGAAGGCACTGGGCACGACCCGGCGGGTGGCCATCCCGCTGCTGGAGTTTCTCGACCGGGCCCGGATCANNCGACGACCGCCGCCGCCTGCGACCCCGGTGACTGGCCCCCCGGTGACTGGCCCCCCGTGACCGAAAGGTCAGGTCAAGGGGGAGTTGCCGCGCTTCTGGCGCATAGGTCGCCAGAGGGCTGATAACAGCAAGAAGCGTCCTTCTGCTCCAGATGCTGTGAGGTGAAGTCGCCACGAGGTGCGATTCGGGCCGAGGAGATGGGAGCGATGAGACGGGGATACTTGCCGCACTAACTTAGCATGCTAAGTTAGTGCGGTGCCGGGAAGGTTGAGCTATGAGCTGCACAAGCTGACCGCTCGCCTCGATCGCGTCGCCGACGGACTACTGCGGGAGGCGGCGGGCCTGTCCTACGCGAGGTTCCTGGCGTTGTTCGCCGTGCGGGAGTGCGGCGGCACGCAGCGAGACATGGCGCGCTGGCTCGGCCTCAGCGAGCCGTCCACCAGCCGCATGGTCCGTGTCCTCGCCGATGATGGCCTACTCGAGGTCAAGACCCTCGCCGGCCAGGGCAACCGGCGCCAGGTGCAGCTGACCGCCAAAGGTGACGAACTGATCGACCGTTGCGGCGAACTGCTGGAAGCGCGCTTCGAGGCCTTCGTGACGGTCTGCGGCGTCGACTACCGGACCTACCAGGACCAGACGCGCCGGCTGCTCGACAAGCTCGAGACGGCGCCGACGGTCAACGTTCCACGCCTGGAGATGGAATGAGCACTGCCCTGGTCGACGGTGTGCGCACCGCCACGACCGTTTCCGCAGACGGCACGACCATCGCCTACCACACGCTCGGCCAGGGCCCAGGGCTGGTCATCGTGGGCGGCGTGCTGTGGGACGGCTCCGACTACCTCCCGCTCGCCCGTGCCCTAGCGCACGACTACCAGGTCCACGTCATGGAGCGGCGCGCCAGGCCGGGAAGCGGCCCCCAACGCGAGCACCACGGCATCGACGACGAATGCACCGACCTCGTCGCCGTCGCTGCCGCGACCGGAGCGGCGACGGTGTTCGGCCACAGCTTCGGCGGTCTGGTGGCTCTCGAGACAACCCGACGCCACGACACCTTCGCCGAGGTGTTCGTCTACGACCCCGGGATCCCGCTGCGGGGACGGTTCGAGACCGGGTGGTTCGACGGATACCGGCGACTGCTCGACCAGGGAGATCGGCGAGGGGCCTTCGCCTGGATGACAAAGCACTCCGGTTTCGCGCCCGGGCCGGTCCGCCGGCTCCCGCTGTGGTACCTGCGCCTGGTCCTACGATGCGTCATCAGGGGGGACGCCTGGAGCCGCATGGATCGGCTCCTCGAAGCCAACCTTGTCGAGCATCGCCTCCAGGAAACCCTCGACGCCCCCGACCCGTCGCGGTTCTCCCGAATCTCCGCCCACACCGTGCTCCTCGGCGGAGCCAAGAGCCCCGCTGCACTCAGCAGCGACCTGCTGCCCGAACTCGCACACGCCATCCCCGGGTCAACCGTCGCACTTCTAGAAGGGCTTGGGCACTTCGCTCCCCGAGATCAGCCGGCCCGCCTCGCCGTCGCCATCCTCGAGAAGCGAAGCCCCAGCAAAGCGTCGAGCTGAAGGGCATCCTCCCCCAGCGCAGGGCCCTGCAGCACATAACGATCAGCGAGCCGCCAAGCGCGGGCCGCCGTCAGCCAAGCGCCGGATTCGGCAGGGAGAGTCCGGGACGGTGGTGGGTTGCCAAATAGCGCCGATAGTCCGCCGCCACTTACCGGCCAAAGTCACACCCCGGTGACCGGGCCCCCGTGACCGAAAGGTCAGGTAAAGGGGAACTTGCCCCGCTCCGGGCGCATAGGTCGCCCTAGGCTGATAACAGCAAGAAGCATCCTTGGCTAAACGATCCCTCCCGGTGCCTACAGCCCCGGGTGACGGTCCCCCCGGTGACCGGGCTTCGGGTGACCGGGGCTCCGCTCAGGACGCCAGCCACACCGCCGTGTCCGGCGCGAGCTTGCCGTCGCCGACCGGCTCGCTGGCCAGCAGGACCCGGGCGTGCGGCGGCATCGGCACCGGGGCTTCGCCCAGATTGGCGGCGAAGATGAAACCGGGCTCGCGGGTGAAGACCAGCGTGTCCGGCGCCGAGTCCAGCCACCGCATGAGCGGGGCGGCCCGCCCGGCCGGGCCGAGCCCCAGGGCCGGATGGCTGCGCCTCAGCTTGAGCGCCGCGCGGTACAGGCTCAGGAACGACCCCGGGTCGCCGATCTGATCAGCGACGCTGTAATGGCCCCAGTAGCTTGGCTGGGGCAGCCAGGGGGCCGCGTGCTCGCCGTCCCGGGAGCCGGTGGAGAACCCGAACGAGGAACCGGTGGACGTCCACGGCAACGGCACACGGCAGCCGTCCCGGCCGGGATCCGTCCCGCCGGACCGCCGGAACGTGGGGTCCTGCCGCGCCTCGTCGGGCAGCTCGACCACTTCCGGCAGGCCCAGTTCCTCGCCCTGGTAGATGTACGCCGACCCGGGCAGAGCGAGCATGAGCAGCGCCGCCGCCCGCGCCCGCCGAACGCCGGCCCGCAGTTCGGGGTCGCCCACCCGGGGCAGCCCGGTGGACATGTTCGGGGCCCCGGCCCCGCCGGCCGCGTACCGGTTGACCGGGCGGGCCACGTCGTGGTTGCCGATCACCCATGGCGCGCGGTCGCCGCCCGCCAGGCCCTCGATCGCGTCGATCGCGGTCCGCATCTCGGCGGCGTCCCAGCGCGCCGTGACGAGCTGGAAGTTGAAGACCTGGGGGAGCCCGGCCCCGTCCAGGTAGAGCCGCAGCGTCTCGGCGGTGTCGTACCAGACTTCCCCGACCGCGGTGCGTGTGCCGGGAAACTCCCCGGGCTCGTAGGAGTCGAGGATGACCCGCCACCGCTGGTACAGATCACGCAGTTCGGCCCGGTGATAGTAGGGCGACGGGGCGTGCGCCGCCGGCACCTCGGTAAGGTCGGTCAGGTCCGGGTCCTTGAACAGCCCGTGCGCCACGTCGACGCGCAGCCCGGCGGCGCGGCGGTCGAGCCAGAACCGGATGATTTCCTCGAAGTAGCCGCGGACCGCGGGGTTGCGCCAGTTCCAGTCGGGCTGGCCCGCGTCGAACAGGTGCAGGTACCACTGGCCGGGCCGGCCGTCCGGCTCGGTGACCCGCGTCCACGCCGTGCCATGGAAGACCGACTGCCAGTTGTTGGGCGGTTCGCCGCCGCCCGCGCCGCGCCCGTCCCGGAAGAAGAACATCTCACGCTCGGGGCTGCCGGCCGGGGCGGTCAGCGCCGCGCGGAACAGCGGATGCTCGGCCGAGCAGTGGTTCGGGACGAGGTCCACGATCACGCGGATGCCGTACTCGGCCGCCGTGGCGACCAGTTCGTCAAAGCCCGCCAGGGTCCCCAGCCGCGGGTCCACGTCGCGGTAGTCGCTGACGTCGTAGCCCCCGTCCGCAAGCGGGGACGGGTAGAACGGCGTCATCCAGATGGCGTCTACCCCGAGCTCGGACAGATACGGCAGGCGCGACTGCACACCGGCCAGATCCCCGATGCCGTCCCCGTCGGAATCCGCGAAGCTCCGCGGGTACACCTCGTAGACAACCGCCTCCTGCCACCAAGGTCGATTGGGGCTCACGGCGGACATCCTCTCCTCGTTGTGGATCTTCTCGTTGTGGATCTTCGTGATACGGGCCTTCTTCCATTGTGCAGGTAAAACGGCGCAAATCCTGCGAGATGGACACCGGCACGTGCTGAGCGGCACGGATGGCCGTGACGCAGTAGAGTCGCGGCGGAGGCGTCCGGGTGCCTGGTGGCCCCCCCGGTCTTCAAAACCGGTGAGCGCTGCGCTGCGGCGCTGGCGGGTTCGATTCCCGTCCGCCTCCGCTGAGAGCGCAAATACCGTGCCGGACGCGGCTGGCGTGCCGCCGTAAGGTTGTTGCGGGCGCGGCCTAATTCGGGACGGTAGTCAGCCGTCTGGTGCGGCTGCGAGGGGCGTTCGGCAGCTGCCGGCTTGGCCCGGGTCGCTATGCCGTATCGGGGGTGCTGCCAACGGCGCTCACCGGAGGTTCTAACCAGGCGGGGGCATAAGGTGCCATTTGCAGTAACTATACGTAACGTATCATGCCCGGAGTGTCCGTATCTCCGATGCGCTCGGCCAGAGGGATGAACGCCGGCCAAGCGGCCCGACAAGCGGTACGAGAACTCAGGAATCTGCCGGCATATTCGCGGTAACGGCAGGTCACCTCAGTAGGCGTGAACTCACGCCATTCGGCTGGGTGGTCCGTGGGTGGGTGGCCCGTGGGAGTGCAGGACGCGGCCGTCGGGGCTGGTGGCGGTGGTGGTGCCGTCGGGGTGGCAGGTGAGTTTCCAGCCCCAGCGGTGAATGGCGATGAGGTGGTGGAAGCGGCAGGTGAGGCGCAGGTTCCACAATGCCGTCGGGCCGCCCTTTGACCGGGGGATGAGGTGGTGGACCTGGCAGACGGACGGGGGCTGGGTGCAGCCGGGGAACACACAGTGCTGGTC
>PLRW01000131.1 GCA_003164955.1 Actinomycetota bacterium
CGGCGGCGGCCGGCGCGGCGGTCGCCACCGCCAAGTTCTGGGCGGCCGACGCTGGCCACCGGGTGGCCCATACCGCCGTGCATGTACACGGCGGTATGGGCATTGCCACCAGCTATCCGCTGCACCGTTACTTCACCGCGGCGAAGCACAACGAGTTCGCGCTCGGCGGGGCCACGGCCCAGCTGCGGCGCCTCGGCGCCGCCCTGGCCCTGGGCTGCTAGCCTGCTGGCCGGCGCCGGGCGGTGCGTGCTGGGACCAGGTTGGCGTCCAATTAGGCGGGTCGGTACGTTTCGGTGAGGACGCATGTTCCGGGCGTACTCCGCGTCGTCCGGCGGCAGCGACGTTAAGCGCTATCATGGGATATCGCCGGGAGGTGGGTATGACCGACATGCTGATCCGCGATGTACCCGATGATGTCATCGCTGCGGTGGATGCCCGGGCGGCCCGGCTGGGCCTGTCCCGCAGCGAGTACGTTCGCCGCCGGCTGGCCCAGGATGCCGCGGCCGGCTCTGCGGTGAGCACCGGGGACCTGGCCAGGTTCGCCGAAGTGTTCAGCGACCTGGCCGATCCGGATGTGATGTCGCAGGCGTGGCGGTGACGAACTGGCTGATCGACAAGTCGGCGCTCGTCCGTCTGGCCGCCAGCAGCGATGCCGCGGAGTGGGCGGCGCGGATCCAGCGGGGGCTGGTCCGGATCGCCACTGTCACCCGCCTGGAGGTCGGCTATTCGGCCCGGTCGGGCGCGGATCTGCGCGCCAGTCTGGGGCGGCCGCCGCTGGCCGCCATGCCGGTTGAGTACCTGACACCGTCGATCGAGGACCGCGCGGTTGAGGTCCTCACGTTGCTCGCCGACCGCGGTCAGCACCGGGCCCCGTCGATCCCGGATGTGCTCATTGCCGCGGCGGCTGAGCTGGCCGACTTGACTGTCCTGCACGTGGATAAGGACTTCGAGATTATCGCGGCCGTTACCGGCCAGCCCCTCGAACGCCTGGACATCGCCTGATCCGCCGCTCAGACGCCGACATAAAGCCAAACGGCATTACACCTTTTTTTTCCCCGTTCCCCTTCTTAGCAGAAGGAAGGTGGAGCCTGCTCGGCTGCGGCGGATGGTGAGCGTGCTTATGGACAGCATCAGCGGGTAGGTCCGTAGATCGAAGGGATCGGGAATAAGCTTCCGGAAAGGCAGCCGATCCCAGAGCGAATCGTCTCCCCTGACGTTGCCCTGGTCATAGATGGCCGCCAGCGCCAGTTCATGCGCGAGCGCCTCACCAACATCGATCATGTCAAAGTAGCGCATATATCCCGGCGCGAGCCGTCCTGGGTCGCTGGACCAGTCCACATCTTGCAGCCGGTAGCAGATCCGGTTGTCGAACAGTCGCGGCCGGTCGAGGTCCCGCATGGCCCGGCGGTAACTGTCGTAGTGCTTCCCGGGAGACATCAGCGGCCGCAACGGCAGTGTTTCCGTATGCCGGCCCGTCACTATGGGGGCCGGGGGGTGCACCAGTTCGGCGTCAACCGAGCCGAGGTCTACCGGGCTGCGGAGCCGCCAGGAGTCCGGCATCAGGAACCCGGTCCGGCCTACCCGCACCGATTCGGGATAAAGGTCTAGTGCGACCTGCGTGAGCTCGGCGCGGTACCGGTTGAGAAGCTGACGTGTACGGATCCAGTCGCGCTGGCTAGTCACAGACCGGTGATCCTCAGATCGATGCGGTCGGAGGAAACACGAGGATGACAGAACACGCCGGGCCTGCCCGCACGGGCGCGTCTTGCTCCCGCACTATGGCACGTCCAGCCGGGACAATCACTACCCGGATGCGCTCGCCGGCCGCATGCGGGAGGCTGAACGAAGATTTCGCAGATCACCAGATGAAGGATGGTCCTGATGCCGATGATACTTGACGGCAATCATACGGAACCCGTCTCAAGGGCTGGCGAGGCGGCAATGATGCACGCCGTCGCAGGCAAGCTGCGGGATATGGGAATTGACGTTCGTTTCCCCGATGACGACGGGGGCCGCTGCCTGGTGATCGCGAACGCCAAAAATGCGCACAGCGACATCACCGTTGAAGATTGCGGTTGCCTGGTGTGGGATTACTGGCCATTGAGCGGCAGCGAGACCGATCCAGTCGATATCACCGGAATGGTGCTCGGAATGCTCGGTGGTCATGTAACTGACTGGCCGCCACCGGCCAGCCGCGCGCCGACACTGAAAAGCGCCGTAGGGCAGGCACTGCAAGCGAATGGCCTGGACGTGACGATGTCCGTTCACGAAGACAACAAGACGTTCGAAGTGACCGCCGTGATCACGGTCGCCAGCCCGGAACTCCCCGAATGCGGCCGGGTCCTGGTCACCGATGACGGACAAGTCACGTGGGAACTTTGTCACGACGACCGTCCCAGCGAAGAATCCTGGCCCAGCACGCGGGCCAGCTGAGAGCGCCGGCCCGCGTCGTGACTGGACGCGGCGCGGGCCGACCCCCATCCCCTGGAGTAGGCCTCCTGAGCCAGGAGCTGTGAAGCGCTCAGGCCAGCGCGTCGCGGACCATCGGGCGCGCCTGAGTACCCAGCAGATTTATGGACCGGAGCACCTCGGCGTGCGGCATATGCCCCAGGTCCATCTGGACGATCTGGCGGCTGTGCCCAAGTACGCGGTGGAACTTGACCAGCCGCGAGGCGATCTTGGCGGGGATCCAGCGAACACCATCCCGCCCGGCCCGTAGTTGGCCTCCAGTCGCGCCCAGTCGAGGCCGGCTCCGCCGGTGGCTAGCCCTTCGGTTCCCGGGCGCGGGGTCATGCCGCGTGGCTGGGTGGTCCGTGGCTGGGTGGTCCGTGGCTGTGCAGGACACGTCCGTCGGGGCTGGTGGCGGTGGTGGTGCCGTCCGGATGACAGGTCAGTGTCCAGCCCCAGCGGTGAATCACCACCAGGTGGTGGAAGCGGCACGTCAGCCGCAGGTTCCCCAGCGCCGTCGGCCCACCTTTGGACCTGGGGATCAGGTGGTGAACCTGGCAGATGGAGGGGGGCTGGGCGCAGCCGGGGAACACACAGTGCTGGTCCCGCTGGATGACCGCTTTGCGCAGGTGCGGGGGGACTTCGGGGGTGGGGGCGCCCATGTCCAGCGGCTGGCTGAGGGAGTTGTAGGGCTCACCCAGGCTGGTGACGCGCAGACAGGAAGCGAGGCCGCCGGGACCGGACAGCAGGGTGATACTCAGCTGCAGCAGCGTGTCGCGGAGCCGTTGCCGCCGGGCCGGGGAGATCCGGTAAGAGCCGGTTGCGGGCTGAGGTGCCCGGCGGCCGGTTTGCCCGGCAGCGTCCTGGTCGCGGTGGTGGTCCTGG
>PLRW01000077.1:0-9553 GCA_003164955.1 Actinomycetota bacterium
GCGGCGCAGCTCAGACAGGCGGCGCAGCTCAGACAGCGTGCGCCGGAAAGCGGGTCGCTCAGCGGTTCATGGGGTGGGAGCATCTGCTTCTGGCCAATCTGGCTCCCGATGCTTTCCGCCCGGGGGCGGACGCGACCCTTGCTCGGGTAGCGGAGCAAAGTGCGCTGGCGGCGGACCTGAACAGGTGGCAGGACCAGGCGGACACTGGCCGGCTACAAGCCACCTATCCCGGCCTACGTACCGTGCGGCTTTCGGGGAGCGGCCTTGTCGTTACCCGTGGAGAACTCAATGTTCTGGCCGACTACTTCTCTCACCCGGCACACATCGATGCCGCTCCCGCTTCTTTCATGGTCCCCGTCGCCCAGGCCATACGCTCGCAGAGCTGCCGGGAACTCGCCCGGCTCGCCGGCCGCCGCAGGCCTTCCCGGCAGCGATCCACTACGTTGACCTATCCGGCCACACGGGTATTTCCCGGCATCCGGGAGGCCATCCAGATCGACGCCCTGGGCCGAAAATGCGGGCTGCCGCCACCAGAACGATATCTTTCCGTCCTGGCGCGCAACGCATGTCACTTCGCTCCGTTCTCATGGTACCGATGGCAGTCCTTTCATCTGCTCGCCCGGCGGATGATCGCGCAGGCCGGCGCCGAATCCGGAGCCGAACGGCAGCGCTTGCGCCGGACGGCCCAGTTGTACGCCGGGTACGCGGACCACTTTTTGCAAGACTCGTTCGCGGCTGGCCACCTGGCCAATAAAACGCTGATCATGCAGTGGTACATCGAGTGGCTCCTGGACACGGGAGCATCGTTTGCGGACCGGGAATTGCTCGCCGGCATGACCTACCGGCGCCAGCCGTTCTTGCATGGGCCGGACCTGTATGACCCTGGGTATGCGGCCGCCGTCACCGATCCTCAGTCGGCGAATGAGGCTCTCACCCTGGATGCGCGCATAGCACTGAGCGGCGTCTCCGGCGGCTCTCCGGAGCAGCGGGTCAGCAGCTATACGTGCTACCTCGCCTTGCTGGGCAGCAGCGTGGCCCAGATGTCCGCCGGTTTCGTCCACGATTACCTGAACAAGCGGCCACTGGTCGTCGCGGACCATCCCGATGGCACGCGGTACCGGATTCGGGGCGACCGCACCATGCTTGCCGATGGCGCCCGGCCACTGCACGCCGCTTCAGCGGCGCACACCTCGCGGCGCGCGATCGAGGAGCTGCTGGACAAGGGCGAGACCGACGTCGACAGCGGCCAGCTGTTCGAGAGCATGCCCCGTTACGTCGAGACCGGCCGTGAGCTGATGCCGCTGCGGCAGTGGCACGAAGATGAACTGAAGCCGCTGTGTTTCAGGAAACTCTTCAAGCTTCCCGGAATGCGTGCCAGAAAACTCTTGCTCGGGCTGATGTCCCCGGATTTCGGCGTGCCGTCGGCAGATTACGCGGAACTTCGCACCCGCCGTATCGCAAATACTTCGCGGTAGGCGAAATTGAGCCGGGGCGGATCCTCGCGCGAGCTCTCGATTTCGGCTGTCCGGGCCAGGTAGCGCTGCAACTCGACATGGCTGAACTCATATCTCGCGCCGTTCTGGCGAAGCACGCGGCGCACTTCGTGCGCGTCACTGAGAAAATCCATGTACCGCCACGGCAGCTCTCCGTGCAGGCTGAGCCAGACGCGGGTGATCAGAAAGCCGGGTGAGGCCGAATGGTAGACACCGAAGGCGAGACCGACGATCACGCTGGACGCTATTCCTATGGCCAGGCCATCCGAGAGCAGGGTGGAAAGGGTCAGCTTGGCCTTGGCCTCGATCACGGAGGCCAGGCCGTCGCCCCCGAATCCGAATGCCCCGGCCGCCAGCCCGGCCGCCAGCGCCGTGGTCCAGAACGCGCGGGCGTCCCGGGCCAGAGCCACGCGAGGGGCAGGCGGGATCGCGGCCCGCGCCGCCCTGATGCCCCTGAGCCCGATGGGCCAGGCGCTGATGAGTCCCAGCGGCGCACCTAGCACCAGCCCGACCGTTGGTCCTTCCTTGAACCCGGCGATTATCCCGGTAGCGGCCCCGACGGCGAGTCCGCCCGGGATACCGAGCTTGTATGACCACCTGCGGTCGGCGGCGGGTGTATCGCGACCGACGTCCCGGATGATGAGCATCACGACCAGCCCGATGCCCAATCCGTTGACAATCCCGGCCGTCTGGCCGGTGCCCACCCCCTCCAGGGCACCCGCGGCGAACCCGCCGCACAGGCCAGCGGCGATCCCGCCATAGAAACTCGTGCACGCTCCGGTGGCCAGCCCGACACCCAGGGCAACGGGCATCCCGCTGACCAGCGAAGCCGTGTGGCCGAACCCCAGCGTCGTCGCCAGGAATCCGGCGGCGAGGCCACCAGTGATCCCTCCCACCAGCCCGCCCGCTATACCCCGCGCCGGGGTGGGGCCCTCCGCGGTGGCCGCCTGGCTGGGCGTCTGGGGCAGGGGTGCCGAGCGGAACGGGAATCCGGCCGCGAGGCCGATCCCGACCCCTAGCCCGAGTCCGACACCAACCCCGGCATGGCTCGCGGACACGGCAGCGATCCCCGCCGCGATTCCGCACACCGCACCGACGGCCGGCCCGACGAGCGGAATCGGAGTCGCGGTGGGGAGTTCCCACCATGCCAGCCCGGCTGGGAGACAACAGTCCCTGGGCGAGGCGGATCAGCAGCATGCTCTTTCCCGCCCCGGGCTCCCCCAAAGTGACAAGCCGGCCGGTCGGAACCTTGTCCAGAACGGCACAGATGCCGCCGGCCGTTTCTTCTGATCCCGCCAGCTCACCGGGGCCACCGGCCCATTTACTGCAATCCTGGGGCCCGGCACCGGAGAACTCCTGGCGTGCCGTCCTTTCGAGGTACTCCCACCGCTCGAAGTAATCGGTCGCCGCACCCTTCCAGGAGACCCGCAGACTGTGCGGGCCNNTCATCTGTTTTGGGAGTACGCGGCAGGACGGCCCAGACGCCGGCGCCGGCCGCCACGAGCCCAACCGGGAAGGCCAGCACGCCCGCGAGTGAGCTTGCCTCGGCGAGACCGTGCCGGGCCGAAAACACGGCCAGGGCCGCGCATGAGCCCGCTCCCAGCACGGCCACCAATGCGAAAGCGGCCCGCCCCCCCGACGGCTTCACAGCGCAAAGCTACCATTAATTAGCGTTGCACCTTCCCATCGCAGTGTTTCGGATGATCAATTGTGCCCGGACATCATCGGGACAGAAATAGCCCGGCCGCTGACGAGCCGCGCCATATGAACATTTAGCGTGGATTCGCTCGATTGGCCGGTACCTAACGTCACAGATCCAGTTTCGAAGAAAGACTGCTTGTTTTTGGCCCGCGTGACCTTTCCGCTTTATGCTGCGTACCCGGTGGCCTTTTCCACCACCACGCGCACGACGACGCGGACCGCACCGGGCCGGTCCTCACCGGGATCCTTGCCGTCGTACTTCCAGGACAGCTGGGTATCGAGCTTCCGGCCGACGTCTGGCGTCATCGACACCCGGCCACGCAACTCGACGTAGTTCTCCGGATCCGCGGAGTCCAGCACGGTGACGCTGACGCGCGGGTCACGCAGCATATTGCGATGCTTGATCCGCCCCTCCACAGTCGAGAACAGCAGGTCGCCGCCATCGCGGCCGACCCATATCGCCGAGGTCTGCGGACTGCCATCGGGATTCACCGTGGCCAGCACCGCATAGTTCTTCCCGTCGAGCAGCCTGAGCGTCGCGTCACTGAGCGGGACTCCCATGCGGGGCACGGTAACAGCGAGACCGCATTCCGGGCGACTCAGCCCAATACGAGGCAACCTCTTGACGTTTGGAGGCGACCTCTTGACGTTCGACCGTGTTGGTTGTTATTAATTTTCTCCAGCGTGTCGTTCATCGCTAATAAATCACTTGACAGGATTGGCTGCCCGGCCGGGAAGGCCACCTGGCCAGGAAGTAGGCACGCGGTGGCATTGAACACGACCAGCAGCGTTGCGCGGCGTCTCCTTCAGGCCTGCAGGGGCTGGCCCCTCCCGCGGGCGAACAGGACCCGGCCCCTCCGGCGNNGGCGGGGGTGCAGACTCTCACGGCCAGTCCGGCCGACCGGGTGGCGCTCACCGAGGCGTACGCGTCGGCCCGGCACGTTCCCGGGTCGGCCGTGGCGGGCATCAGGCCGGGCTCCCTGCATCTGGCCCGGGTGACCGCCACCGGGGTGACGTGGGCGGTGGCCGGCTTTACGCCGTCCCCGGCCGCGGGCCTACGGGCTCAGATCGCGTTCCAGGACAGCGCGGCCAGCGGGGTGTTCAGCCGGACGGCCGGGCAGTCGTGGCGCCTCGTCCAGCCCGCGGCGGCACCCGGAACGTGTGAGTCGGCACTGCCGGCGGCGGTCCGCGCGGCCTGGCAGCTGGCCGAGCCGGCCGGCTGTGGCACGACGATGGCAGCCCAGAAGAGCGCCGCGTCCCGGGCCCGGTCGGCCGCGGGCCGCGCGGGCACCGTGACGCAGTCGATCGCCAGCATCGCCCTCGGCCAGGTCGGGATCGGCGACACACCGGCGGCGCGGAACTTCAGCGGGGTGGACTGCGATCCCTACACCACGCTGGTCGGCTCGGTGACCCCGAACAGCGACGGCTGCGGATACGACCCGGCGTTCAAGGTGGAGAACGAGAACGAGGAGTGGTGCTCCGACTTCGCCCAGTGGGTCTGGGAGCAGGCCGGGGTCACGGCGAACATGAGCGCCATCAACGCCGGCTCGGACTCCTTCTACGACTGGGGGCTCGACCAGGGCGAGACGATGCCCATCGACTCCACTTTCCCGCAGGCCGGCGACGCCGTGGTGTTCTTCCCGCCCGGCAGCACTACGCCCACCACCTACGCCGACCACGTGGGCATCGTGACCGCGGTGAACGCCGACGGGACCGTCAACCTGGTGAACGGCGACTTCCTCGGCACCAGCAACACCACCGTGCAGTACGACACGGACATCACCCTCAAGACCTGGGCCTCGGAGGTGTGGAGCCGGGGCGAGCAGTGGGTCTTCGTCGCGCCGCCCGGGACCGCGCAGCAGGCGGCCCCGCACGCCTCGATCACCGGCCCCCCGGTGACCGTGGCCGGCACGGCCGCGAACTTCGCCGTGACCGCGAGCGAGGCGGGCGGCTCGATCAGCCAGTACCAGTGGACGTTCGCCGACGGCGCGACCTCGACCGGGCGGACCGCGACCGCGACGGGCCGGACCACCAGCCACGTGTTCGCCAACGCCGGGCTGCAGACGGTGACGATGACGGCGACCTCCAGCTTCGGCACGGTGACGACCGGCACGTGGAACGTCGACGTGGTCAGCGCGTCCTCGGCGGTGACCACGACCCCGAGCCACTCCGTCTATTACTCGACCGTCCCCGTCGACCAGAACCTGTTCCTGCGGACGGCGGACGGCGGCCTGGCCGAGGAGAGCTGGGACGGCGTGAGCTGGCTCCGGCAGGACCTGCCCGGCACGCCCACCCGCGGCGGCGGTCTCACCGCGCTGAACTACGCAGACGCCAGCGGCGTCCTGGAAGCGCACGTATTCTTCCGCACGGCCGCGGGGCATCTCGCGCAGACCACCGAGAGCGGCGGGACCTGGGCCAGCGCCACCCTTCCCGGCAACCCAGCCCCGGGCAGCGCCATCGTCGCGACGACGACGGCCGACGCGCCGGCGCTGCCGACGGCGGAGGTGTTCTACCTCAACCAGGCGGGCCAGCCCGCCGAGACCTATCAGCAGGGCGGCACGTGGGCGTCGCAGACGCTGCCCGGCCCGGTGACCGGCCAGAACGCGCTGGCGCTCGCCGACACCAGCCAGGGCGCAAGCGTCTGCACGCACCTGTACTACCTCAGCCCCCAGGGCGCGCTGACCGGGACCTCGGCGGGCGGCTGCGGACCCGCGCTACCGCTGGTCCTGCCGCGCACCATCGCGGCCGGCACCTCGCCGGCGGCCGGCACCTCGCCAGCGGCCGGCACCTCGCTGGCCGCGCTCGGGGCCGGAACGGGCGGCCGCCGGCAGGAGGTCTTCTTCACCGACCGCCTCGGTCACCTCGCCGAGGCCGCCACCGGGCCGGCTGGGATCGGCTGGCCGACTGGGATCGGCTGGCAGGTGCGGGAACTGCCGGGCACGCCGTCCGGGACGCTGCTGGCGCAGAACTACCTGCCCTCGTCGGGCGCGCCGAACCCGGAAGTCTTCTACCGCGCCGCCTCGGGGCGGCCGGCCGTTACCTACGCCAGCGGGCAGGCCGGGAATAGCGGGCAGACCGGGGACAGCGGGCAGGCCTGGGACAGCGGAACGCTGCCGGGCACGGCCACCGGGCTGCTCGGGGCGGCCGCCTACCCGGCGACCCAGCCGACCGCGCCGGCCGGCAGCCAGCCCGCGAGCCAGTCGGACCGCCTGTTCCTGGCTAACGGCAGCGGCGTGACCGCGGATACGGCGGCCGTCCCGGCCGGCCCGTGGACGGCCGCCACCCTGCCCGCGACCGCGGCCACCTTCGCCGACCGGGTGGTGCTCTACGCGGCTACCACGGCCGACGACCAGTCCGCGCTGGTGGCCGCGTGGGCGGCGGGGCTGCCCGCCACCCACGTCACCCAGTCGTTCGGGACCGCGTGGGCCGACGCGCTGACCGGGGACTATCTGGTGATCGCGGTCGGGCAGACGGCGACGGACGGCCTGTACTTCAACGCCTGCGGGTGGGTGAACCCGTCGGGAGCCATCCCGGATTCGACGCCGTTCCACATCGCGGGCGCGCCGCTGCACAGCCTGCCCGGCGCGGACGCCTACGAGGAGGCCGCCGCGGCGACCACTTCGCAGACCCCGTCGCTGGCCACCGACCTGGCCTACTACGCGGTCCACAGGACGCTCCCGGCGGGCGTGACCGCCCTGCCGACGGCGGCGGCCCCGCGGTCCACCTGCACGGGCTCGCCGTCGTGAACCGCCGCACCGGGCTCGCGGTCGCGGCCGTGGCCGGCCTCATCACTGCGGGCGGGCTATCCGCGGTCCCGGTCTCCGCCGCCGTGTCCCCCGCGGCGGCGGCCAGCGCTACGGCCGCCGCTACGTCCCTGCCGGCCGTCTGGCCGACGCCGCGGCAGATCCAGGCCGAGCCGGGCAGTTCCGTGATCCCGCCGTCGGTCGGCGAGGTCGTCGGTGCGGGCACCGACCCGGCGGCCCTGTCGGCGCTGGGCGCCGTGCTCCGGGCGGACGGCGTGCGCCAGATCACGCGGGCGACCGCGGGCCAGCCCGCGCCGGACGCCAGGTTGGTGTTCTACGTCGGCACGCCCGCCGTGAACGCGGCCGTGGATCCAGAGCTCCGGCGCCTCGGCGTGCAGGGCCCGGAGGGGCTGCCCGCCGGCGGATACGTGCTCGCGGCGGGGCAACCCGCCGGGACCGCGGGCACCGCCGTGGTCCTGGCCGGGACGGACGGGGCCGGCACGTTCTACGCGGTCCAGACGCTGCGGCAGCTCATCGTGGCCGGGAGCGGGGTCACCGGGCAGCGGGGCGCCGGGGGCGGGCCCACCGGGCACGGAGACGCGGGGAGCGGAGACGCCGGGTCAGGGGACTCCGGGAGCGGGGCCGCCTGGATACGGAACGTTCAGGTCAGGGACTGGCCGTCCGCCGGACTTCGCGGCGTGATCGAGGGCTTCTACGGGCCGGCCTGGACAGACGCCGAGATCGGCACCCAGCTCCGGTTCTACGGCCAGAACAAGCTGAACACGTTCGTCTACTCGGCCAAGTCCGACCCCTACCTGCGGGCGGACTGGCAGGACCCGTATCCATCCCCGGCCCTGGCCAGCCTGGGCCAGCTCGTCTCGGCCGCGCAGTCGGAGCACGTCAACTTCGTGTACGCGCTGTCGCCCGGACTGAGCATCTGCTACTCGTCCGGCACCGACCTCAGCGCGCTGGAGGCCAAGGACCAGCAGCTCTGGAACGCCGGGGTCCGCCAGTTCGCGCTGTTCTTCGACGACATCGGGTCCGGGTTCAACTGCGCGGCCGACACGGCCAGGTTCGGTTCCTCCCCCGACCCGCTCGCGGCGGCGCAGGCCTACCTGATCAACAACTTCGTGACCGGGTTCATCGGCACCCATCCGGGCGCGGATGAGCTGATCACCGTGCCGACGAACTACGCCGGGGACGCCGCGTCCGCCTACCGGTCGGTGTGGAAGGCCAGCCTGACCTCCCGCGTCCTCGTGTACTGGACCGGCGTCGGCGTGATCCCGCAGACGATCACCGCCGCCCAGGCCAGTGCCACCGCCGCCGAGTTCGGGCAGCAGATCGTGGTCTGGGACAACTACCCGGTCAACGACTACGACCCGACCCGGCTGTTCCTCGGGCCGCTGACCGGCCGGGCCGCGGACCTGAGCACCGCGGTAGCCGGGTTCACGTCGAACCCCATGCAGGAACCGGCACCGTCGACGATCCCGCTATTCACCACGGCCGACTACACCTGGAATCCGGCCGCCTACACCGGTGACCCGGGCGCGGCCTGGCAGGCCGGGATTGGCCACGCCGCCGCCGCGGGGGGGGCGAATGGTGCGGGTGGTGTGAGTGATGTAGGTGGTGCTAATGGTATGAGCGGTCCGAACAGTGCCGATAGCGCGGAAAGTGCCGATAGCGCGGGCAGTGCGGGTCGTACGGAAAGTGTCGGTGGTGCGGACGGTGCCGGTGGTTCGGATGGTGCCGCGCTGAGCGTGTTCGCGGCCGACAATCAGTCGGTCCCGCGGATCGGGACGCCAGAGGCCCCGGCACTTACGGCACTGATCTCCGCATTCTGGTCCGCCTACGGCGCGGACCAGGGCCCGGCGATCACCCCGGCGCTGCGCACGGCGGCCGGACGGCTGCTGGCCGCGTGGCAGCAGATCGCCGCGGCACCACCGCAGATCGCCGCGCAGGCCACGGAGGACGCGCAGGCGGCGGGGGACGCGTTCGCCCGCGAGATGGCTCCGTGGCTCGGCAAGTTCCGTTTCGAGGGCCTGGCGGGCGGCGCCGCGGTCCGGATGCTGCTGGACACCAAGGCCGGGGACACCCGCGCCGCCTCGGCGCAGCGGTCCGCCCTGACCGCGTTCTACGCTCAGGCGGCCGGCATCCCCGTGGTCGTCGGCCAGGGGGTCTTCAACCCGTTCCTGCTCAGGGCCGACCCGTCGCTGTTCACCCGGGCGGTCCGGCTGTACGCGGCCACCGCGTCGGACTACTCCGCCGCCCTCGCGGCCGTGCGGGCGGCCGGTCTGCCCGCCTCGCAGGTCACCCGGTCGTTCGCCATCACGTGGGACGAGGCATCGGACGGGGAGTACCTGGTCATCGCCGTGGGCGCGGCGGCCGACGACGGCCTGTACTACAACACGTGCGGGTGGACGAACCCGTCCGGTCAGGGCGGCGGCTTCACACCGTTCTCGATCGCCACCGCGCCGCTGGACACCCTGCCCGGGACGAACTACTACGAGAACGGGACGGCCGCGACCACGGCGCAGACCCCGCAACTGGCCACCGACCTCGCCTACTACGCGGCGCACGGGAGGCTCCCGGTTGGCGTGACCGCCCTGCCGGCGGCGG
>PLRW01000077.1:9559-26579 GCA_003164955.1 Actinomycetota bacterium
CTACGTCCGTTCCGGGAAAATCCGGGGCCTCGGGCCCAGGAGAGCCCCGGCCACGGCCGTATGCACGTCCCGGCGGAGCGCTTTGACGGCGGTGCGGTCCCGGCCGAAGTGCACGGCGTTCGTCAGGAGCACGACCCAGACCCCGCTGGCCGGCTCGACCGCGAGGCTGGTGCCGGTGAACCCGGAGTGCGAGACGGCGGTCGGTGGCCAGGACGGGCCGAGGATGTCGAAGCGGTCGCCGGTCCGCACCCAGCCGAGCCCCCGGCGCCCCGCCAGGCCGGGGGTCTGGTCCGTTTCCGCCGTCCGGCGCAGGGACGCGGGAACGGGCCCGTCGCGGTCGCTCACCCACCACTGGGCGAACCGGGCGAGGTCGGCGAGGGTGGAGAACAGTCCGGCGTGCCCGGCGACCCCGCCGCAGGCCCGCGCGTTCTCGTCGTGCACCGTGCCCACCCAGGGCAGGCCGTCGCCGGACCGGCGTTCGGTCGCGGCGACCCGGGTCAGCGGGACGGAAAGCTTCCCGGAACCGGCCGAAGGCTGACCCAGCGGCCCGAAGCCGGTCGAGGCCAGGCCGAGAGGCCCGGTGACGAGGCGGCGCACGCTCACGTCCAACGGCGCGCCGGCCGCGGCCCGCGTCACCTCGGCCAGGGCCATGAAGCCGAGGTCGGAGTAGGTGACCTGCGTTCCGGGCGCGGCCTCCAGCGGCGAGCGGAACAGCGCGCCAACGACCTCCTCCCGGGTATGGCAGGTCCGGTAGAACTCCGCCGTGGCCGGCAGCCCGCTGGTGTGGGTGAGCAGATGACGGACCGTCACCCCACCGTCGCGGCAGGCGGGAAAGGCCGGCAGGTGGTCCGCCACCGGGTCGTCGAGACCGAGCGTTCCCGCGCCGGCGAGCGCCAGGGTGACCGTGGTCGTCGCCACGACCTTGGTCAGCGAGGCGAGATCGAAGACCGTGGCCTCCTCCATGGGCCGCATCGCGCCGGGCGTGGTGTCCGCCCACCCCGTGACCCACCGCCCGAGTACCTCCCGTCCCCGGCCGGCCGCGGCCACGGCACCGGGGATCTGCCGCGAGCCGACGGCCGCCTCCAGCAGCTCGCCGACCTGCCGGCCCAGGTGAGCGGGCACCCGCATCCTCCTGATCTGCATCCTTGATGGGCCGCCCCGGGCACGCGCGCACGGCTAGCCGGATCCGGCTGTTCGGCCGTGTCCGGTTGTGGCGCGTTGTGCCCGAGCCAATACGGTTACGCTTGTGTAAATCCTTGACGCAAAGTTATGTCAATCCGTATGTTCTTACCATCGATTGGTGCGGGACGGCCGGGCCCGAACGTTACCGCGAGGTGAAGCGCGAGAGGAGCAGCCCATGCCTGGTACACCACGTCGGCGCCGAACGAGGCGACTGACGGCCTGCTCCGCCGTGGCGGCGATGGCGCTGCTGACCGCGGCCGCCTGCGGTTCAGGCGGCGGCTCGTCGTCATCGTCCGCGTCCGGCACCCTCAAGATCATCACGTGGGACAACCCGCCCGCGGTCAGCGCGATCAAGGCCATCGACACGGCGTTCCACAAGAAGTACCCGAACATCACGGTGGACCTGCAGACCGCAGCGGACATCACCGGCCCCTACCAGACCATGCTGGAGACGGACGTCGACGCCAGCAGTGCGGACATCGTGAGCTGGTACCCGCCGGCCCAGCCGCTGCCGCTCAAGCCGACCCGCTCCAACATGACCACCTGGCAGTTCTGGACCACAAACCACGTGTTCGAGCCGCTCAACGGGCAAAGCTGGCTGAACAACTACACCAGCTCCGCCGACAGCGCCGAGACGTACAACGGCAAGACCTACGGCGTGGTCACGGGCGCTTACCAGGAGGGGGTCTTCTACAACAAGGCCACCTTCGCCACGTACCACCTGGCCCCGCCGACGACGTACACCCAGTTCCTCACCGAGCTGAACACCCTGAAGTCGCATAACGTCACCCCGATGTACGTCGGCCTGGGCGGTGTCGGGCCCGTCTACCTTCAGTTCCTGTACAACGAGCTGATCGCCAGCGTCTGGTACCCGCACGCGCCCGGTGGCAACCTCCAGACCGCCCTGGCCAGCGGATCCGCCAAGTGGACGGACGCCCACTTCACCACGGCCATGACCGAGGAGAAGACGCTCGCGAAGTACCTCGAGCCGAACTACGCCGGGGTGCCGTGGGAGTCCATGCCGGGTAACTTCGCCAAGGGCGACGCGGCCATGCTGCTGGACGGATCGTGGGACCTGCCCGCCATCCAGCAGGCCAACCCGAAGATCCGGGTCGGCTACTTCCCGCTGCCGGGCAGCAACACCGCCGCCGACAACCAGGCGTTCAACCAGGACAACCTGACCTTCTCGGTGCTGAAAACCGCCCCGGACCAGGCGGCCGCGCTGAAGTGGATGGCGTTCTTCTCCTCCAAGCCGGAGTATCAGCAGTACGTCAACATGACCGGCATCTCGCCGAGCGAGACCGGCGGCACGTACAACAGCTTCGCGGCCACCTCCATGGGCTCCTGGTTCGGCAAGGGCGTCAACGCCACCGCCGCCTACCCGATCCTGTCCCCCTCCGACGGCTACTGGGACCAGCCGAACTACTGGCCGGAACTCCAGCAGGACGTCATCAACGGCAGCAAGACGCCGGCCCAGGTGGAGGCGCTCTACCAGAGCAACTGGACGAAGTCATGACGACGGCTGCGCCGGGCGCGGCCCTGCCGCCGGGGTGACCATCCAGCGCGTTCAAAGCTCCGGCCCGCCATCCACCGGGCCGGATCCGCGGGGGCAGGGTGCGGCACACCGGGCCGCACCGTCCGCGTCCTTCTCCCGCCGGAGCAGCCGGGCGGGCTCGGCCCGGCTGCTCAGCCGCGGGTCGAAGCTGACCATGTGGGGCGGGCTGCTCCTCGGCCTCGCCGTGTACATCCTGTTCGGGGTGGCCCCGGCGGCCGGGAACCTGCTCATCTCGTTCACGAACTACTCGGGCCTGGCCGGCTCGTCCACCAGCTTCACCGGGTTCGCCAACTACACCGCGCTGCTGACCACCGAGCGGCCCGGGTTTATCTCGAGTCTGTGGGCCACGGTCGTGTTCGTGACCGGGGTGACGATTCTGCAGAACGCCTTCGCGCTCCTGGTGGCCCACCGGCTCAAGGGCGAGTCCAGGCCCTGCTGATCGCGTTCCCGATCGCCCGCAGGCTCATCCGGCGGGCCGGGGCGGTGTACGGCTGGCTCGCCATCGGGCTTTTCCTGCCGATCGCGATCATCCCGCTGTTCATCGAGTCGCGCTCGCTCGGGCTCTACAACAACCAGCCCGGCTACATCATCCTGCACGTGGAGCAGGGGATGCCGCTGGGCGTGGTGCTGCTGACGGCGTTCATCGCCTCCGTCCCGGCCGAGCTGGACGAGGCCGCGTGGATGGAGGGCGCGGGTTACCTCAGCTATCTCGCCCGCGTGGTGGTGCCGCTCACCCGGCCGGCCCTGCTGATCACGTTCCTCTACGGGATGCTCAACGTGTGGAACGACATCATCGGGCCGGTCGTCTGGCTGTCCAGTCCGGGCCTGTTCCCCGTCACGCGCGGCATCTACAGCTTCTACGGCTCCAACCAGAGCCAGTGGACGCTGCTGGCGGCGGCGGTCGTCATCGCCAGCCTGCCGCTGGTGGCGCTGTTCGCCGCCTCTCAGCGCCAGCTGATCCGGGCCTCCGTGGCCGGGGCGCTGCGGGGGTAAGGCAGGGCTCCCGCGGGCCGGGCCGTCAGCGCGCGCCGTTGGGCGGGAGCATGACCAGCGCGCGGCGCACACTGCCCCCGGCGGCGAGCAGGGCCTCCGCAGCGACGCTGGGCTCCTGGCCGGACAGCAGGCAGAGCAGGGCCAGCCGCAGGTTCCCGTCGCAGCGGCTGAGCTCGGTGCGGCACCGGTCGGCCGGGGCCCCCGAGGCCTCGCGCAGGATGGACAGCTGCCGGGACCGGAGCTTGCTGTTCAGCCCGTCCACCGACACCATCAGGTTGGAGTACGTGCGGCCCAGGTGGACCATCGCCGCCGTGGACAGGCCGTTCAGCGCCATCTTGTGCGCAGTCCCGGCCTTCAGCCTGGTCGAGCCGCCGATCGCCTCCGGCCCGGTGTCGGTGAGCACATGACAGTCCGCCAGGTCCGCCAGCGGAGCACCCGGGTTGCTGCTGAACAGGACGGTCCGCGCCCCCGCGTGCCGGGCCGCGCGCAGGGCGCCGGCGACGTAGGGCGTCCGGCCACTGGCGGTAATGCCGATGGCGACATCGGCGGCGGTGACGCTGCCGGCGTCACGGGCGCCCAGCGCGGCGTCATCCTCCACGTCCTCGATGGAGTTGCGCAGCGCACGTTCCCCGCCGGCCTGGTGGGCGACGAACACGCCGTCCGGCAGGCCGAACGTGGGACCCACTTCGGCGGCGTCCAGCACCGCGATCCGCCCGGACGTGCCCGCCCCGAAGTAGTGCACCCGGCCGCCGGTCCGGATCGCCTCCACCACCCAGTCGACCGCGCGGGCGAGCTCGGGCAGCGCCCGCTCCACAGCCGTCGCCACGGTGGCGTCCTCGGCGTTGAGCAGCCGGAGCACCTCCAGCGTCGGCCGTACATCAATGTCGAGCGTGCGCGGGTTGCGCTGCTCGGTCGGTGCCGCCGGCTCGAGAGGCGGCCGCTGGCCTTCAGCCGTCGCGGTGTCATGATCCGGCTGCAACGCCACGAAGTCCTCCCTGTTCCTACCTGTCACGTGCGCCACCTGTCACGCGCCCGATGTTACTCTGTTACCATATTTGGGTACCAGTGGTTCATTATTCACCGATCTGGCCCGCCGGAGCCCGGCGCCGTGGTGACCGGGCCATACGCTGGCCACGACGGCGTGCCCGGACGTCCCGCGATCGGTGTGGTGTCAGGTAGCCAGGTGGCGCGTGAACCAGTCCCGCGCGTGGCTGCTGGCCGCGTCGAATCCCTTCACGTAGGCATCGAAGTGACCGCCCGGCAGGATGACCAGCTCCTTCGGCTGGTGCGCTCCGTCGAAGGCCGCGATGGCGAGCTCGGAGGGCACCAGATGGTCGCCTTCGGCGACGAGCAGCAGGAGCGGCGTGGGGCTGATGTAGGGCAGGTAGGTGCGCGGCTCGTATTCGGTGAACATCTCCACGCTCCGCAGCGTGACCTCGTTACGCCAGGCCGGAGCGCGGGTGTTACCGGTCTCGGAGAACCACTCCCACGAATCCGGCGTCGGCAGCGCCGACGGCGCCAGCGGGTCCTTGTCCACCACGGGGACCATCGCGGGCGGCTCGCCGCGGAAGCGGGCCAGGCGGTCGGCGTCGAACTGCTGGCGGAATCCGGCGATGAAGTCGGCCCGGACCAGCACGCGGAAGTTGTCGTGCCCACTGACCAGCGGCACCTGGCTCACCACCGCCTTCACCCGGCGGTCGATCGCCGCGGCCACCAGGACGTGGCCGCCGGAGTAACTGCTGCCCCAGACGCCGATTCGCGCCGGATCCACCTCCGGCAGGGTGCTGGCGTAGCTGATGGCGTGCCGGTAGTCGCGCACCTGGGCCCACGGATCGATCTCCTGCCGGGGCTCGCCGTCGCTGGCCCCGAAGCAGCGGTTGTCGTAGACCAGTACGTTCAGCCCGGCCGCGGCGAAGACCTCGGCGAAGCTGTCCAGGTACATCTCCTTCACCGCCGAGAAACCGTGCGCCATGATCACGGCCGGCCGGGGTCCTGCCTGCTCATCCGCGTAGAACCAGCCACGCAACGTGACGCCCTCGGCGTCGAACGCGATATCACGGCGTGCCATCACGGTCACCTCCCAGTAAGCCCTGGCCGGTCGACGGTGACGGGCCACGCAGAGCCTGCTGTCAGTTTCGGAGAAACCACGTCAGCGGTCTAGTGCCGGGGCCGACCGGCGGGCGAACTGATTGAGGCTGAGGACGACGAAGAGAAGCATCACCGTCCCGAAGAGATACGCCAGCCAGGTGCCCTGGCCGGCGTTCGAGAATGCCAGCGGAATAATCAGGACCGCCGTCATGGTGGGCGATATAAGCGCGATTGACTGGGCCAGCAGCGCGGGGAATCCGAGCGCATTCGGGCGCAGGCTCCCCCATTCACGTGAGCTATTGCGAGAAGTTTTTGTGCGGACGTCAGTCATGGGTGCGGCTCCTCTGGTCGCGCGGCCACAGAAGGCCGCGGTGACGACTCATAGCCCGACGACGACGGCAAGGCTTACACCAAGCACAAAGTAAGATCTGTGCCGCTTCACGCTCTCCGTCATTGTCACGACGGGACCGACATCGCGACAAGATCGTTAATGTTAAGTTTCCGGCCCCGAATGTTACGGGCACGTGCATTCCCGGGCCGGAGAGCCGGGCGGGACCGTTCGGACGATGCGCCAAGAGGCGGTCACAGCGGCGGGGAACTGGTGTCTAAACACGCGAAGGCTGTTTCACGGAGAGGACACGGCGACCATGCCAACCGTCAAGATTAACGATTCCCGGATGGCGTACACCGATTCGGGCGCGGGCACTGCCGGTGGTGTTCCTGCACGGCAATCCCGCCTCGTCGTACCTGTGGCGCAATGTGATCCCGCACGTCGCGGGCAGGACGCGCTGCCTCGCACCGGACCTGATCGGCATGGGCGCGTCCGGCTACTCCAGGACGCGGATTCGGTCGCCGACCCGGATGATGCCGGGAGCATCCGGAATCATGTTCTGCCCGAAGACCAGTGCCTGGCCGAACCGGCGGCGGCGGCCGAGCATTTTGAGGGGCTGCCGGCCGCGCTGCCCCGTCGTCTGGTCGATCGTGGTGACCTGGCAGCGCCCGCACGGCTTGGCGACCCGGAACGTGACGGTGCCGATCCGGATGCGGCGCCAGCGGTCCTCCGCCCACGGGGCCGTGCCTTCGGCCACCACGTTCGGCCGGAACCGGTTCATCGGGACGGGCGGATCACCGTCCTCGGCGAGCCAGCGGTTCAGTTCCTCCAGCGAGCCGGCGGTGGTGAGCAGCAACGGGAAGCCATCGGCGAAGCTCACCCGGTCGCTGGGCGTTCCGTACTGGGGATCCACCTCACGGCGGGTCGGATCGTCCAGGTAGACGAGGCGCACCGGACGGTCCAGGAGCCGGGACAGCCAGCCGTCGGCGTCCGGTCCCGCGGCCGTGGCACTGACCTTCGATCTCCAGACCGTGACGTCGATCATCTCGGCCGCGGGCCCTGCGGACGGCGCGCGAACATCCAGCGACGGGTGGCCCGCAGCGGACAGGGTGATGAAGCCGGTCGGCAGGGGCGATGCGCCCGGCGCCCGATCCGCGGGAGCCTCAGCTCCGGTGATCCGATCCGCGGGAGCCTCATCTCCAGGGAGTGGCGCGGGAAGTACCGGGGCGTACCGGACGATGACACGCGCCAGGGCCGGTTCCTCACGCTGGCTGACGAACCGGCCGGCGTCGTCGGCCACGAGCCACCGGCGATCGCCGGCCAGGCCCCACGGCTCCACCGCGGACTCATCGAGGTCGATGGCCCGCCCGCCCTTGAGCGGATAGACATGAATGGACGCCAGGCCGGGGGACGTTCCTCCGCCGCTCATCGCAGGCTCCTCGTCAGGGGATGGACCACGTCTAGCATGCGGCAACGACGCGCAGCGCCAGGAAACAGCCGGGGCGTTACAGGCGAGCGGTGCACGCGCGGCAGAGCGTAAATTGCGCGTTACGCAAGCGCGGGCGCGATGATGGCCTCATGGTCACGGTTGAGCACTGGTCGGTATTCCGGCGCGGCCGCGACGGCGGCAACCCGTGCCCGGTCGTGACCGACGCGGCCGGGCTCCGGCCAGCGCAGATGCTGGCGATCGCGGACCACTACCGGCACGAAAGCGTCTTCGTCACCGGGGTCAGCGCCGCCGGCGCCCGGCTTCGCTACTTCGTGCCGAAGCACGAAATGCGCATGTGCGTGCACGCCACGATCGCGGCGATCACCGCCCTGCTCGGGTCCGGTGCCGTCCCGGGCGGGGAGACAACCGTGCACACGGCGTCCGGCGAGCACCAGGTGAGCTGGGGGGACGGCGACCCGCGGGAGGTGACGGTGGAGCAGCAGCGGCCGTCGTTCGGGGCACCGATCTTCGCCGGCGACGACGCGATGGCCACGCTGGGACTGCCGGGGGAAAGCCTCGCGGCGGTGGCGCCGATCCGCGTCGTCAGCGTGTCCCGGCCGAAGCTGATCGTGCCGGTCGATGATGCGGCGGCCGTGCACGCGGCCCGGCCGGATTTCCCGGCTCTGTGGGAGCTATGCCGCCAGGTGAACGCGACGGGCGCCTACGTCTTCGCACCACACCCGGACGGGCGGCGGGATCATTTCGTAGCGCGGCAATTCCCGGTCGACGCTGGTTACCCGGAAGATTCCGGCACCGGCGTGGCCGCCGCCGCGCTGGCCGCCTACCTGGCCGACGGGCTCCTCCCGTTCGAGCCGGCCTGGGCCCGCATCACGATCGACCAGGGCGACGCGATGGGCCGGCCCAGCCGTCTGCGCGCCGCCGCGCTGGCCGGCCCCACCGGCATCACCCGGACCAGCGTCAGCGGGCAGGCGGTACGCACCGGCCGGGAGCACCTGGACCTGGACGCCCTTCTCCCCCATCACGACCTGCCCGAGCCCGAACTCCGGTAAGCGCCGCCCGCTGGGACCACCCGCTAGCAGTATCCCGCTGCTGCGCGCGAAGCAGCCAGGAAAACCTCTCGCGTGCGATGCCCGACTAGCGGGCGGCGGGAGAGTCTCGGCGTCAGCGGCGCATACCGGGCGCCACGGAAGACGCAAGGAGAACGCGATGCTCACCTCCCACCCCCCCGTCGTCACGCGGGAACGGAAGCAGGGACGGACCCGGACCCGGACCCGGGCGCTCGCCGCCGCCGGCCTGATCGTGATGCACCTCGCGGTCGCGGCCGCCGTCATCCCCCTGATGCGCCGGACCGCCCGGAAATAACCAGGCGAGCGCCGCGGCTGGGCCCGGCTACGCTGGCACGAGTGAGCGCCACGCTGGTAGCCAAGGGCCTTGAGGCCGCGCACGGCGACCGTCTCCTGTTTTCCGGCCTCGACCTGGTGGTCGGCCCCGGCGATGTCGTCGGCCTGATCGGCGTGAACGGCGCGGGCAAGTCCACGCTGCTGCGCGTGCTGGCCGGCCTGCGGGCCGCGGACGCGGGCACGGTGACGATCAGCCCCCCGGCCAGCACGATCGGCTACCTGCCCCAGGAACCAGACCGGCTCCCGGCAGAGTCCGTTAAGCAATTCCTGGCGCGGCGTACGGGCGTGGCGGCGGCGCACGATGCGATGCAGGCTGCGGCGGAGGCGCTCGCGGCCGGGACCCCCGGGGCGGACGACGACTACTCCGGCGGGCTGGAGCGGTGGCTCGCGCTGGGCGGCGCTGACCTGGACGAGCGGGCCGGCGCGGTCGCGGCTGGGCTGGGCCTGACCGTGGAGCTGGATCAGGCCATGACCGCGCTGTCCGGGGGCCAGGCCGCGCGGGCCTCGCTGGCGTCGCTGCTGCTCAGCCGGTACGACGTGTTCCTGCTCGACGAGCCGACCAACGACCTCGACCTGGACGGGCTGGCCCGGCTGGAAGGTTTCGTCCAGGATCTGCGCGCCGGCGCGGTCATCGTCAGTCACGACCGGGAGTTCCTCACCCGGACGGCGACCCGGGTCGTCGAACTCGATCTGGCCCAGCAGCAGGTGCGGGCCTACGGCGGTGGCTACGCCGCTTATCTGGCCGAACGGGAGGTGGCCCGGCGGCACGCGCGTGCGGAGTACGACGAGTACGCGGGCACAGTCGCGGGCCTGAAGGAGCGGGCCCATGCCCAGCGCGCCTGGATGGAAAAGGGTGTCAAGAACGCCCGGCGCAAGCAGCCGGACAACGACAAGGTCGGGCGGAAGTTCCGCACGGAGGCGACCGAGAAGCAGGCGGCCAAGGCGCGGCAGACCGAACGGCTGATCGAGCGGCTCGACGTGGTCGAGGAGCCGCGCAAGGAGTGGGACCTGCGGATGGAGATCGCGGTCGCGCCGCGGGCGGGCACGATCGTGGCCTCGATGCGCGGCGCCGTCGTCCGCCGCGGAGCGTTCACCCTCGGCCCGGTCGACCTGCAGATCGACTGGGCGGACCGGGTCGCGATCACCGGCGCGAACGGCTCCGGGAAGACGACGCTGCTGCAGGCGCTGCTCGGGCGGATACCGCTCGACGCGGGGCATTCGGCGCTGGGCGCCAGCGTCATCGTCGGCGAGGTCGACCAGGCGCGCGGGCTGTTCCTGGGCCCGGAACCGCTGATGGACGCCTTCGCCGCCGCCGTACCGGAGCTGGCCCCGGCCGACATCCGGACGCTGCTGGCCAAGTTCGGCCTCCGGGCCGCCCACGTGCTCCGGCCGGCCGACACCCTCTCCCCCGGTGAGCGCACGCGGGCCGCGCTGGCGCTGCTGCAGGCGCGCGGCGTCAACCTGCTGGTGCTCGACGAGCCGACGAACCACCTGGACCTCCCGGCGATCGAGCAGCTGGAGGAGGCGCTCGCGTCCTACCCGGGCACGCTGCTGCTCGTCACGCACGACCGCCGGATGCTGGAGGCGGTGACGGTCAACCGGCGGCTCGAGGTGGCCGGCGGCACCGTCACCAGCCGCTGAGCTTCCCGGTAAACGAATCCACGGCCCTGATGCTTACTTGCGGTGCCATTGCTCGTCAACGCTCCAGGGGGCCTGCAGCTCGACGACCCGCCGGGACGCATAGTTCATCTCGTGAACGGCCAGACGGATCCGGTGCCACGCCCTCCGGAGCGGTCCGCGGCCGGTGATGGCGGCCAGCTCTGTGGTCGTGACCGGCATTTCCTTGTGGGTGAGCTGTGCGGTCATTTCCTTGTCCTATCTGTGCGGAACTGGCCGGTTTTCCGGCCCTCGGCTATAGATTCGCCCGCCCCGCCGGGGCTGCGGCAGGGGCAAGTCCACCCCTCTTGCCGCGGCCGTGGCCGGGGTGGAATCACCCACACCGCCGCGCGGCGAGCGGCCCGGCAGGCGGCGTGCGGCCGGGCACGGCCAGACCAGGCCGGCGCGGCACGAGACACCTCATCCGACTCATCTCCTCCGCCGCCGGAAAACGGCCGGCGCGCCGCAGTGGGCTATTGCCGAAGTAAATAGATATCAGTATGATAGGCATGTGTTATCAGGTACGTCAACCTCAGGAGGCCTCAGATGGTTATCCAGAACGCGAGAGCCGCGGGCCCGGGAACGGTTACCCGGGCCGCATCCGCCGCGGGCCCGGGAGTGCCCGGCCGGCGGGTGACCGAACGGGCGGCCCGGTTCCTGCCCGGCCTGCCCATGCTGTTCCTGGCCATCGTTCTGGTGCTGGCCGGGGTGGCGGTGCTGGTGCTGGCCAGTCACGAGAACGGGGCCACCAAGACGGCGCTGATTACGGTCGGCGTCCTCCTGCTGATCGGCGATGCCCTCGTCGTGCCCGGGCTCGTCGCGGTCGTGCCCGGCCAGGCCCGTGTCGTGCAGTTGTTCGGGCAGTACCGTGGCACCATCCGCGACTCCGGCCTGAAATGGGTGAACCCGTTCACCCGCCGCATCGCGGTCTCCACCCGGATCCGCAACCAGGAGTCGGCCCAGGCCAAGGTCAACGACGCCGACGGCAACCCGATCGAGATCGCCGCCGTGGTCGTCTGGGAGGTCCACGACACCGCCAGCGCCGTCTATTCCGTCGACGACTTCACGCATTTCGTCACGATCCAGACCGAGACCGCGGTCCGGCACATAGCCTCCAGTTACCCGTACGACAACCGGGGCAGCGGGGCGCTGTCGCTGCGCGACAACGCAGAAGAGATCACCGAGCGGCTGTCGTCCGAGCTCGCCGATCGTGTCGCGTCGGCCGGCGTACATATCATCGAGTCGCGGCTGACCCGGCTGTCGTACGCCCCGGAGATCGCTCAGGCCATGCTGCGCCAGCAGCAGGCCAGCGCGGTTGTGGGCGCGCGGTCGCGCATCGTCGAGGGTGCCGTGGGCATGGTCAAGCTGGCCCTGGAACGACTGCAGGAAGAGGGTGTCGTCGAACTGGACGAGGAACGCAAGGCCGCCATGGTGTCCAACCTGCTCGTGGTCCTGTGCAGCGAGCAGGCTACCCAGCAGGTGGTCAACACCGGCTCGCTGTACCAGTGACGGCAGCGGTATTCGTGACAGCAGCGGAATCAGTGACAGCAGCGGTATTGGTGACGAGGGGCGGGGTGCGGCGGTGAGCGAGCGCAAGGGCGTTCTGCTGCGGCTGGACCCCGCCGTCCACGATGCGCTGGCCAGATGGGCTAACGACGAGCTGCGCAGCACCAACGCCCAGATCGAGTTCCTGCTCCGGCGGGCGCTGGCCGACGCGGGACGGCTACCCCACCAAGCCAGGCCGATGCGCCCCCGCGGCCGGCCACCCGCCGGCGACCCGGCCGAAACCAGCCGGGCGGCGGACATTGAACGGTCCGGCTGACCTGCCGTCACCGCGGTCAGCCGGCGGCTCCGTGCCGGCTGACGGCACCATCGGCTGCCGACAGCCGGTTTGGCGGACCCTAGCTGCGGAGATACCCTCAGGGAAACGGGTTGCTTTCCGGGGGGATGAAGCAGCTGAAATCGAACAGAACGCGGCCACGGGTGCCAGACGTGGCCGAGGTGCCGCCGGCGGGGCGGCGGAAGAGCGAGCCATCGCGCGCGCTCGAACTCACGTGCATGAGCAACCTGCTGTCCTCGACCGAGGAACGGGTGTACTTCAAGGACCTGCTGAGCCGTTTCCTCCTGGTCAGCGCGGGCTGGGTCGCCGNNACGAGCAGCAGATCATCCGCACCGGTGAGCCGATCACCGGGAAGCTGGAGCGGGAAACCTACCTCGACCGGGCCGACGCCTGGGTGTCCAGCACGAAAATGCCCCTCCGCGACGACAGCGGCCGGATCATCGGCACGTTCGGCATCTCGCGCGATGTGACCGCCCAGATCCAAGCCGAGAAAGCCCTCGCTCACCAGGCCCTGCACGACCCGCTCACCGGCCTGCCGAACCGGATCGCGCTGATCGACCGCCTCTCTCAGACGCTGCTCGCGATGGAGCGGCACCCGGCGCGGGTGGCGGTGCTCTTTATCGATCTGGACAACTTCAAGGAGATCAACGATTCCTACGGTCACGACGCCGGGGACCTGGTGCTCGCCGAGGCCGGCCGCCGGCTCTCGGCTCTGGCCCGGCGCGGCGATACGGTCGCCCGCCTCGGCGGTGACGAGTTCGTCATGCTCTGCGGAGAGCTGGAAAGCAGCGGCGCCGCCCTTCTCATCGGCGACCGGATCATCCACTCGATCGCGGCGCCTTACGTCGTCGCCGGCCGGGACTTCTCCGTCACCTGCAGCGTCGGTATCGCCTGGACCAGCGACGCCGCCACGGAGCCCGGCAATCTGATCCGCGACGCGGACATGGCGATGTACGAAGCGAAGAAGGCGGGGCGCAACCGTTCCCAGCTGTACGAGCCCGCGCACTGCAGCCGCGCGGAGAAGAGCGTGCTGCACAGCGAACTGGGCCGCGCCATCGAGAATTCTGAGCTGTTCCTGGTCTACCAGCCGCTGTTCGCGCTGAAAGAGCGGCTGGTGACCGGTGTGGAGGCACTTGTGCGCTGGCGGCATCCCAGTGGAGCGGTCCTGCCGCCCGACAAGTTCATCCCGTTCGCCGAGGAACACGGGCTGATCGGGCGGCTCGGCTCGTTCGTCCTGGATGAGGCCTGCCGCCAGCTTGCCGCCTGGACGGCGCGGGGCAGCTGGGCGGGCGCCTTTACCGTGGCGGTCAACCTTTCCGGGCGCGAGCTTCTGGATCCGGGGCTTCCCGGCCGGGTGGCCGAAATGGTCCGGCGCTACGGCTTTCACCCGGCGCAGCTGTGCCTGGAGATCACCGAGACCGCGCTGATCGCGGAGGTTGGCGACGTCCAGGAGATCCTGTCCGCGCTATCGGCGATCGGCGTGCGCATCGCCCTCGATGACTTCGGGACCGGCTATTCCACGCTTGTGTACCTTCAGCGGCTGAACGCGGACATCCTGAAGATCGACCGCAGCTTCGTGGAACCGATCTGCCGGAGCAGCCGCGACCGGGCGATCGTCGCCGCCGTAACGGCGATGTCCCACGCGCTGGGGATGACCGTGGTCGCCGAGGGCGTCGAAACGAGCCAGCAGCTCGCCACCCTGACCGGCCTGGACTGCGACGAAGGTCAGGGGCTGCTCTTCGGGGCGCCCCTCTCCCCCGGCGCAGTGGTCACTTTGATGGAAACCGCGCAGGGCGCCGTCCGAGGACTGGCGCCGTCCGCGGATTAAGGTATGGCGTGCCGGGTCATTCTCGCGCACGCCAGCCAGCTCACCCGTCAACGCGGCCGACCTCGCTCTCGCCTGAACTCCAAGAGGACGGCGGTTTCGTGCAGATCGTTGAGCTATCGAATCACCCCAGAACGATGCTCCAGGCGACTCACCGGCGCCGGCTGGACGCTGAGGAGCGGGCGAAATCGCAATTCGAGGACACCCTCGCACGGCACCAGGCGCGAGTCGGTGAGCTGCGGAATGCGAGGGAGCACGCCCGCGGGCGGCGCCAGTTCCGGACGTGGCTGCGTCTCGCTTTCGCGTTGAACCGCGCGAAACGGCAGGCTCCAAGACTGGCGAGGGTCACCACGAGGTCAACCGACCGGGAAGAGATCCTCGCGGCCGGAATTTCCGGCGAGCAGATAGCCGAGACCGGTCTGGCCAGCATCCTCGGTGACGACTGGACATTGCTTCGGGGCTACCGCAACAGAAGCGGTGAAATCGACCATCTGCTCCTCGGCCCCGCGGGCCTCGTCGCCATAGAAGTGAAGCACCGCAACGCGACCGTCAATTGTGACGGAAATGATTGGTGGTTCACCAAATACGACCGTTACGGAACTCCTGTCGAGGAGGGCGTCCTCAGCGACCGTCGGGGACGATCGCCGAGCCGCCAGCTAAACGAGCCAGCCGACCAGCTCCAGCGTTTCCTCAGCGACCGCGGCTGCCCCGTTCCGGTGCAGCGTGTGGTCCTTTTCACCCATCCCCGGTCAAGGCTCGGGGACTGCCGGAACGCCACCGTTCACATTGTGACCTCAGTGGACAGCGTCGCCGCCCTCCTGGCCCGTTCGGCGCACGCCATTCCGGCCGGCCAACTGGCGCGGCTTCGCCAGCTCATCGAGCGTGACCACCGGTTCCACGAGACGAACCGCCCTGCCTGGCGCCGTCCCCCCGCCAGCCGGTAACCGATCAAAAACGGCCGGTCCGATGATCGGAACCGGCCGCCGAGCTGGGTCGGCGATACTGGAATCGAACCAGTGACCTCCTCGGTGTGAACGAGTGGCAGGAAGGCCTATAAAGGTCATCCAAGCAGTTCAGGACATTGATGTCGGGCGATCGCGGCCATATGAGGACGATACGACAGCCAATGTATTGACCCCCAAGGTGCATATGCCCAATAGGCCGCCATCC
Organism: Actinomycetota bacterium; assembly: GCA_003164955.1. GTDB lineage: Bacteria > Actinomycetota > Actinomycetes > Streptosporangiales > Streptosporangiaceae > Bog-532. Next base: position 25,050 of record PLRW01000077.1, read on the forward strand.
TCGAACCGTTTCCTCTCTCATCCCATTTGATCGAGAGAAGTCCGGGCAAATCACAATGGCACGCGGCACCATGAAATCATCCTGCGGAACCGCGATTGTAATACCTGCCAAACCAGGGCTGGTGGCATATGCCGCTTAAGCATCTAATGCGCCATAGGCGCCCCGGATCATCGGGGTTGACAGGCAGGTAAACAAGGAGCAGCATACGTATCCGCTGGGATTTGACCTGCTGGGAGTTCTGTTGGCTTTGCACCCATCGTGCGGGCTAAGTCCCGGCGATTAAATCCCCAACAGACCGACCACTAGTTAGAAAGGAAGCAAATGGGTACACAGCTAAGGCAATGGGCCATCCGGCTTCTCGCCACTGTCGCGCTGCCGATCATGCTGACGCTCGGCCTCGGCGTGGCAGCGAACGCGCAACTTGTGCCGGCTTCGCACGTGACGAGCAGCACGGAGCACCCCAGTAGCGCACGGGACTGGGAGGTATACGGGCCTTACTATTACCACGACGACTGCCGTGATGCCCAGGACGAGTTCGGCGGTCCTGGCTCGTACTGCGAAATCGAGCACCGATATGATTACGGCGACGAGTACTGGGTGTGGTACTTGCATGTGCCGTATTGCGCTTGCCGGGTATAACATCTGAAAAAGTAGATGTAGATCCGGCCGAACGTGGGTGGGGGTCGGCGCGCCGTCACACCTTGTGCGCGCGGGCCGCCACTCGTCTCCTTACTTCCAGCGCTGTCACCTGTCACCTGTCAGCTTGCATGGATGCCGGATGAGCAAATCTGTCGATGTTCCGGCCAGAGGGTCAGGGTTCACGGGGCCCTCCCGGGCCAGATGCACAAGCCGCTGATGCTCCTTACATGTCGCGGCACTCGCAAGACGTGCGGCTCACTGCCGGCCGCCCTGGACGTACATCCTCGTGTGGCTATGCAGATCCTCCGGCATAGCAAGATCGCGGTCACGATGGAGATCTGCACCGAGGTACCGTCGGCTGCCACCCGCGACGCGCTCCGTAAGCTGAGCGACTGGCTCACCTGATGGTTGCTGCCGTTCGCTGCCGGAAGATCAAAAACGGCCGGTCCGATGATCGGAACCGGCCGCTGAGCTGAGTGGGCGATACTGGGATCGAACCAGTGACCTCCTCGGTGTGAACGAGGCGCTCTCCCGCTGAGCCAATCGCCCGCTGCCGGACGGGACTGGAGCCGTCTCCAGCTTGCCACACTGGCTTGCCACACCTGCTTGCCATTCTGGCGGCTCGTCCCCGGCGTCCCCATAGCGTAGCGCATCCGGGCCGCTGCCTGCCCGCAGACGAACGCCACGGCAGCCGTTCACTGCCCCGGAGGAATTTTCCGCCCCGGTAATCCGAAACGTCCCATAAGTGTCATCACGTCACCCGCGTTCCCGCGCACGTTCAGCCAGATCTGGGGCGCCCCGCCGGCCGGGCCGATCATCTTCGGCCTCGGCCAGGTATTCAACTATTCGGGGGGACGGGGAGCGAGGGGACGAGGGGACGAGGGGACGAGG
>PLRW01000257.1 GCA_003164955.1 Actinomycetota bacterium
GGTCCGCCTGCCGGTCCCCGGCCACCACCTGCTGCCCTGGCCTCGCAACGCAAACGATCTTACACCGACGCAATACTAACTTAACGCCATTGGGCCTGATGGTGGCTTGCGCGGCGCTCGGCGATAAATCGAGTAGGGTAGCCGTTTAAACCGTAGCTGGATCACTGTTACTAAAGATGGTCCAGTAGCAACTTGTGTTTTGCGCAGCAAACGGTGCCGGGCATATTCAAGTGCATACGCACGTGCACATGCTCGTTCTAAATATTATAATTACAATGTCTGTAGTTCACAGATGTACGGATTGCCTCAGTGGCCTCAGCGGTAACGACCTGTGAACCGCAATTGGGCGCTCAGCGTATATTAAGCGGGGCGTAATAGCGCGTTCTTCAGTGGCTTTCGGGGAAGGATGAAGGCAACTGTGGCTGCGCCGGGGAGACCGCGGAGCGATCGTGGAATGCAGATTCGACATACTCGGGCCGCCCGAAATCTGGCGCGGGGAGCAAGGCGTCGTGATGGCGCCCCGTCTATGGTGTGTATTCGTCAGCTTCCTGCTGACGCCGAACGTCGCCGTGCCAACTGATGTCCTGATTGATCGCTGGCAGGGAGAGGCTCCATCCGTCAAGGCGCGGGCCAGCCTGAGGTCGTACATCAGCCGCATCGGCGGGACGCTCAAGCAGGCCACGGGGAGCGACGCGATCATCGAGCCCCGTGGGCCCGGCTATGCCCTGATCGTCGCCCCGGACAGAGTAGACCTGCATCGCTTCCGCTCGCTCAAGCGTCAGGCGGACGCGGTGGCCGCGAGCGGCGACAGCCGCCATGCCGCTTTATTGCTCGGCGAAGCCGAAGCGCTGTGGCGTGGGGAAGCTCTGGCCGGTCTCCCTGGTGACTGGATCGGACGGATGCGCCACAGCCTCGAACAGGAACGTCGTGCCGCCACGGTTCAGCGGATTGAACTCGGACTCCGCCAGGGACGGCATGTGGATCTGCTCGGCGACTTGATCCGGCTGTCGGATCAGTATCCGCTGGATGAAACGCTTATCGGGCATTTGATGACTTCGCTATATCGCTCAGGGCGCCCGGCGGACGCGCTACGCGTTTACCGTGACGCGCGAAACGACATGGTTGAGCAGGGAATCGACCCGGGACCTCACCTCACCGAGCTGTACCAGCGCATCCTTCGCCATGACCCGATCCTTGGCATTACGCCTGCCTATCGCCGTCCGGACCACGCGTCCCAGCCCAATGCGCTCCCGGCGGATATCCGAGACTTCGTAGGCCGTGACCAACAGATCCAGCAGCTGACCGAGCCCAGCGCAAATCAGAACTCACCGCTGGTCCGAGTGATCCAGGGAACAGCCGGCGTCGGCAAAACCGTCCTTGCCGTACGGGCAGCGCGCCATGTGACGTGGCGCTATCCGGATGCACAGCTGTACCTCAATTTCCGGACGCATGACCCGGCTAACGGTCCGCTCAGCGCTTCTGACGCCCTGCACCATCTGCTGCGCCTGCTGGGCGTTCCGCTCGAGCGCATCCCCGCGACGCCCGGCGCCCGGTCTGCGCTATGGCATTCTGAACTGGCCTACCGTAGGGCAGTCATCATCCTCGACGACGTCGCTGACCCACAGCAGATCGAGCCGCTGCTGCCACCAGAAGGTGACTGCCTGATCATCATGACGTCGCGTCGCCGTCATGATGATTGGGGTGGAGCAGGCGTGCTGGACCTGGCCGTCCTTCCCGCGGACGACGCCGTGATCCTCTTCACAAAGATCGCGGGCCCGGACGCATGCCGTGATACCGGGCAGCTCGGCGAGGCTATGCGGCTGTGCGGCTGGCTCCCGCTGGCCATCCGCGTCGCGGCCAGCCGTGTCCGCCAGGAACGCACGTACTCCCTCACGGACCTGGTCGAAGAAATGTCCGACTTTATAGGGCGCCGTCGTTCCGATGCGGTAACCCAGCAGGTGATGGCGACTTTCGAGCTCTCGTACCGGAGTCTCCCACCACACCAGCGGCGTTTGTTCCGCTATCTCGGCATCAGTCCCGCCGCAGACATCAGCGTCTACTCGGCGATGGCAATGACCGGCGGCACCCCCGTCGACACTGAGTCCACCCTCGGCGCTCTGCGAGATCATCATTTGCTGGAGCAGCCATCTCCTGGGCGCTTTCAGTTCCACGACCTGGTGCGCTCATTCGCGGCCTTCCGCTGCGAAGCGGAAGATCCCGAAGTGGAGCGCCGACACGCTCTCATCCGGCAGCTGGATCATTATCTACGTGACATCGATCATGCTAATCGAGTGCTTCACTGGACCCAGGAACAAATTGCTGAGCCAGGTCGCCTGGGTGCCGATCGGGCTTCGGCTGCCGAGACACCAGATGCGGCACAGAAGTGGCTCGAAGGGGAGTGGCGCAACATTCTCCGGATCGCGGCGTTTGCTGCCAGGCATGAGCGGAAGCGGCAGTGCGCGGACCTTACCCACGCCATCGGGGAGTTCCTGCAGACAAACGGCTACTGGACCGACGCACTCGCCGCGCATGCCCTGGCACTGGAAGCCTGCCGTGATATAGATGACCTCGCCGGAATTGCCCGTGCCGCCTTCGATCTCAGCTTCATGAGCTTGCGGACCGGAGATAATGACGCGGCATTTCGGCACGCAGGCGACGCACTCGCCGCCTACCGTGCGCTTGATGATCTGCGAGGTCAGGCCGCTGCTCTCGGTCGGCTCGGGATCATCCATCGCCACTTCGGGCGTTTTCGTGATGCGCTCGCCTATCATCAGGAAGCGATAGACCTGTGGCGAAGGACCGATGATGTCCTGGGAATGGCCCAGGCTCTGTCCAACGCCGGAATCACCTATTCTGACCTTGGCCGGTATGCCGAGGCAGCCCCAAAGTTTGATCAAGCCCTCAAATTGTACCGGCAGGTCGGTGATCGGCGTGGTGAGGCAAAAGAGCTTAACAACATCGGTTCGGTCCTTGACGAGCAAGGCTTCCATCGTGATGCCATGCGGAATTACCTGGCATCCCTTGAGATCTTTCTCAAGATAAGCAACAGGCCGAATATCTCGCTCCTCGGGCATAATATAGGTCGGGTGCATCATTATAAAGGGAATTACGAGGATGCGTTGTCCGCGTATCGTATGGCCCTCGCGACCTACCGTGCCATCGGTGATCTTGAGCATCAAGCACATGCGTTCTGTGATATTGGCTCTGCTTACTATTGCATGGAGTGTCCCAGTGAGGCGCTCATTCATCATGAAAAGGCTTTGGCGATAGCGGACAAGATTGGCGATCCGCGCCTGCGTGTGACCGCGCTGTGCGGGATGGCCGAGGTGCACCGCGATTGCGGGCGGCACGGCGTCGCGCTAGATCAGTACGATAAGGCAATCAGGCTCGCCCGGGAGATTGAGCAGCCGTATACGGAGGCGAAGGCTCTGCAGGGGATGGGCGAGACCATGCTCCGTACCGGACGCTTGGACACGGCTCGGATCTACTGGCGGCAGGCGCTGGATATCTTTCAGCAGCTTGGCGTGCCAGAGGCGCAGACCGTCGCGATTCGCCTGGATACGGGCATCGCTGCCGACTCCTGAGTAACACAGGCCCCTCTGATGATCATCATTTATCCTTGTCTGATTAATCAGCTCTCCGCTTATGGTCGCCCAGAGCCTTTCGTCTTCGTATTAGGGCGGTATGCTACGGAAAATATGGCCTTGCTGGAGTGAGGAAGATTTGGCGCGGGGAGATTACCGGGATGACAGCCAGCCGGGCGAAGATCCAGCTGAGCGCCCGGACTTCAATAACCATTCCGGTTCGCAGTCACGCAATGATCTGGGCGGTGTCGTGCACGGCTCCGCGGTTCAGGCGCGAACCATCGAAGGCGGCGTTCATTTCAGCGTCACGCAGGCGGGGCCTTCCCCACGGCCCGTTCCGGCGCAACTGCCGTTGCCGCCCGCTCACTTCACTGGCCGGCCGGAGGAGCTAGCCCTCCTGGACAGTCTCGTCTCCGGAAGTGAGCAGGACCGGCGCGTCACCGTGGTGGTGGTCAGTGGCGTTGGTGGCGTCGGGAAGACGTCGCTGGCCTCGCATTGGCTCCACCAGATCAGCGACCAGTACGAAGGCGGCGCGTTGTTCGCCGATCTAAGAGGGCACGTGCCCGCGGATGCCGCGCGACCAGGTGACGTGCTTTCTGCATTCCTCCGGGCTCTCGGGACGTCGCCGGAGCAGATCCCGCTGGCCCTTGATGAGCAGGCGGCGCTGTACCGTTCCGTCACCACCGGGCACCGCATGATCATGCTTCTCGATAATGCGGCCACGGCCGCCCAGGTTCGTGTGCTTCTTCCTGGCCCTGCGTCCCCCGTGCGGCGGGGGAGTGGCCCGCAGTCGCGGCCGAGCCTGGTCGTGGTGACGACGCGCTGGCGGATCATCGGCCTGGCTATGGATGGCGCCCGCTTCGTCGAGCTCGGTCCGCTGGACGAGGCGTCGGCTACCGAATTGTTTGGCCGTATCGCTGGCACGGGCCGGGCAACTGCGGAGGCTGACGCGGCGCGGTCAGTTGTCCATTTGTGCGGGAAGCTGCCGCTGGCTGTCTGCGTGGTGGCGGCGCGCCTGGCCGCACACGCTAACTGGCCAGTAAGCCGGGTCGCCGATGAACTGCTCAGCGAACGAAACCGGCTCGGCGCCTTGAGCATTGCGGACGACGTGTCCGTACGCACCGTCTTCGACATGTCCTACCAGGTGCTGCCACCCGAGGCGGCCCGCCTGTACCGGCTGCTCTCACTGCTGCCCGGACCGGACTTCGGCGCAGGAGTCGTGGCCGCCGCGCTCGCGGTCGAAGAGGAAAGCGCCGCACAGTTGCTCGACATGCTGGCCGGGGTCAGCCTCCTGCAGGAAGCCAGCGACCGGCGTTACCGTTTTCATGATTTGGTCAAGGTACATGCTCGAGAGAAGGCCGACGCGGAGCCAATGGCTGAGCGGAAGGCCTTCGTCGTCAGGGCTCTCGATTGGTATCTCCGGGCCGCGGTAACGGCCGACATCGTGGTGATCCCAGGACGATGGCGGCTCAATCCGATGTACGACGAGGCCCAGGCCGAATCGCCCGCCTACGGATCGCCTGCGGAGGCGCTGCAGTGGCTGGAGTCCGAGCTGCCCGGGCTGCTCGCCGCTGTCCGGAGCGCTCATGATGAGGGGCTGCACGAGGTGGCGTGGCAGTTGTGCGAGGCGTTGTGGGGCCTGTTCGCCTACCGGAAGTATTTCCAGTACTGGATCGAGGTTCACCTGATCGGGCTCGCCTCAGCGCAATCCGGCGGAGACCGGCGCGCCGAGGCCAGGATGCGGGTGCAGCTCGGCTACGCCTACCTCGCGCTGGACCGGCACGACGAGGCCCGCGCAGAGTTCAGCCGGTCGCTTGTTCTTTCCCGCGAGGAACGCGATCAGATCGCCGAAGCGACCGCCCTGGAGCACGTCGGCCTGACCGATTTGAAGTCTGGCCGGCCCGATGACGCGATCGTTACCTTTACCGAGGCGCGGGACATCTTCGCTCACATTGGCCGCGCTCGGGGCGTGCTCGGCCTGACCCGGCACATCGGCGAGGCTCACCGTGACGCCGGCCGCCTCCAGGAGGCCGTCCGCGACCTGCTGGAAGCGCGTCGTATGTCGATTGCGCTGCCCGACCCGTATAACGAGGCGCGCTGTCTGACCAGCCTTGGCCAGACGTACCTGAACGCCGGGCAGATCCGCGATGCCGCCGGGACATTGCGCGAGGCGCTCGACATCATGACCAAGCTGGGTGGACGTTACGAACAGGCACGGATCCGGGTCATGTTCGCGAAGGCGCTTCAGCAACTGGGAGAAGCGGATCAGGCGCGCCGTCACCTGGATAGCGCACTTGCCGTCTACTCGGGCATTGGCGCACCCGAGGCGGCCGAGGTAAGGCGCCACCTGGCCGACCTGACCCCGGGAAATGACGGCGATTCGGGTGCGGCCGCCCGGTAGGACATGCCGAACGGGAGCGGAGTGATCGCCGCTCCCCATGTCTTGCTCAGTTCCACGGCAGGCGCGCCGCCGGCTATTCGCAGCTCGCCCGCTCGCAGCCACTCGATGCCCCACCCGGAACTGATCCAGCCGTAGGCAAACGATGCGCAGACCAGAGTGACGTCTTCGGCGGGAAGATTGCCTCGCACCGGGACGGCGACCGGTCGGTTGGCGCGCGGCGCAACGGCAACGTGCCACTGGTCCGGCATGATTGCGGCCACTGCGCAGCCGGGGAAGCGTTCCAGCGTACGGCTGAGCCAATCCTGCGACTTGCCGTTCCCGGGCCAGCCGCTGCAGCAGATGACATCGGCGATCTCCAGACGGTGGGGCCTGTCGATCGAAATATCGGCCGCGACGAGGTCGCCGGCGAATGCGAGCTTGCCGCCAGGGCACTGCGCGGCAT
>PLRW01000230.1:0-27861 GCA_003164955.1 Actinomycetota bacterium
GCGGGCTGGATGGCGCCGCCGGCGCTGGGGTTGCCGAGGATGACGAAAACCAGGATCGTGATGCCGATGCCGATGACGCCGACCATGGTCTGGAAGGCCAGGGTGACGGCGCCGACCGCGAATACCAGCAGCGCGCCGAGCCACCACAGCGCCAGCAGGTGACCGGTGAACGCGCCGAGGACCGGGCCGACCACGATAGCGCCGGCCAGCCCGGAGAGGATCGCGTAGGGGACGAAGGCGATCAGCCGGTTGAGGGTGCGGCGGGTGGTGACGGGGCGGGCATCGGAGGCTATGCCGAGCAGCGCGGCGACCAGGTAGCCGCCGACGGTCCACCCGGTGACGAGGTAGAAGCCGGTCAGGCCGTGGAAGTCACCGCGCTGCAGCGGCACGATGTCGGTCACCGTCACCGAGCGGTGCGCGCTGGCCTCGGCGGCCGTGATGATCTGCTGCACCGCGGTGGCCTCGGAGCTGCCGTCGGCCGAGGCGATGAGCAGCGTGTCGGTTGTTGCGGCCGGGTTGACCACCAGCGCGGCGCCGACGGACTCGTCACCGATCAGGTGGCGGGCGGCCGCCTGACTGCTGGCCGCGGTCGCGTGCAGCGGGGCCGAAGGAATCCGGTTGAGCTTGGCCACCAGCGGGCCGGATGCCGGGGCAGGCGCGACCACGGCGATGGGGATGCCGTGCGGCGCGGGCGAGTGGAAAGCCCCCACGTAGGACAGGATGAACCCGATCTGCAGCAGCAGGATCCCGATGATCAGGCTGACCGTGCGGACGGAGACCGCGTCCCAGAACTCGCCCAGGAAACCCCGGGGCTGGTCCGGCGCCGCGGGCGGTTCGGCGCTGCTCGCGGCGGTAGCGCCCGGCTGCTCCGGGGTAGCGGCCTGCGCCGGTTCTAATGGTGAGGTCACTCGTCAGTCCTCCCGGCCGGTCCGCGGGGCTGGTTGCCAGCCCATCAACGGCGGATCGACGATAGCCGCGGGTACCGGATATTCCGATAGCTGGTCAGGCGATTACGACGGCACACGTCTCAAAAGAAAATCTCCGGACCCTGCTTCCACCGCGAGATATCGCGGCTCGTAGCTGCCTGGGTCCGGAGCAACGGTCCCCACACTACGCCCTTCTGNNCCGCCGTAGGAAGTGAGCTGCCCAGAATTTCCGGACAGGAATCCAATAGGATCTTCGCCGGAAAGGAAGGGAGATCAAATGCCGAGGGCAAGACTCCTGAAAAGGTATTCACCGGAGTTCAAGTAAGAAGCCGCCAAGAGGACGGCTGATTCCGCCAGGCCGATCGCTCAGGCAGGCCGATCGCTCAGGCGGCCCGGGAACCGGGGTAAAAGATACCACTTCTGGACCGGGCGCGGCTGCGGGAACTGGAGCGCCGCAACCGTGAGCTGGAAATGGAAAACGCATTCCTAAAAAAGCAGCCGCGTACTTCGCAAGGGAGCACCGGTGACCGATCAATATGATCTGGTGCCCGCCGGGGCCAGCCCCGTCCGGAGCGGCGCTGGGTCTGGCACCGGCTTCCTGGCGGCCGGCGGCCCGTCGATAATGATGGCGGCGTAGAAGGTCTCGCCGGTGAGCCGGGGATCCTGACCTCGGCGACTCGCGCGCCAGAGGCTTCGAGCCGCCTTGGCGCGCTCTGCCCACGAACGTGTTAGAGCCGTATTCTCGCGGCAGGGCCCTGCGTTCATGGGCCCGTTGGGCAGACGGGAGGATCTGCTTGAAAGCCTGGGACACGTTCGCCCAGATCACTGGAACCGCCGCCGCCGCACTGATCGGGCTCTTGTTCGTGGCGGTCTCGATCAGGATCGTCTCCATCGCGAGGTCTCAGGAACTCCGGAACCGGGCGGCCCAGACGCTGAGCCTGTTTGGCACGGTCCTTATTACTTCGGTCTTGATCGCGATTCCCGGACAGGCGTACCGCACGCTCGGCGCCGAGGTGGTCGTTCTCGCCGTGATCACCGGTGTCGGCCTCGACCTCCTGGACCGGCGCGCGAAGAGCGATAGGAGTAATCAGGCGATCGCGCCCGTCCTCGAGGCCGTTGCTCCTAATACGGTCACTTCGTTGCTGCTGCTGGCGGCAGGCATAGTCCTGGTCCTCGGAGTGCAAGCGGGACTCTACGTCCTGGTCGGGCCCGTACTCGTGGCTCTTGTTTTCGGCATCGTGAGCACCTGGCTGTTCCTCACCAAGATCACGGAATAGCGCTACCGCAGCGCCGCCGGAAGCAACGCGCTCCGGACGCACGTCAGCACCTCCTCTTGATGCTCGGAGCCGAAGAAGTGCCCGCCGGACATCCACTGGATGGTGCAAGGACCCGTGGTCTGCGCCACCCAGGCGATCAGACCCTCCCGCCAGACCAGCGGGTCGTCCGCCCCGCTGAGCACGGTGACCGGCACAGCGAGCGGTGGCTCGGGGACATACTCATAGTGCTCGTCACAGGCGAGGTCCGCCCGCAGGGCCGGCAACAGCATGGCCCGGACGGCACGGTTGGCGAGCACGGTCTCCGAGACGCCGCCGAGTGCGCACAGATGCGCTGACAGCTCCTCGTCGGGAAGGTCATGCTGGACCGGCCGGACACTGCAGACGTGCGGCGCGACGCGTCCGGAGACGATGAGATGAGCCGGGTTCGCCAGGCCGTTCCGGCGGATCTCGCGGACCAGTTCGAAGGCAGCCAGCGCTCCGACACTGTGGCCGAAGACGGCGTAGGGTGGCCGGCAGGCGTCACCCCATTGCGGCTCAGTGGCCTCCAGCACCGACCAGATGGTGCGCCGCGGCGGCTCAGACCAGCGCTCTTCCCTCCCCGGCAACCGCATCGCGATCACATCGATGTCCGGGGCGAGCAAGTGCCCCCAGTCCCGGTACACCGAGGCGCCGGCCCCGGCGTGGGGAAACGCCAGCACGGTCGGCCGGCGTCGGCCGCCGGCCCAGGACCGATCCCCGTCTGCTCCGCCGGGACCGGCCCCGGAAAGCCCGGTGGAGGCTCGGCTCACCCTCTGATCACCACCTCGAGGTGCTCGAGGGGCACGGGTGCGTCAGCGGATGCGCTCTCCAGGATCAGGCCATCGTCGCTGTGACCTATCTCGGTGAATCCGGCGAACCGGTACGTGACATACATGATCCGATTCCGGTCGGTTGGGACGAAGTCGGCTTGCAGCGTGACGCCGGCGTCACGTGCCCGCGCCTGCAGGTGGTGCAGGAGCACCGTTCCGACCCCGCGGGACATCACCCGGCAGGACATCAGCAGCAGTTCGATCTTCCATACCGCGCCGCTCATCGCCACGAGAGCCAGCCCGATCGTGCCGTAGCTTCCGTACCGGTCGCGCATTTCCGCGACCAGCACCAGATGATCCGGGGACCGGGTGAGCCGGTCGAGCTCTTCGAGGCTGAAGGTACGCCCCGTCGAGTTGAGCTGGTGAGTGCGCACGGTGAGCTCCTCCGCACGCCGCAGGTGCTCGGTGCCCGCCGGGCTGATGGTGAACACCATGCCGAGACCGGCCATGAACTCCGTACTGGGTCCCTCGAATTCTTCCTCGGCCTCGTCGCGGCTGATGGCGCTGAGATACATTTCCCGCCGCTGGCCGGATTCCTCGGTGACGACCGCGGGAATGAATTCCTCCAGCTCCGCCAGGGATCCGGCGAGCTTGGCGTCCAGGCACGTCACGGCGGGATGAACGAAGCGCACCTCGTCGCGCTCGAACTCCTGGTCGTCGATGAACGCCAGGGTGTCGATACCGATGTTGAGCGCGGCGGCGATCTTGGCCACGGCCTGGGACTTCGCCCCCCAGCTGACCTGGGGGTGAAGGAAATATTGCGCCAGGCCGAGCTCCTCCAGCCGGGCGATTACGGGGCCTGGCTCGTTCTTGCTCGCCACCGAGTGCAGAATGCCGCGCCGGTCAAGTTCCTCGATCGTCTCCCGCACGCCGGGGCGCACCTCACCCGCACCGCCCTCGAGCAGCACACCTTCCCACACGGTTTCGTCCAGGTCCCACACCACGCACTTGATGCTGCCGCTACGAGGAGGCGCCGCCGGCGTTCCGGCGGCCATCGAGTCTGCGACTGGGCCGGTCATCGGGATGACTCCTGCACATGCAGAGCGTGGCTGGCGATCGTCAATTGCGAGATCTCCGAGCTGCCCTCGATGATCTCCATGATCTTGGCATCCCGGTAGTAGCAGGCCACCGCGGACCCGGACCCGCAACCCTCACCGCCGAGTAGCTGCACTGCTTCGCTCGCTGCCGCCGCGGCAGCCCGCGCCGCGAACAACTTCGCGATCCAGGTGTCGATGATGGTTTCCGGGCTGCCGGCATCCTTCGACCGGCCGGCCGCCTCACGCAGCAGCCGGGCCGCCCGCAACGAGGTCACCATCTCGGTGATCTTCGCGCGGATCAGCTGATACTCCCCCAGGGTGTGTCCTCCTGGCAGCTCGCGGTTCGCGTGTTCCACACACGCGTCCAGGCACCCCTGCAGGATCCCGACGGAGCCGGCCGCCACCGTGTAACGGCCGACATCGAGCGTGTGGGTCATCACCGCACCGGGCGCGAACCGCTCGGGTCCCAGCAGTGCCTCAGCCGGTACGGTCACCGAGTCAAGACCGATTTCAGCGATCATGCTGGCCCGTCCTCCGAGCATTCCGGTGATCGGCGTCACCTGCACGCCGGGTGTGCCGGCCGGCACCAGGAACGGGAGCACGTTCCGGTCGGCGCGGGCAAAGACCAGCAGGAGCCCGGCCCCCACTCCGCCGGTGATCCATTTCTTCTGCCCGTCGATCACCCAGTCGTCTCCCTGCCGCCGGGCGGTGGACTCTACCCGGGCCAGGGCCGCTCCGCCGCCTGGTTCGGTCACACAGAACGCGCCGAGGACACTGCCCGCGGCCATCGGCGGCAACCACCGCTGCTGCTGCTCAGGTGACCCCCATCGGCCGATGGCCCAGCACACCATGTTGTGCACGGTGAGCAGATTGCGTACCGATGAGCAACCCTGGCCCACCTCCTCGTGCACCGCGCCGAGGGTCATCATGTCCAGCCCGAGACCGCCGAATTCGGCGGGAACCAACGAGGCCCACAGGCCCGATGACGAGGCTTTCGCCAGGAACTCGGGACTGACGCACTCGGTGCGGTCGAACTCGTCCGCCGCCGGCCTGAGGTAGCTGTCGACGAAGGCTCTGGCGGATACCCGGTCGGTCACCGTGGCCGGGCCGGCGGTGACAGTGGGCGCCGTCACGACGCGACCTTAACAGTCGGCCGCGCGCGGAGACGCGCCGAGAGGTCGGTCATCGCATCAATGGAGCGGAAGTGTTCCATGGCCAGCTCCTCGTTGGGAATCCGGGTGCCGATGGTCTTCTCCATGAAGAGCACAAGCTCCATCGCGAACAGCGAGTTGACAAAGCCCAGGGAGAAGATGTCTTCTCCGTCAGAGAAAGTGATGCCGGGCATGCGGGGTTCGATGAAAGCCCTCAGCCTGGACCTGTCACCCGGCTCGGAGGCCAGGTCGGAAGGCTCGGGCGAGGTTCCGTTTGATGTAAGGGGAGCGGTCATTGCGACCTCCATAGAACGGGCGGAAATGCAGGAATTCAGGAGTATTGGTAGAAGCCGTGGCCGTTCTTGCGGCCGAATAGGCCGGCGTCGACCATCTGCTTGAGGAGCGGGCACGGACGGTATTTGCTGTCGCCGAACTCGCGGTAGAGCACTTCGACGCTGAGCAGGATGGTGTCGAGCCCGATCAGGTCGGCCGTCTCCAGCGGGCCCATCGGATGCCCGAAGCAGCTCCGGAAGATCTGGTCGACGTCCCGGGCGCTGGCGACCCCGTCGTGCACGAGGTATATCGCCTCGTTCACGGTCAGCATCAGCACCCGGTTGGACACGAATCCCGGGGAGTCCTTGACGACGATCCCTTCCTTGCCCGTGGCCGCCAGGAGCTGCAGCGCCCGCTCGACGGCAGCGTCTCCGGTATGCCATCCGCGGATCACCTCCACGGTCTTCTTCAGCGGTACCGGATTCATGAAATGCATCCCGAGCACCCGGTCGGCTCGCGCGGTGAGTGCGGCGAGCCTGGTGATCGGGATGGCAGAGGTGTTGGCGGCGAACACCGCCTCCGCCGGGCAGACCCGATCGAGCACGGGGTAAATCTCTTTCTTCAGATCCCAGTCCTCCGTGATGTTCTCGATCACGAACTCGACGTCCTGCAGGCACTCGAGGGCGGAACCGTAGCTCACCGCTCCGCTGACCGCGTCGGACTCGGGCGCATCGCGGCCAAGCAGCCGGGCCATCAGCGCGTACCGGTCGATTTCCTCCTTCGCGGCAGCAAGGACGCCGTCACTGCGATCAACGAGGACTACGTCGTGCCCGTGTGCCACCAGATCCTGGGTCACACCAGCACCCATCACTCCAGCTCCGACTACTCCGACCCGTGTCATGCTCAGCTACCCTTCTCGACGTGTTGCGGGCTCAGACGCCGATCGGCGTCGTGTTCGTGCTCGTGTCCGTGCTCATGTCCGGGGGCTGGGATTCCGCCGGGATGTTCGGTTCGACCCAGAACCGGCGGTGATCAAACGGGTAGCCCGGCAACGGCACCCTGAGCCGCGGCCGACCCCGGTGAGCGTCTTGCCAGTCGATGTGTTCTCCCGCCAGCCACCGTCGCGCGATCAGCCGCCAGGACGCCGCTTCGTCGATACCCGTGGCCGCGATACCCGTGGCCGCCGGCGATGGCGGCACCGCCTGCTGATCGGCTTCCACGTCGTCCGCCAGCTCACCTGGGCCGGTGATGCCGTTGGCTATCTGCTCCAGACCTCGCAGGACCCCGCCTGGGGTGCGAGCGAGGAAAGCGGAACGGCTCTCCAGTGCAGCCCGGCCGATTTGCAGGGTGTAAGCGACGTTCGCCGGCGACACCGCCCCGCCGTCCGGGGCGGTGCCAGCAGGGACGGCCGAGGTGCAGAGGCAGCTGGACCAGTTGGCGGCCAGGGCATTGCGCACCGCCTCGGCCGCACGCCGCAGCGCCTTGTCATCCCGCGCCGACACAACGAACAACTGCAGGTCCTCGGCAAGGTCCGTGATGGCCGGTGCGGACGGTGCCTGACAGACCACGGCGTGGGCGTTGGTGCCGCCTATACCGAAGGAGTTGACCCCGCATCTCCGGGGGACCGGCATTCCCGCGTCGTCCGGTGCGGTCCACGGCTGGGCCTCGGTGGCGGCCACCATGAACCGGGTCCGCGCACGAGCCAGCGCCGCCGCGGGCACCCGGAAGCCCGGCTGCGGGGGTATCCACCCTCGCTCCACCATCAGGATCGCCTTGATCAGCCCGGCCATCCCCGCCGCGGCATCGAGGTGGCCAACGTTCGCGGCGACTGACCCCATCCGGTAGGAGGCCCCAGAAGGGCTCCCGTCAAATACCCGGTCGACGGCGGCCACCTCCAGGGCGTCGCTGACCGGCTCGCCCACCGCCTGGGCCTCGATATAGCCAAGATCCTCCGGGGTGAGCCCGGCGACCGCGAGCGCCTCGGCCATTGCCTCCGCCTTGGCAGCGGTGCCCGGGACGAGGAAACCGTGACTGCGCCCGCCTTCGTGCGTGACAGCGCTACCGGCCAGCAGGGCATGCACGTGGTCACCGTCACGTACTGCGTCGTCCAGTCGGCGAAGGACCACGACCGCGACCGCGTTGCCCGGCAGCGTTCCGTCGGCCCGTGCGTCCAAAGGCGCGCAGACACCGGATCGGGAAGCCGGCACAGGTCCCTCGGGCAGTTCTGTGACGAAGACCGAGGCCACGCCGGCGACAGCCAGGTCACAGTCGCCCAGTAGCAGCGCCTGGGCAGCCAGATGCACCGCGACCAGTCCTGTCGCGGAGAATGCCTGAACGGTGAGGACGGGCCCGCGCAGGTCCAGGTGATAGGCGGTCCGCGCGGTCAGTGCATCACGATCGTTCGCGAGCGCGGTGGCCAGGCTAATGTGCCCCCCAGCCAGCCCGTGTTGCGCCATCAGGCTCAGCACCAGGTACACCGGGAAGGAGCAGCCCCCGAACACTGCTCCGACGCCCGGGGCACTGCGCGGGTCGTACCCGGCCGCTTCCATCGCGTGCCAGCAGCATTCGATGAACATCCGGTGCTGTGGGTCCATCAGGGTGGCCTCGTCAGCGGAGATGTCGAAGAACTCCGCGTCGAACCCGCTCGGATCCAGGCCGGCCGCCTGGTGTGCCGGCACACCATCCAGCAGGTTCCGCCAGAACTCGTCCACGTCGGCTGCCCCGGGGAAGCGGGCCGCCATCCCGACGACGGCGATTTGCGGAGCGGTTCCCGCAGCGGCGTTCATCACTTCCCCCGGGCGGCGGCCGCCGCCGCCGCGTTCGCCCGCCGCGAGGACCCGCGGTCCCGGCTCATCGACAGACGGTTCACGCTCCTGGCGTCGTCCGAGTCCATCCCGGCACGGGGACCGCCGCTGGATTCACGCAGGTAGCGCGCCACGCCATAAACGGTCGGCGTTTCGTACAGCACGTTCGGCGGGATCGCCGCCGCTCCGGTAGCACGGCGGATTCGCGCCATGAGGTCCATGGCGAGCAGCGAATTGCCGCCCAGCTCGAAGAAGTTGTCATGCACGCCGACCTGCTCCAGTCCCAGCGCCGCCGCCCACACTTCGGCGATGTCGGCGTCCAGGCCCTCCGGTGCCGGCTCGAACGGCGTGCTGAGTGGCGGTCGTGGATACCGGGTTCCGCCGCCGGCCGGGTGGTCCTTTGCCGCGCTCAGCGCGGCAATGTCGGTGACCCAGACCCGCAATCGCTGCTCCAGGTCCCCTGCGGCCACGATCACTCTCGGCCTTTCCCCTCCGAGCAGGGCCTCGAGAAGCTCGACGCCCGCTGCGGGCGTGATCGAGTACTGGTCAAGAGTGCGTCCGAGATCGCCCAGAACATGCCTGTCGATGGTGCTCTTCCAGGTGTCCCAGTCGATCGCCGTCCAGCGCTGGCGCCCAGCCGCCGACTCGGCCAAGAGGTCCAGGAACGCATTGGCCGAGGCGTAGCCGCTGAAGGCCACGCCGCCAAGCAGTGTGGACATTGACGACATCGCCAGGCAGAAGTCGAGCGGGCGTCCGGCCAGGGCCGCGTCCAGCGCAAGCGTGCCGTAGACCTTGGGCACCATGTGAGCGCTCAGGCTCTGCGGATCGAGCGTCGCGATCGGCGCAAAGGACGAGCGCTCCGTGGTACCTGCGGCGTGGATCACGCCGTTCAGCTCCCCGAACCGCGCATCCAGCTGGCGGAGAAGGCCGCGGATTGATTCCCCATCGCCGAGGTCGAGAGCGGCGACCATCACTTCGGCGCCCAGCGCCTCGATTTCCTGGACGGCGCGGATCCGGTGCGCGGCCGGATCCTGCCCGTCGCCGTCGGCTGGACCAGCCAGCAGATCGGCCCAGCGCTCCCGGGCCGGCAGACCCTGGCGGCTGGTGAGGACCAGCCTCACCTTGGCCCGTCGGGCAAAGTGGGCCGCTGCCAGCAGACCGATCCGCCCGAGACCGCCCGTGATCAGGTAGACGCCGCGCTCGCGCAGCCGAACAGCGTCCGTCGTGGGCACCGCGTCGACGGGCCGGTATCGACGGACAAGCCGCACACCGCCGCGAATCGCCACGACCGGTTCCGGTCCGGGCCAGGACAGCTCCGTTGCGATGTGCTTGGCCAGGTCGATCTGCCGCGATGGGTCGATCTGCCGCGACGGCTCGGCCTGATCTTCGGCTGGCAGGTCCAAAGTCCGGACGACGATGCCAGGGTGCTCCTGCGGGAGCGTCAACGCCAGTCCAGCGATGGTTCCCCGGCCGAGCCGCACCGGCTCACCGGGCCGGGTCGCGCATCCCCCGGCGGTGACGACGAGCAGCCGCGCATCGTCGGCCAGGTGCCAGGGCAACGCCTGGCCCAGAGCCAGCAGGCTCGAGAAACCGGCCTCGTGATCCTCTCGGACCTCTGTCATCAGGTCCGCTGGAGCGCCGTCGCCGGGCTGAGCGGCCGACCAGAGATGGACGACGCTGTCCGGGAGCCGGTTGCTCTCCCGGAGCCGATCGAGCAACCGCTCATAGTCGGCCACTGAGGTCGGCCGGACGGTGAACCCCTCCGGGGATTCCATGAAACCCGGCCCGGACCGCACCGGCACACAGACGACCGGTGCGAGCGCAGCCGTCAGCCGGCCCGCCAGCTGCAGATCGTCCGTGAGCAGCAGCACCGGACCCGCGGGTGCGGCCCCTTCGGCGGGTGCGGGAGCCGCTTCCCAGGATGGCGTGTACAGCCGGATACCCGGTTCTCCGTCGGCGGCTTCTGGCTCCGCACCCGTTGCGGGAAGGACAGCGTTGGCAGTCGTCCCGGATCGGCCGTGATCCGCGATGACGGTACTGTCCCTGGGCTTACCCGGCCAGAACCTGCTGTGCTCGAAGGGGTAGCCCGGGAGGGCAGTCAGCCGTCCGCCAGCTGGCCGGAGCGCTGACCAGTCGATCTCGGCACCGACTTCCCACAAGTTGGCGGCCGCGCGGAGCAGGACCTCCCGATCGCTCCCCGGGCGGTATGCCGAGGGCAGGGAGCCGACGGCAATCGCGGTGCTGGCTTCTCCGGCTCTGGTGGCCAGGACCTGGGTGGCGAGGCTGCCGAGCTGGCCGGACCCGAGATCGACGATCGCAGCGATGTCTTGCTCAGCCAGCCGCTGCACACCGTCGGCGAGCCGTACGGTGGAGCACATGTGATCGCCCCAGTACTCCGGGTCCATGGCCTGCTCCGCGCTCAGCAGCTCACCGGTGAGGTTCGACACGACCGGGATGGTGGGAGGCTGCCGACGTGTCGAGCTGATGAGTTCGACGAGCCGGTCGCGCACCGAGAACATCAGCCGCGAATGCATGGCATGTGTGGTCGGGATCCGCCGGCAGGCGAGATCCTGCTCGGCCAGCTCGATCTCCAGCCGGGCGATGTCGGCTTCCGTGCCTGAGGCCACCGAGGTGAGCGGGCCGTTGTCGGCGGCCAGGTCGAGGCCCGCCCCCAGCATCGTGGCCAGTCGCGCCGCCGGGGTGGCCACGGTGAGCATCACACCGCGCGGTGTCCCGGCGACCAGGCGCGCCCGCTCGATCACCAGCCTGACCGCGTCGGCGGGGTCAAAAACACCAGCCACCGTGGCGGCCGCGTATTCGCCGAGTGAGTAGCCCAGCACAGCCGCCGGCCGGATGCCGATCCGTTGCCACTGCGCGGCGCAGGCGAAGTCGAGAGCGAATATCGCCGCGTGGGCCACCTCAAGCTGATCGGTGAGGGGCGATGCGGGGGCCGGATCGGCCCGGCCCAGGAAGGCACGCAGCCCCCTGCCCGATTCGGCTGCGGGAGCATCGCTGCCATCCGGATAGAGCCAGCGAAGCACATCCACTCCGGCGGCCGCGGCTGCATCGGTGCACAGGCGGAGGGCAGCACGGAATGCGGGCTCCTCCTCGTACAGAGTCCGGCCAAGGCCCGGGTACTGGTCACCGGTTCCTGGCATCAGGAAGGCCACCTGCGCCCGGC
The DNA here is from genome assembly GCA_003164955.1 of Actinomycetota bacterium. Classification (GTDB taxonomy): domain Bacteria; phylum Actinomycetota; class Actinomycetes; order Streptosporangiales; family Streptosporangiaceae; genus Bog-532. Next base: position 11,498 of record PLRW01000230.1, read on the forward strand.
CGCTGCGGGCAGCCCGCCGTGAACGCGGGGTCCGGCTCAGCGTGGCCAGTTCGCGACGCGCGCTCGGGATGTCCCGGCTGACGACAGCCGCCCGGTGGTCGAGCGCGCTACGCCCAGCCTGGGTGGTGAATGCGACATCCGCGAGCGGCACGCCGCCCTGCGTGGCGACCTGTGCGCCGGCGGCATCCGGGGGGGAAATGAGAACCGACTGGAGGCCAGCGGCCACCTGGCCGATCCGGCCAGCCGTCCGCGCCGAGACGAGAAGTACCTGCCAGGCGTCTTCTGCCGGGTCCACGGCACGAGGTTGATATGTCAACTGCGGGGACTGCTCGACCACGACGTGCGCATTGCTGCCGGACCATCCGAATGAACTGATGCCGGCCCGCCGCGGCCGGGTGGTCTGCGGCCAGCCCAGGACGTGATCGGGGAGCGTGAGGACCTTGGGCTTCCAGTCGATGGCCTGGTTTGGTTCGCGCAGGTGCAGGTTGGCGGGGATGCGGCCATGCCCCAGCGCGAGCACAACCTTGATCAGGCTGCCAAGCCCGGCGGCACCAGCCATGTGGCCGACGTTCGTCTTGACCGCGCCAACCACCAGCGGGTGCCGGTCAGAGCGGCCTCCGGTGAACACCTCCTGGAGCCCCGCAACCTCGATCGAGTCGCCCAGCGCTGTCCCAGTCCCGTGCGCCTCGACGTAGTCGATGTCCTGAGGCTGGAGCCCGGCGTTGGCCAGGGCGGATCGGATGACGTCAACCTGAGCCTGCCGGGACGGCGCGGTGAGGCCATTGGTGGCCCCGTCCTGGTTGGTCGCCGAACCCCGCAGCACGGCGAGCACCGGGCCACGCCGGCCCACGGCTGCACTGAGCCGCTCCACCATCACCACGCCGACGCCCTCGCCCAGCAGGAAGCCGTCGGCAGCCGTGTCGAATGTCTTGGTCCGCCCGTCCGCCGCGAGCATCCGCATCACACAGGCCTGGCGCAGAACGGCCGGGTGGGCGGTGAGGCTGGCGCCTGCGACGAGAGCCCGGTCGCAATCCCCTGCGGCAATGCTGCGCATCGCAAGGTGCAGGGCCACGATTGACGAGGAGCAGGCGGTGTCGACAAGAACGCTGGGGCCGCGCAGGTTGAACCGGTAGCACACCCGGCCGGGTGCCACGCTGGCGGCCGTGCCGGTCCCAAAGACCGGGTCGTCGAGACATTCCTCGCCTTGGTCGAGCTGCAACGTGGCGAACTGATCGTCTGCCATCATCCCGACAAACACGCCAGTCCGGCTGCCCCTCAGCCGGTCCGCTGTCAGCCCGGAGGCCTCCATCGCCTGCCAGCACAGTTCAAGCAAGATCCGTTGCCGAGGGTCCATCCGGCTGGCTTCTCGAGGGGAGATGTCGAAGAACGCCGGGTCGAATCCCGCCGCGTCGCGCATGAAGGCGCCGCGTGAGGTATAGACGATGCCGCCGGCGTCCGGATCGTCGTTCAGTCGCGCCGCTGCGTCCCAGCGATCGGCCGGGACCTCCGCGGCGGAGTCCCTGCCGTCGAGCAGGTTCTGCCAGAACTCCTCCACCGAGTCGGCGTCGGGGAACCGGCAGGCCATGGCGCTGATGCACAACGGGTCATCGGCGCTATCCGGGACTTCGCCCCGGTCAGGACCATCCGGGCGAGGCTCGGCCGAAGCCTCACCCTGAGTGACCCCTGGGCCCGCGAGATAGCGGCTGAGATCCTCGACGGAGACGTGCTCATAGAGCAACGAGGACGGAAGGCTGCGTTCGAGCCATTCCTCCAGCTCTCCGGCGATGCTCACGGCCTCGGTGGAGGTGATGCCGAGATTCTCGAACGGCTCCCGGATGTCGATTCTGTCGGGTGCCCCCCCCGTCGCCTCCGCCAGCCGCTCACACAGCCAGCGCCGGATAGTGGCCTCGCCCGGGGTCGCGGCACCGCTGACGTTCCTCGACTCCACCATCGCTGGGTTCCTTCCCTTTCACCCTGATCGACGAGCCGTTCCGAGACTCTGCCGACTTTCGTGACAACCATCCGGATGACACGTCGGGGGAAATACTGCCGAAAAGGCACGGTCGACGTACCGCCAAGGAAGAACGCGGAAACAAATCCGGGTTCCGGCTAGATTCTATGGAGCGAATGACACGCATTACATCGGCCAATAGGACGAGATGTATTCCCCTCGGCCGATCCACGTCTACGTAGCCGCAGGGACTACCCGGAGTCCATCGCAGGTAGGGTAACGGGATCTCCTCATGCCGGTGTTCCCAATAATGCCTGACGGACTACATTGGATACCGTCATCAATTGACCCTGAATTATCGGGCCGACCGAATTTCTGATAGCAGGCAGTATGACATTTCAGGTGGCGCACATCCGTATTGGGCCACCTCGCGGCCGGGTGCAGGTGGATGCCCCCGCCGATCCACCCGTGGACCAGAGAGGCCGCTACGATGACTGATCCCGCGAGTCCCGGCGCAGACATACTCGGCGGCACGCTGGTCGACATGTTGCGCTCCCGGGCCCGCGCTGACCCGGACGGGGTCCCGCTCATGTTCGCCGAGGATGGCGCAACGTGGAAGACATCACTGACCTACCGCGAACTGGACGAAGCAGCACGCGCCGTCGCCGGCCACCTACTGGAGCTCGGCCGTCCCGGTGACCGCGTACTGCTCCTGTACCCACCCGGCCTGGACTTCGCGGTGGGCTTCTGGGCCTGCCTCTACGCCGGACTGATCGCCATTCCGGTGGCGCCCCCGAGGCTGCGGAAGGCTGAGGACGGGGCTGCGCGGTTGCGGGCGATCAGTACGAACAGCGGAGCCAAGCTGCTGCTGACCACCGAGTCGATGCGCCGGCAGCTTGCGGAGGGGCTGGGCACGTTCGGCGGGTTCGAGGATCTGGTGCTGGTGGCCACCGATGAGCTGGACTCCAGTGCCGCCCGATCGTGGGTCACGCCCGAGATCACCAGAGATTCGATCGCGTACCTCCAGTACTCCTCCGGGTCGACCGGCATGCCCAAGGGCGTGGCGCTGCCGCACTCGAGCGTGCTCGCCAACGCCGCCGTGATCGGGCGGGCCGCTCAGCTCGGACCCGGTGACAGCGGAGTGATCTGGCTCCCGACATTTCACGATATGGGCCTGCTGTCATCGGTCATCCTGCCGGTCGCCCATGGCTTTACGGTGCGCCAGATGCCGCCGCTGAGCTTCGTCCGGCGACCGCTCGACTGGCTGCGGGCCATGTCCGAGACCCGAGCGACGCTGAGCGTGGCGCCGAATTTCGCCTACGAACTGTGCGTCCGGCGAATTCACCCGGAGCAGGCCGAGAAACTGGACCTGTCGAGCTGGCACATGGCCCTGTGCGGCTCGGAGCCAGTCCGTGCCGCGACACTGCAGTCCTTCGCCGAGCGGTTCGCCGTGGCAGGATTCAGCGCCGACGCGTTTTTCCCCACCTACGGCCTGGCCGAGGCAACCCTCATGGTGTCCGGTGGACCATTCGGTGGGGGCATGACCAAGACCCGGGTCGACGCAGAAGCGCTGTCACGAGGACTCGCTGAGCCGGTGAGCGGTACCGGCATGGGGCAAGAACTGGTGGCCAGCGGGGTGCTCATCGACGAGTTGCCGCTCGTCGTCGCCGACCCTGACACCCTCGAGCCGCTGCCGCCCGGCAGGGTGGGCGAGCTCATGGTCCGTGGCGACAGCGTCGCCGTCGGCTACTGGAACAGCCCCGAGCACACCGCAGAGACGTTCGACGTCGAAGTATCGGGTCTTGGCCGAGGCTTCCTCCGGACCGGCGATCTGGGTTTCGTGCACGGAAATCAGCTGTATGTCACCGGCCGTAGCAAGGACCTGATCATCGTGGATGGCAATAACCACTATCCGCACGACATCGAGGGGGTAGCCGGAGCGGTCCACCCAGCCGTTCGGCCCGGAGCCTGCGCGGCCTTCCAACGGGCCGATCCGTCCAGTTCGGCGCTGGTGCTCGTGGTGGAGGTCGACCGTGCCTTCCGGGTGATCGGCGACGACACCGCGGACACTGACGCGGCCCCTCCCACAGTGGTAGCGGCTGACCTCGAAGTCTTGCTGCGCGCGGCGGTCAGCAGAGAGTTCGCACTGCGACTGGATGAGGTCGTGCTGGTGAAACAGGGGACTATCCCGCTGACCACGAGCGGGAAGATTCAGCGGTTCGCCGTGGCCGAGCTGCATCGCACCGGCCGGCTCGACACGCACCGGATAGCTGTGGACGTTGTTCACTCGTAACTCCTCGACACCCGCGCTCTGACCGAGTAATGCGGCTTGGACGCGATCACGGACGCCGAGTTTGATCAGGATATTAGAAACGTGCGACTTGACGGTCGCGAGAGAGAGGTGGGTTGCTGTGGCAATCTCCTGGTTCGACTTGCCGACGGCCAGCCCCGCCAGGATCTCCCGTTCACGACGGCTCAGATCGTCGATCGCCGCGATGCTGCCGCTGCCGGCCCCGCGGCCAGCGACCAGCCGCAGCCGGGTAAGCATGAAAGAGGTCGCCGCGGGCGAGATCACCGAATACCCCATCGCGACGTTGTGGACCGCATAGCTGAGCTCCTCCACTGACGTGCTGCGCAGCAACACCCCAGTGGCTCCGGCCTGCACTGCCTGGAACAGGTAGTCCTCGATTTCGGCTCCGATCACGACGATCACCTTGGGTGTTTCCGGCAGCGGCAGGCCGGCCACGATGTCCCGAACTGTCCCAGCCCAGTCACTAGCAGTCGCCGCGTTGATCAGCACGACATGCGGCCGGCACGAGAGGACCAGTCTGTGAACCTCGTCACCGACCCTCGTAAATCCGACCACGGCGACCCCGTACGTTTCGTCTAGCGCAGCGGCGAAGCCGCGCCGGGACATCTCTTCGTCGTCGGCCAAAAGAACCCGCACGTCGGGTCCCTGAACAGCGGTAGATCGCAGGTGTTCTTCGGACATAGCGCACTGCCCCTAATGCTTGTGGTGTGAATCTGCAGGTGCCGGCTCGAGTCCAGGCGGCCCGTACCGGACGCACAGGAGCGGCGCTGCCCCCCTAGTAGCGACAGACCGTATGGTGGCGGCCGACGGCCCGCACCAGCGTTCACATCACACTGAACGACAGGCGCGGCGGCCTCGGCCGCGACGGTGATATTAATCACTACCGCGAAGATCGCGGGATGATCCAATACCAAGACCACATGGCCCTTTACGACGCCCACCATATTCACAGCTTCGGCGTTGGATAAGGGACTTTGGTCCCGCGAGATTGGACGGGCAGCTCAGCGCGGCTATGAATGTGCCATACTCCCGCACGGCGGGGCCGAATCCCGCTCAGCGGTTAGTGAGATAACCATCTCGTGATCGGTTTCTATTAACCTTGGGTGCGGCCGGGATTCCAGGAGCACCTGGGCTTGCTTATCTCTGTGCCGCGAGGCTGGTTTCCTGATGATCAGGGGGGATTGCACGATGTCCGGCGGCAGCGCGGCCAGAGTCCGGTTCCCATCTGGCGGTCACGGATGACTCCGGGTGCACAGCGGATAGACGCAGATTAAGACGCGGTAAAAGGCAAATTAAGCCGCGGTAAAGGCAAGCGTGACATTGTGCCCGCCGAAGCCGAAGGAATTGTTCAGCGCCGCCATCGGGGCCCTGGTGCGGGGGCGCAGTTCCCGCGGCTGCGTGGCGATGTCGATGCCGATCTCGTCGTCCGGGTCGTCCAGGTTGATGGTGGGCGGGGCGACCCCCTCGCGGAGCGCGAGGATCGTCGCGACCGATTCGAGCGCACCAGCGCCGCCGAGCAGGTGCCCGGTCATCGACTTGGTCGCCGACACCACGACGCCGCTGGCGCTGCCGCCGAGGGCGCGGGCGATTGACTGCCCTTCGGTTACATCCCCGGCCAGGGTGGATGTCGCGTGCGCGTTGATATGCACGATCCGCTCTGGCGTCAGCCCGGCGTTGGCCAGGGCCCGCTCGATGGCGCTGACGATCCCGGTACCGGTGGGGTCGGGCTGGGCGATGTGGTGGGCGTCCGCGGAGTATCCCGCGCCCGCAGCGACGGCGTGCACGGTGGCGGCGCGGCGTGCCGCGTGCTCCGCCGTCTCGAGCACCACCATCCCCGCGCCCTCCCCGAGCAGGAAGCCGTCCCTGCCCTTGTCGAACGGGCGGGAGGCACGCTCCGGTTCGTCGTTGCGGGTGGACAGAGCCCGCATCGCGGCGAATGACGCGACGTTGAAGGGGAGGATGGGCGCCTCGGTCCCGCCGGCCAGGACCACGTCGGCCCGGCCCGAGCGGATCATGTCGATGGCGTAGCCGATGGCCTCGGAGCCGGACGCGCAGGCACTCACGGTGGTGTGTACCCCGGCGCGGGCGTTCAATTCGATGCCGATCCAGCCCGCCGAGCCGTTGGGCATGAGCATGGGCACCGTGAACGGCGAAAGGCGCTGCCACCCCTTGTCCCGGAGCACGTCATACGCGTTCAGCGTGGACGCGAGGCCGCCGACGCCGCTGGAGACCACCACGCCGAGCCGTTCAGGATCTACTTCCGGGGATCCGGCATCTGCCCACGCCTCGCGCGCGGCCACGATGGCGAACTGTTCGCAGCGGTCCAGGCGGCGCGCCTGCACGCGGCCGAGCACCGTCGCCGGGTCGACCGCGGCGGGCGCGGCGATCTGCACGGGCAGTTCCTTTGACCAGTCGGCCGGGAGGGTGCCCGCCCCGCTGCGTCCCGCCAGCAGGGCCTCCCAGGTGGCGGCCACGTCCCCGCCCAGCGGCGAGGTCACGCCCAGACCGGTAACGACAACGGTTAGCTTATCCGCCCGCACGGTGCATACACTCCTCTGCTTGATGACGCAGAAACACCCGGCCCACCGCTCGCTAAAAGCGGTGGGCCGGCTCAGGCCGAGACGCCAGCGTTGCGAACGAAGTCGACGACGGCCTGGACGGTTTCAAGGTTTCTGAGCTGCTCATCGGGGATTGCGACCCCGAGATTGTCCTGGGCGGCTACCGCGATCTCGACCATTCCCAGCGAATCAATTTCCAGGTCCTCCAAGAACTTTTTCTCGGGGGTGACCTGGCTGGCGGGAATTCCGCAGATCTCCTCGACGATCTCGCCGATGCCTGCCACGATCTCCTGCTCCGTCATCGTCATATGCGTGTTCTCCTTTGTGTCGTTGTTACGGTTCCGGCATGGCCAGCAGCCACAGTGCCGTCAGGGGCCGTCAGGGGGCCGTGATCACCTGCGCCGCATAGCAGATGCCCGCCCCGAAAGCCAGCAGCAGAACGGCCGCACCGGAGCTGATCTCACCACGGCCGATCATCGCCACCAGGGCGAGCGGGATGGACGCCGACGACGTGTTGCCGGAATAGACGATCTCGGTGGCGACCCGTGCCTGCGGCGCATCGATCTTTTTCGCAATGGACTCGATGATGCGCAGGTTCGCCTGATGCGGGACGAACGCCGCCAGCTCCCCCGGGTCTATCCCGGCAGCCTCGCATGCCTTCTTCGCGATCGGGTGCAGCACGGTGGTGGCCCAGTGGAACACGGCCTGACCGTCCTGGGAGAAGAACGACCGGCGGTCCTTGATGGCGATCTTGTCGGCCATCGAGCCGTCGCTGCCCCACACCACCGGGCCAATCCCCGGTGCGGTGCCGACCTCGGTGACGGGACCGACAACGGCCGCACCCGCCCCGTCCCCGAAGATGACGCAGGTGGAGCGGTCCGTCCAGTCGATCCACTGCGAGGGCTTCTCAGCCCCGACCACCAGGACATGGCGGGATGTGCCCGCGCGGACCGCGTCGCTGGCGGCGGCCAGCCCGTAGCAGAACCCCGAGCACCCGGCGTTGAGGTCAAACGCACCCGGGCCGGACATGCCGAGCCGGGTGGCCACCGTGGCCGCCGTGCAGGGCATCATCGTCTCCGGCGTGGAGGTGGAGACGATCACCAGATCGATGTCGGCGGCAGACAGCCCGCTGGCGGCCAGGGCCTTGCCGCCCGCGGCGGCCGCCATGTCGGCCACTGTCTCGTCCGGCCCGGCGATCCTGCGGCTGACGACGCCGATCCGGTGCCGTATCCACTCATCGCTGGTACCCGCCGCCTGGGCCAGCTCGTCGTTGGTGACCACTCTCGCTGGCTGGTACCCGCCGAACGCTATGATCCGCGCGCCCGCAGTGCCCTCGGCGAGTCGCATCTGCATGTCCCCTTCCGGTAGCTCTTTCCGCCGGCAATCACGCGAATGACACGCCGGGGAAATACTTGCCGGATAAGCACGGCCAGCGCACCGCAAAGGCGGCAGCCGGAAACAGATCCGGTTTCAACCAGACTCTACAGAACGCATCCCCGCATTACATCGGCCAATATGATGAGAAGCATTCCCTCTGCCGGTCCACGCCTACATAGCCGCAGGGACTACCCGATATCCATCGCGGGTAGGATTAAGAGATCCACTCCTGCCGGTGTTCCCAAATCACGCCTGACAGGCTGTACATTGATGATATCCATCAGTGTGCCCGGGATTCTCAGGCCGGCCTGATTACTGATGGAATAAAATGTATTCGTAACTGGGGAGACAATCGCCTGCCAGGACCGCCTCGACCGCCTCGGCCGAGCGGGATCGTACCGATGGATTTCCGGCGCTGGAGATGAGGAAGGACGCGGCGTGAAGCAGATCCGGCGGCTGGCTATCGTCAACCGCGGTGAGGCGGCCATGCGGGCGCTGATCGCGGTGGCGGAACTGAACGCGGCCGGCGGCCAACCGCCGGTCACGACGGTGGTGGTGTACACCGACCCGGATTCGCGTGCCTGGTATGTGCGCGAGGCCGATGAGGCCCTGTCGCTTGGGCCGGCTACGTATGCCGATCCGGCTGACGGTCATCGCAAGTCGAGCTACCTGGATGAGGAGAGGCTCGTCGCGTTGCTGCGCGAGGCACGGGTGGATGCAGCCTGGCCTGGCTGGGGCTTCGTGGCGGAGAGCGCGTCGTTCGCGCGGCGCTGCGAGGAGGCGGGGATCATCTTCGTCGGCCCGGACAGCGCGACGATCCAGTTGCTGGGGGACAAGGTGGCGGCCAAGCGACTGGCGGAGAGCGCCGGGCTGCCGGTGGTGCCGTGGAGCGGCGGCCCGGTGGACGACGCACGGCAGGCCGCTGAGGCTGCCGAGCGCCTGGGGTATCCGGTGATCGTCAAGGCCGCCGCAGGAGGCGGCGGGCGCGGCATCCGGGTGGCGCTGGATCCGGCCGATCTCGCCACGGCGTTTACGTCGGCGCGCGACGAGGCGGAGTTGGCCTTCGGCGACCCGACGGTGTTCATCGAGCGACTGGTGGCGGCGGCGCGGCACGTGGAGGTGCAGGTCATCGCCGACGGAGAGGGCACCGTCTGGGCGCTTGGGGTGCGGGACTGCAGCATCCAGCGCCGCCACCAGAAGGTGATCGAGGAATCGGCGTCGACAGCTCTGAGCCCCGCGATGGAGAAGGTGATCCGGCAGGCCGCGGTCACGCTGGCGACCGCGGCAGGGTACACGAACGCGGGCACGGTCGAGTTCCTCGTGTCACCCGACGGTGCCACCTTCATGTTCATGGAGGTCAACACCCGGCTCCAGGTGGAGCACCCGGTGACCGAGATGACGACCGGTACTGATCTCGTCAAGCTGCAATTGCACATGGCGGCCGGGGGGCGGCTTCGTGGCCGGCCACCGCGAGTGCACGGGCATGCCATCGAGGCGCGGGTGTGCGCGGAAGACCCCGGACGCGGTTTCGAGCCTGCGCCGGGGCGAATTGCCATGCTCGCGCTGCCCGCCGGCGCCGGCATCCGGGTAGACACCGGGGTGCGCGAGGGCGATGAGGTGTCCCCCGACTTCGACTCGATGATCGCGAAGGTCATCGCCTGGGGGCACGACCGCAATGAGGCGCTCGCGCGCCTGCGCCGGGCGCTGGCCCAGACGACGGTGGTCGTGGCCGGTGGCACGACGAACCGGTCGTTCCTGCTGACCGTGCTTGACCGGCCGGAGGTGCGGGACGGGAACGTGGACAACCAGTGGCTGGACCGGCTGACCGCTGAGGGAACCCATCTGCCTGCCGCTGATCCGGTTGCCCTGCTTCAGGCCGCGGTGGAGGCTTACGACCTGGACCATACCGCCGAGCGGGCCGCCTTCCGCGCGCAGGCAGCGCGCGGCAATCCCGAGCCGATAGCCGAGGTGGGCCATTCCTGCCAGCTCCGCTACCGCGGCGCTCTGTTCGGGCTGCGCGTGTACCGGACGGGGCCGTCCGCGTACCGGGTCGCCGACAGCGGCACGCTCGCCGACATCACGGTGGACCGCGTGAACGCCCATGAGCGGCGCATCGTCGTGAACGGGCAGCGGCACCGCGTCGTCGCCGCGACTAAGGGGCCAGCCATCAGGGTGGAGATCGACGGCACCGCACACCGGATCTCCAGGGATGACGGCGGTACGGTCCGCAGCGAGTGGCCGGCCGTGGTCGTCTCCGTGCCGGTCGCGCCGGGTTCCGTAGTGGCGGTCGGCGACCCGCTGGTGGTGCTGGAGAGCATGAAGATGGAGACGGTGATCGCCGCGCCGTTCGACGGCGAGATCACCGGCGTCGAGGTCGCGGCCAACGAGAAGGTCGAGACCGGTGCGGTGCTGGTGCGGATCAGGACGACGGGGCAGGAGAGCACCCCCGCCGACGGGCCGGCCAGCGTAGACCTGACCGGCCTGACCGGCCCGCCAGATCTGGGCGTGCCGCCGAGTGAGCGGGTGTATTCGGTGCTGCTCAGCTACCTGCTCGGCTATGACCTCGACCCGGCATCGGTGCACGACGCCCTGGCCCACCAGCGCCGGCTCGAGACGATCGCTGCGCCGGACGATCCTGGGCTGCTGCAGTGCGAGGACCTCCTGCTGGATGTCTTCACCGACGCGGCCGCGCTGTACCGGCCCAAGGCCGAGCCGGGCCAGGACGGCAAGCGCTTCGCCAGCGGATCCAAACATTACCTGCTGTCGTACTTGCAGTGGCTGGATGCCGACAGAGCGAGACTGCCGGACACCTACCGTGAGGACCTCGCTCGCGCCCTGCGCCGGTATGGCGTGCACAGCCTGGAGCGCACGCCGCAGCTCGAAGAGGCCGTGGTGTGGCTGTTCCGGTCGTTCCAGCGGATCGGTGAACTCACCCCGGCCCTGGTCAGCATCCTGGAGCGGCGCGTTCGGCACAGGAAGCCGCTCAGCCATCTCGCCGTCCCTGAGCTGCGCTCCCGCCTGGACCGGCTGGCCGCAGCCACCCAGGATCGCTACCAGGACGTGGCCGACCTGGCCCGGGCCGTCAGGTTCCACTACCTGGATGAGCCACCGCTCCGGGCCGTCGTCAGCAAGGAATACGCGGAGATGGAACGGCACCTTGACGCGCTGCAGGCCGATCCGGGCGGGCCTGACCGGCTGGACCGTATCCGGGACCTGGTGGCGTGCCGTCAGGTACTGCAGACGGTGCTGCTGCGCCGCTGGCTGGCCACCGGGCCCACCGCAGCCGCGGACGCCTTCCACGCGGTGCTCCTCGAGGTGCTCGCGCGGCGCTTCTACCGGATCCGTGACCTGCGCGAACTCACGGTTGCCCGGCAAGGAGGCTACCTGCTGTGCTCGGCTGACTACGAGGTGGCTGGCGGCCAGATTCACCTGGTGGTCGCCTACCTGCCGCTGGCGGAGCTGACGGGGCTGGCCGCGGCGGTGGCCGGGCACCTGGCCGAGGTGGAGCCCGGCCTCGAGGTCGTGGTGGACCTGCATACCTGGCGGCACGGCGAGATGCCGGGCGACGACAACACGGCCGAGCAGATCGCCGGCCTGCTGCCCTCCTGCGCGTTCGGCCGTCGGCTGCGGCGGCTCGACGTCACAGTGACGAGCCTGACCGGATCTGCGCCTGAGCATCATGGCATTCAGCACCTGACCTTCCGGCAGGGTGCGGACGGCTGGTTCGAAGAGGAGCTGATCTACCGCAACCTGCATCCGATGCTGGCCAAGCGGCTCGACCTGTGGCGGCTGGCGAACTTCCGGCTCCGTCGGCTGCCGTCGGCCGCCGACGTGTACGTCTTCCACGGTGTCGCCCACGACAACCCGGAGGATCAGCGCCTGTTCGCGCTCGCCGAGGTTCGCGACCTGATCCCGGTGCGCGACGCCTCAGGTGGAATCAGCTACCCGCGGCTCGAACTGATGGGCCTGTCGGCCATCAGCGCGATGCGCCAGGCACTGGCCGCGATCCCCGGACACGACGGGCCGGCCGCCAACCGGATCGTGCTGTCGGTGCGGCCGCCCTGGGACGTACCGACAGAGCGGTGGCCCGACATCGCCCGCGCGTTCGCGCCCGTGGCCGTCTCCGCTGGCCTGCAGAAGGTGGTCCTGCGGGTGAGCATTCCCGGGCCCGGAGGCGAACTGCGCGAGGCGGTGCTGCACATCGAAGGAGTCGGCCGGGACGGCGTGGTCGTGCGCGAGCGGCCGGTAGGCCAGGAGCCGATCCGGACGGTCTCCCCGTACCTGCAGAAGGTGCTGCGAGCCCAGCGCTTCGGCGCGCCATATCCCTACGAGATCGTCCGGATGCTCGCCCCGCCGCCCGGGACCGTCGCGCACTTCCCCGCCGGGGACTTCGCCGAGTATGACCTTGACGAATCGGGCGATCTGGTCCCGGTCAGCCGGGACCCTGGGCGAAACACCGCCAATGTGGTGGTGGGCCTGCTGACCAACTACACCGCCAAGATCCCCGAGGGCATGACCCGGGTGATCGTGCTCAGTGACCCCACCCGCGGGCTCGGTAGCCTCGCCGAACCCGAGTGCCGGCGGATCATCGCGGCCCTCGGCCTCGCCAGGCGGGAGGGTGTGCCGGTGGAGTGGTTCGCCCTTTCCTCCGGCGCGCTGATCGCACTGGACAGCGGCACGGAGAACATGGACTGGACCGCCGCGGTGCTGCGCGCGCTGATCGAGTTCACGCAGGCCGACGGCGAGGTGAACGTCGTCGTGACCGGGGTCAACGTGGGCGCACAGTCGTACTGGAACGCCGAGGCCACGATGCTCATGCACACCCGCGGCATCCTGGTCATGACGCCCGACAGCGCGATGGTGCTCACCGGCAAGCAGGCCCTCGATTATTCCGGGGGCGTATCGGCGGAGGACAACTTCGGCATCGGCGGGTTCGATCGGGTCATGGGCCCGAACGGCCAGGCACACTATTGGGCGCCAAAGCTGGACGAGGCCTGCCATATCCTGCTCCGGCACTACGACCACACGTTCGTGGTGCCCGGCGAGAGCCGCCCGCGCCGGGCCGCCACGGACGACGACGCCAACCGTGACATTCGCAGCTCGCCGCATCCACCGCTGCCCGGCAGCGACTTCACCACCGTCGGTGATGTGTTCTCCGAGGAGCTCAATCCCGAGCGAAAGAAGCCTTTCGATATCCGCGCCGTGCTGCGCGCGGTCACCGACGCTGACACCACACCGCTGGAACGCTGGGCGTACTGGCGCGCCGCCGATGCCGCCGTGGTATGGGACGCGCATATCGGCGGCATCCCCGTCTGCCTGCTCGGCCTGGAGTCTCAAACGATCTCGCGCGGCGGGTTCGTCCCCGCCGACGGGCCCGCGTCATGGACCCCCGGGACGCTGTTCCCGCAGTCCGCACGCAAACTCGCCCGCGCCATCAACGCCGCCAGCAGCAGCCGCCCCCTCATCGTGCTCGCGAACCTGTCCGGGTTCGACGGGTCGCCCGAGTCCATGCGCCACTGGCAGCTCGAGTATGGCGCGGAGATCGGCCGGGCCGTCACCAACTTCCGCGGACCGATCGTGTTCGTGGTGATCACGCGGTACCACGGCGGTGCTTTCGTCGTGTTCTCCAAGCGACTGAACGAGCGCATAGAGACGGCCGCCGTCGAGGGGTCATTCGCCTCCGTAATCGGCGGCGCGCCCGCCGCCGCCACGGTCTTCGCCCGCGAGGTACGGGCCCGCACCGCAGCCGATCCCCGGGTATTCGAGCTACACGAGCGACTCAACACGGCAGACCATCAGCAGTCCGCGGTCATCCGCGCGCGCCTCATCAAGGTGTCAGCAGATGTCCGCTCACAGAAGCTCGGCGAGGTAGCCGAGGAGTTCGATCAGATCCACAGCATCCACCGAGCACTGGCCGTGGGCTCCGTGGACCGGATCATCCCCGCCAGCGAGCTGCGGCCCTACCTCATCGAGGCCATCACGCGAGGCCTCGAGCGTGACCTCGGGGCAGCCGCCGCCGACCGCGTCACCAGCATGTCGACGGCCGGCTGAGCCGTGACGCGGTACTGGCCAAGACCCTTGACGCCCTGGTCCAGCTGGCCGATGGCGTGGTCGATGACTGCGCCAGGTCCGCCGCGCCAGATACTCCCCGGCGCGGAAAGCACGAGATGCTAGCGGAGATCCTGCCCCCGGAGGTGGCGGCCGTCGAAGCATTCGGGGATGTGCTCGATGTCGAGTTGTTCCCTGAGGAGGAGGCCGCCCTGGGCCGGGCCGTAGACAAACGGCGCCGGGAGTTCACCACTGCGCGGGCCTGTGCCCGCGCAGCCCTAGCCAAGCTCGGCCTGCCGCCAGTCCCGATCGTGCCCGGCCTGCGCGGCGCACCGCAATGGCCCCACGACGTCGTGGGCAGCATCACCCACTGCATCGGCTACCGGGCCGCGGCCGTCGCGCGCGGCCACGACATCCGCACTCTCGGACTGGATGCCGAACCCGATGAAGGCCTACCCGAGGGCGTGGTGAACCGCGTCGCCGCCGCCGATGAGCGCGCCGGGCTGCGCGCCCTCGCATCTGCGACGCCGGGACCATGCTGGGACCGGTTGCTGTTCAGCGCCAAGGAGTCCATTTACAAGGCATGGTTCCCGCTGACCCGGCGCTGGCTGGGCTTCGAGGATACGGTAATCACGATCAATCCCGTGAACGGCACCTTCACCGTCCGGCTGCTCGTACCCGGCCCCGTGCTGGATGGGCGCTCGCTGACGCGGTTCGAGGGCCGGTGGCTAGTCCGTGATGGCCTTGTCCTGACGGCGATCGCCGTACCCGCGCTCCCGCAGTTATGTCACCGTCTTTGCCTGGCGTGGCGCCCTTTGCCCGCGCAGCCAGCGACCCTCATGAGGGTCGCTGGCGATGGCGGTCATCAGGCGCCCACCGCGTGCACGCCGCCGTCGACATGCACGATCTCGCCGGTCGTGGCGGGGAACCAGTCCGACAGCAGCGCAACGCACGCCCGGATCTGGCAGCTATCGGACGGATGAGGGGAACTGCAAGCGTTGAACTGAGGGAACCGCAACAGGTAAGGGGAGGCGGCGGATTCGCCGCGCTGCCCTACGTGACCCTCAACGGGTCGGACGCGATCGGCTTGCCCGGCTCCAGGCCGATGGTCAGCACCGTCATGTCGCCCTCGCGCACCACGACCGGAGCCGCGCCACCACTCGGCACGGAGACCCGGTAGGCGACGTCGGCCAGCACCGGCCGGGTGAAACCGACTTTCAGGCCGCCGGTGGTGCGCAGTTGATCGCCGGGCACGGCAGCCAGGGCCGCAATAACCGTAAGTGCCCGTGCACGATCGTGCGCCCGTACGGTGCGGGTCGTGCGGTGGCCAGGACCTCCCCGGCTGTCATGCCGGGCCGCCGTCCCAGGTCCAGTTCCGGATTTCGGGCATGTCCTGGCCGTGGATGTCGATGTACTGACCGTGCTCGACGAGCTTGTCGCGCATCATCTGTTTGAGATAGTCGCCGGTGGCGCCGAGCTGGGGGAGCCGGTCGATCACGTCCTGGACCAGGTGGTACCGGTCCAGCCGGTTCTGCACCCGCATGTCGAAGGCCGTGGTGATGGTGCCTTCCTCGTTGTAGCCGCGGACGTGCAGGTTGCGGTTGGCGCGGCGGTAGGTCAGCCGGTGGATCAGCTGGGGGTACCCGTGGAAGCCGAAGATGATGTGCTTGTCCCGGGTGAACAGCGAGTCGTAATCGGTGTCGCTCAGCCCGTGCGGATGCTCGCTTGCGGACTGGAGCTTCATCAGGTCCACGACGTTGACCACCCGGATCTTCAGGGCGGGCAGGTGCTCACGCAGGATCGAGACGGCGCCCAGTACCTCCAGGGTCGGGGTGTCCCCGCAGCAGGCCATCACGACGTCGGGCTCGGCGCCCTGGTCGTTGCCGGCCCAGTCCCAGATGCCGATTCCCTCGGTGCAGTGCACTGCGGCGGCTTCCATGTCCAGCCACTGGGGCATGGCGCGTTTCCCGGCGACGACGACGTTCACGTAGTGGCGGCTGCGCAGGCAGTGGTCGAAGACCGATAGCAGGCAGTTCGCGTCGGGCGGCAGGTACACCCGGACGATGCCGGCTTTCTTATTGACCACGTGGTCGAGGAACCCGGGATCCTGGTGGGTGAA
>PLRW01000230.1:27881-31183 GCA_003164955.1 Actinomycetota bacterium
GCCGCCCGGTCAGCAGGTAGCCTTCCAGCCAGCCTTCGGACTGGTGCTCGCTGAGCATGGAGTCCAGCACCCGCCCGTCGGGTGCGAGAAACTCGTCGTTCTGTTGTGTCCGGGCGTCCCACTGGCGGCTGGTGACCTCGAAGACCGCGCCGAGCAGGTTCGAGAGCGTCTCGTCAGGACCGAAGACCCGGAAATTCCGCTGCGCCTGGTTCAGCTCGGTCACGTCGCGGAGGAACTCGCCGAGCACCAGGGTGTCCTGGGCTTCTACCGCGCCGGGCGAGGGCACGTCCACCGCATGGGCCCGGAAATCGGGCATGCGCAGGTCGCGGAGCAGGATGCCGCCGTTGGCGTGCGGATTGGCGCCCATCCGCCGGTCCCCCTCGGGCGCGAGATCGGCGAGCTCGGGCCGCAGCCGGCCGGCCTCATCAAACAGCTCTTCCGGCTGGTAGCTCTTCATCCAGCTTTCCAGCTGCCCGACGTGCCCGGGATGATCGGAATCCACCAGCAGCGGCACCTGGTGCGCCCGGAACGTGCCCTCGACGGCCACGCCATCGACGACTTTCGGCCCCGTCCAGCCCTTCGGCGATCTCAGCACGATCATCGGCCAGTGCCGCCGGGTGGTGTCGCCGGTGGCACGCGCATCGCCCTGGATCTTCGCGATGCCGCCGAGGGCCTCCTCCAGCGCGCCGGCCATCAGCTGGTGCATCTCGTCCGGGTCGTCGCCTGCCACGAACAGGGGCTCCCAGCCGCAGCCCCGCAGGAACTGGGTTAGTTCCTCATCCCCGATGCGGGCCAGGACGGTGGGGTTGCTGATCTTGTAGCCGTTCAGGTGCAAGATCGGGAGCACGGCCCCGTCGCTGATGGGGTTGAGGAACTTGGTGGACTGCCAGGAGGTGGCCAGCGGGCCGGTCTCGGCCTCGCCGTCGCCGATCACGCAGGCGACGATCAGGCCGGGATTGTCGAACGCGGCCCCGAACGCATGGCTGAGCGAGTACCCCAGCTCGCCGCCCTCATGGATCGACCCCGGGGTGGTGGGCGCGACGTGGCTGGAGATCCCGCCGGGGAACGAGAACTGCTTGAACAGCTTCTTCAGCCCGGCCTCGTCCTGGCTGACGTCCGGGTAGATCTCGCTGTACGTGCCCTCCAGGTAGGTGTGGCCGACCAGCGCCGGGCCGCCGTGCCCGGGACCGGCGATATAGAACATGTCCAGGTCGTACTTCTTGATCACCCGGTTCAGGTGGACGTAGATGAAATTCTGGCCCGGGGTGGTGCCCCAGTGCCCGACTACCAGCGGCTTGACGTCCGACAAGGCCAGTGGCCGTTTCAGCAGCGGATTGTCATACAGGTACAGCTGGCCGACCGACAGGTAGTTCGCGGCCCGCCAGTACGCATTCATCCTGCGGGCCAGTTCCGGGGAAAGCGGCCCCGTCACCGCACTATCTATATCTGTTGTCGTCATGGGTCAGTCCTCCATTTTCACGTGCGGGGTTTCGCCGCGGCGGGGGCTCCGGGCGGTGCCTCGGCCTCGAGTTCGGCCCTGGCCCGCTGGAGTTCCTGCCGGGCGGCTTCATCCATGACCGGGTAGCGGGGGCCGATCTCGATCAGGGTGGCGGCGATGACCGCGGCGGCGCAGACCCGGGTGAACCACTTATGGCCGCCGCTGGTATTCGGTGAGCAGTCCCGTGCCGCGCTGGAGGAGCCGTGCCCCGTCTTTTTTCTTGTGCAGCCCGAACCGCTCACCTGGGTCGAAGTCGTCCGGCAGCCGCACTGTGGAGCCGGGCTTGACCCGCAGCGGCCCGGCAAACCCGCAGCCCACCCGGTGTCCCGACCGGTCATCCGCTTTCCCGGCCGCCGGCGGCGCCGGCGCCGGGGTGACCGGCGTCCACCGGCGGCAGGTCCTCCACCTCCTGCTTGGTGATCGTGAGCTGGATGCCGTCGCTGGTGCTGGCCACCGCGCTGACCGGGATGGCCACCTCCCTGCGGCCCCACAGGTGACCCTCCTGCAGGAGCACATGGGTGACGTGGCCGCTGCGGCGGTCGATGACCAGCCCCTGGACCTGGCCGATGTGGCCGTCGGTGGCCTGGACGTGGTCGCCGCGGCGCACGTCCACCTCTCCCCGGGGGACGCTGTCGTAGGTGACGGTCCGCGAGGGGCCCCCGCCGGCCAGGCCCACGCTGCCCATGCCGCCCATGCCGACGCCGCGCATGCCCAGGCCGTAGTAGGGCCAGTAGCTCACCTGGCCGGGGCCGTAGCCGGCGTAGCTGCCGGTTGCCGGTATGAGCTGGGTTTCCTCAGCGGGGTCGAGCTTCTCGAACTCCGCCGTGGTGCAGCGGAGCTGGATCCGGCCTGCCGTCGCGTTGATGAGGTCAAGCGGGACGAGCCGGCCGGGGTCCCGCCGGTGCTCCGGCTCGACCACCAGATGGGTGACCGCCTCGGCGACGGGGTCGACGATCACGCGTGTCACCTCGCCGCAGGCCCCGTCGCTGCAGCTGACCTCGGCCCCGATCGTGAACTGCGCCGTGCCTGCCATGGTCGTCCTCTTCCTTTTAGTCTTGTCAGACGCTGACGGGATGCCGGGCGCACCAGTCGCACTGGCGGCGGCCATCGGTGCCGGGCTCGCCGGTGCCGTCGCGCCGGATTTCCTGCCCGTAGGGGCAGGCGCTGCTGTTGTGATACACCGGGTCGCCGGGATCGGTGCCGGTGTGGAACGGGGCCTGTTTCGCCGTGGCGCCGGCATCCGCCGGGGGGCCGTGCGCTGGCGCGGGCGGGGCGGCCCGCGTGGTGCCCTGGTTTTTCGCGGGGTCGAGGATCTTGTAGGCGGCGAGTTTGACGCGGTCGGTGATCAGGAACCAGATGATCGCGTATCCCCATACGAACAGGGCCCAGTTCCAGCCCAGGCGCGGCACCAGGATCCCGGACAGCGCCAGCCCGGTCGCGATCAGTTCCGCGCCGGTCACGGCCAGGACCAGGATCCGGGCCGGGCGGATGGACCAGAACGGGCCGCGGGTGCGGGTCAGGTAGATCGTCATCGACCCGGCCACCGACAGCATCAGGTACATCAGCGTCTGCAGCTGCGGGTGGCCGAGGTGGTACACCCGGTCCCCGATCAGGAACAGGCCGAACGCGGCGATGGGGCCGGCCACGCCCAGGACGGTGGCCATCCCGATGACCAGGCGCATGTTCCACGCCTCGGGCTGGTCCTTGTAATGCACCTTGTCGTAGGCGATGGACAAGATGGAGCCGTCGTTGAGCAGCGCCAGCACCACGATCATGATGGCGGTGACGGGGAAGAAGTTGAAGA
>PLRW01000295.1 GCA_003164955.1 Actinomycetota bacterium
GCGTTCCCGTGCGTTCCCGTGGTTAGATGGGATTGTGTCCCCGCGCTCCCGTTCGAGCTGGCCTGCCTGCCGCGCGCGACTTTCCGATTGCTCAATCTCGAAGTGGTGAGTTACGCGCTGCCGGCGT
Source organism: Actinomycetota bacterium (assembly GCA_003164955.1). Taxonomy (GTDB): domain Bacteria; phylum Actinomycetota; class Actinomycetes; order Streptosporangiales; family Streptosporangiaceae; genus Bog-532. The sequence goes on from PLRW01000295.1 coordinate 128, forward strand.
TGATCGCCATCGGTCTGGCGCTCGAGCGGCATAATCCCACGCCCGGCGTCTTGCGCCCCGCGATTCGCAAGATGGTCACGCCGCGGGTGTTGAAGAAGCTCGAGGACATCCAGCCCAATCACGGCGGATTCCTCGAAGCCACGCCGCTCACCAGTTTTGTGGCCATGGCCCTACTGCCGTTGTATGGCCGCCAACAGCCGGTCGTGGCCCGCGCGCTTCAGTTCTTGCGCTGTTCGCAGCGCGACGAAGGGGCCTGGCCCATCGATACCGACCTGTCGCTATGGCTGACCACGGCCGCCGTGACGGCGCTGGCCGCGGCGGCCGGCGCGCCCGTGGTGACCACCTGGCTGCGCAAGTCCCAGTTCCCGAACGACGACCCCCACTACGCCGGGGTCCTGGGCTATGGCGCGCACCCGGCCGCGGAGGCCGCCGTCCGCGGCGCGGACCTGATCGTCGCCCTTGGCTGCCGGTTCTCCGAGTTCACCTCACGCCGGTGGACGCTGGTGCCACCCGGGACGGCGGTCATCCAGGTGGACATCGACGCCGAGGAGATCGGCCGGACCGTCCCGGTCACCGTCGGCCTCCAGGCCGATGCCGCCCTGGCCGCCGAGTCCATCCGCCAGATCCTGGGGACGTCCCCCGGCGCGCCCGTCGTGCCCGCCCGGCAGGCCTGGCGCCGTGAGCTGCGGAGCCGGTACGAGACCGAGAGCAGGCGCCCCGGCGGTGCGGACCCGGGTGCAGACGCGGGCAAGGACGCGGACAAGGACGCGGGCCCGTCGGCCCAGCCCGTGCCGTCCGCGGCGCTGGTCGCCGAACTGCAGGCGGCGGTGGACCGGCACCGTGCCCTCCTGGTCCAGGACGTGCACACCTTCGGGCCGTGGATCGCGCGCTACCTGCAGATCCGCGAGCCCGGCAGCTACTTCGCCGCGGCCGGCGGCAGCATGGGGTGGGGCCTGCCCGCCGCCCTCGGTATCCAGGTCGCGCGGCCGGAACGGCGGGTGATCGCGGTCCTCGGCGACGGCAGCTTCTGGATGGTCGCCCAGGATCTGGAGACGGCCGTCCGGGAAGGGCTGCCCGTCATCTGCGTGGTGGTGAACAACTTCGCCTACGGCAACACCCGTGACCGGCAGCGGATCGCCCATGGCGGGCGTTACCTGGGTGTCTTCTACGGCAACCCGGACTTCGCGGCGTTCGCCCGGCTGCTCGGCGCGCACGGTGAGCGGGTGGAGAAGAGCGGCGATCTGCCCGGCGCGATCGACCGGGCGGTCGCGTCCGGCAAGCCCGCGGTCATCGACGTCGTCCAGGACTCCCAGGAAGGCCTGCCCCCCGGCATGGTGCCTCCCGCCGCGCGGCCGTCCTAGCCGGCGGCGCGCATGCGCCGGCCTATGACGTGTCGTCTCTTTGCAGAAATATGTTCCGTAATAAAGAATAGCGTCCGATGACGGAGGCGGAGAATATGAGTCCCGGAACGACCGAGGGCGGTCTCGACGTGGCGACCGGGGATCTCGATGCCCGGTCGCTCTACGGGCTGCTGACGTCGCTGGTGGTGCCGCGGCCGATCGCCTGGGTGTCCACCGTGTCGCCGGACGGGCAGCGAAACCTCGCGCCGCATTCGTATTTCAACCTGATATCGTCAAGCCCGCCGATTATCCATGTGACCAGCAGCCAGCGCCGCGGCCGGCTCAAGGACACGGCGCACAACATCGCGGAGACCGGGGAGTTCGTGGTGAATGTGGCGAGCCGTGAGCAGATCGAGCTCGCCAACCACACCGCCGCGGAGTGGCCCGCCGACGAGGACGAGTGGACGTGGGCCGGCCTCACAGGGCTGCCCGGCCGGCTCGTCGCGCCCGAGCGGGTGGCCGGCGCCCCGGCGGCGATGGAGTGCCGCCTGGTGGAAACGGTGGCTCTCGGCAATGGCACCATGTTCTTCGGCGAGGTGGTGTGGTTCCACGTGGACGCGCGGGTCATGGATGGTCACCGCGTGAACGTTCGCGCCCTGGACCCGGTCGCCCGGCTCGGCGGCCCGCTCTACACCCCGCTCGGCGAGGTCTTCCAGCTCGTCCGGCCGGACTGGGAGCAGTTGCGCGATGGCGCTCCCGCCCCCGCGGCGGGACCGGCGCCCGCGGTGCACGCCGGGCCGGCCTTCCCGGCACCGCCGGCCTAGCATGCCCGCCGCGAAGGCGCCGCCCCCGGCCGCCAAACCCCGCCCGCAGTACCCGATCGAATCCGTCGACAACGCGCTGCGGCTGCTGCTGATGTTCCGCGACCGCGGCGAGATCCGGCTGTCCGAGGCGCGCGAGGCCCTCGGCGTCGCCCAGTCCACCGCGCACCGGCTGATGGCCATGCTCGCCTACCACGACTTCGTCCGCCAGGATCCGGCCTCGCGTGCCTATCGCGCCGGCCCCGCGCTGATCGATGTCGGCCTGAGCGTGGTGCGCGCCATGGATATCCGGGCCATCGCGCGGCCCTTCCTGGAAGAGCTGATGCAGCAGGTGGGGGAGACGGTGCACCTGGCCATCCTGGAGGGAGCCGGCGCGCGGTTCCTCGACGCGGTGGAAAGCGAGCGCGCGCTGCGGGTCGCAGGCCGGACCGGCCGGGTGCTTCCGGCGCATGCCGTCAGTGTCGGCAAGGCCATGCTCGCGGCGCTGCCCGACGAGGAGATCGACCGCCTCTACCCGTCCGACCCGCTGCCTGCGCAGACCGACCGCACGATCACGACCCGCGAGGAACTGAAAGCCGAGCTCCAGCGGGTGCGCCGGCGCGGGTACGCGAGCAACGCCGGGGAGAGCGAGGAAGGGGTCAGCTCGATCGGCGTCGCGGTCCTCAACTCCAGTGGCCGCCCGGTGGCCGCGGTGAGCATCGCCGCCCCGCTGAGCCGGATGCCCATGTCGATGGCCAAGCAGGTGGCCGAGCCGCTGACGGAGACCGCGCGCCTCATCTCCGCGCAGCTGTCCTGACGTTGTTTTTTATCATCCCGAACGGACCTGACCGGGAGCCTGCCCGGTGCGGCCTCCCGCGCGCTGCCCGCCCTGGCCGGCCGCCGGCGCGGAGGTCGTATGGTCCACCGCGCCCCGGCTACGGGGACCTCCTCCCGGTTCCTTCGAGCCGGTTAGCGGAGGGTTCAGCCGCGATGCCGGGCAGCCAGCGCAGCAGTGCGGTGGCGGCGTCGGCGGCCCGTGCCGCCGGGCTGTACGTCTGGTCCAAGGCCCAGGCCAGGTGGCCGTCCGGGCGGATCAGCGTGGCGCCGAGCGTGTCCCAGGGCGGCCGGGCGGCGGCGAAACCGGTCGGACTCACCGCCAGCGCCTGCAGCACCTCAGGCCCCAGATTGCCCGCGAGTGCCTCCGGCGTCACACCCGTGATGCCGAACGTACCTGCCCGGAGCAGTCCGAAGACATCCGAGCCGTCCTCGAGCTTCAGATTGGGCACCCGCCGCCCGGTGAGCGGATGGTCGCCGGTCTTCGGCGGGTACATCACATCCACGCCGGAGGCGGCCACCGCGAGCCGTGAGTTCAGCTCCCGGCTCGCGGCCAGAGCGTCCGACAGCATGGCTCTCAGGGCGTGTCCTTCGCGGCCGGTAGCCGCGACGACGGCCGTCTGGGCCAGGGTGTCCTCGATGACGGCGCGCCCGACGGGTGCCCGTTCCTCGTCGTAGCTGTCCAGCAGCCGCGGCGGGGCGGCGGAGCGAGCCACTGCGGCCAGCTTCCAGCCCAGATTCATCGCGTCCTGCAGGCCCAGGTTGAGCCCTTGCCCGCCCATCGGGAAATGAACGTGCGCGGCATCCCCGGCCAGCAGGACCCGGCCCTCGCGGTAACGGTCGGCCTGGAACGTCGAACTGCCCACGCGGGTCAGCCAGCTCGGGTCGTGCATGCCGTAGTCCCGGCCGGTCAGCCGCCGGATGGCGGCGCGGTATTCGTCGAACTCGAGCGGGGTGTCGCGTGGCGTGGTCATGGTGGCGTGCTCGATGCCGATCAGCCGGTGCCGGGCGCCGTCGATGCGTACCCCGTAGAACGACCCGGCCTCGGTGTGCATGGTCATCGCGGGCGGCACATCGGCGTCCGACACGCGGACGTCGCCTATCACAGAGGTGATGGTGTCATCGGTACCCGTGTACCTGATGCCGCTGGCCTCGCGCACGATGCTGCGCCGGCCATCGCATCCGGCGAGGTACCGCCCGGTGAATTCGAGCGGGCCGCCCGGCCCGGTCGCGGTCACCCGGACGTCCCGGTCCGAGGTGGCGATGCCGGTGACCTCGACGCCGCGCAGGACCCGGGCACCCGTGTCGATCGCGTGCTGCTCCAGCAGTTCTTCGGTGCGGACCTGGGGGATGAAGAGCACGAACGGGAAGTCAGACTCCAGATGGGAGAGGTCCAGGCGGCTGGACAGCATGGCGTAGTGCGTGGTGGGGATTCTGACGCCCTCTTCGAGCCACGCGCCAGCCAGGCCGCGGGAGGCGAGGACTTCCAGGGTCCTCGCGTGCAGGGTCATCGCGCGCGAGTGAGCTGACCGGCTGGTGCGCCGTTCCAGGACGATGACCGTCGCGCCACCCAGCCGGAGCTCGGCGGCCAGCCACAAACCAACCGGCCCGGCCCCGGCAATGATGATGTCCGCAGCCGGATGGCTGTCTTCATCGGGCATGGCCGCTCCTCCTGCCTTGACTATGGTGATGCTGGAAAGCAGAATCTCTTTCTTGTAGTCAGTAGTGCTGACCCGCAGTGTCGCCGTCGTGCGGTCGGGGATGCCGCGGCCGAGCGATACAGAGGCCGGACGATGACGCAGCTTGCGGTTGGCCTGGTCGCCCCAATCTTCAACAACATGCCGGTATGGGCGGCCGGGCAGTTGGGACTTTTTGCCGATGCCGGGCTGGCGGTCACGGCGACGGTCCTGTACGGAGTGCAGAACGTCACCAGTGCCACGCAGGATGGCAGCGTCGAGGTCGGGTTCGGCACCCCCGAAGGCGTGCTGGGCAATCCGGAACACACTTTGACCATTGTGGCCGGAAATGCCCGGAAGCTCGCAAATGGCCTGATCGCACGGCGTGGCCTCACGAGCGTGACCGATCTGCGCGGCGGCACGGTGGGCGTCTCGCACCTGTCCGAGGGCACCGCGCTGCTGGCCACCGAAATGCTGGGCGCGCACGGGCTCCAGCCGGGCGAGGATTACCAGCTGAAGGCGATCGGTGTCGCGTCAGCGCGGTGGGAGCTGATCCAGCGCGGCGAGCTTGACGCCGGCCTGCAGACGCCCCCGCACAAATACATCGCCGAGGACGAGGGCTACCCGAACCTCGGCGAGATCGCCGACTACGTTCCTGACTATCAGTTCACCACGCTCAACGTCCGGAAGGACTGGGCTCACCAGCACGGTGACGAACTGCGCGCCTTCCTGAGCGCGCTGGCCCGCGCGACCCAGTGGCTGTACGACGAGCCTGTGGCCGCGACCGCCCTGGCCACTGAGGTCCTCGGCACCACCCCGGAGTACGCGCGCCGTGACTACGAGCACTTCGCCTCCAGCCGCAGCCTGACTCCCGACCTGGCGCTCAGCGACGCGGGGATGGCCAAGGTCATCGAGGTCATGCACCGAGCGGGGACCCTCGCCGAGGATGCGGACTGGCAGCAGCAGGTCGACCTCTCCTACCTGCCGTGCTGACCCCTCCGTGGGGGCAAATTCCC
>PLRW01000316.1 GCA_003164955.1 Actinomycetota bacterium
CCGCCCCGGCTATCCCCGCCCCGGCCAGACCGGAGCCGGCCAGACCGCCCAGCACGGCCACCCCGGTGTAGACGATGTGCGTCCGGCCGGACAGTCGCCGCAAGATGTCCAGCGCCCCGGAGCGGTCAGCCGGTTTCCCGATGATGCGGCCGTCGAGGCTCACCGTCGTGTCCGCGGCGATGACCACCTCCCCGGCCCGGCCCACGGCCATCGCCTTGGTCGCGGCGAGCCGCCCGACGTAGACGGCCGCGCTTTCTCCCGGCAGGGGTGTCTCGTCGATGTCCGCCGGGCGCACCTCGGGGTCGGCGCCGATGCCGCGGAGCAGTTCGAGCCGGCGCGGCGACGCGGAGGCGAGCACGATAGGGGAGGGCCAGCCGGGTGGCCGCTGGCTCAAGGGACCGTCTCGCCGGGAATCAAGGGGCCGCCTCAGCGTTCTCGTAATGGTCCGCGTAGCTGACCCGCAGCTTGTACTTGAGCACCTTACCGCCGACCGTTTCGGGCAGGCTTTCCGCGAACACCACGCTCTTCGGCGTTTCGTAGCCGCCCAGGGCGGCGCGGCAGAACGCGATGAGGTCGGCTTCGCTGGTGGTGTCGCCGGGCGTGCGGATGACCACCGCGGTGACCGCCTCGCCCCAGTACGGATGCGGCAGCCCGATGACGGCGGACTTGGCCACGCCCGGATGCAGCCCGAGCACGGCCACCTTGACCAGGTATCCCTCGATCGAGTTCTCGCAGAAGAGCAGGACCACGTCGCCGCGCTCCAGGCCCCGGGCCAGCAGCCCGTGGGCGACCTGGTTGGCGATCTGGTCGGCCTGCCGGTAGGTCAGCCGCCGGAACGCCTCATCGCCGTAGGCGCCCTCCCGGCCGATAATGGCGTCCTTGTCCGGGAAGCTCCACGTCATCCGCTCCAGCAGGTCACCGACGCTGGTGCGCTCCCATCGGTGGGTGGCATGGCGGTGGTGCAGGCTCGTCACGTCGACGTCCATCGCCGCTCACGTCCTCTCTGACGCCCCGGGAAGTGACTTGCTGTTCACTGCAGTCGTCACTGTAGGCATCACGCTGCCCATGGTAAAGACCTTGGCTTAACGGACGTTATGCAGGCCTTTCGGGCCAGATGGGCACGCCCGCCGCCGGGGCCGCGGTGGGCCGCCCGCGCGCGGACGGTAGCGCCCCGAAGTGAATCGTGGTTAACCTCGGGGTGCGCCCGTCGTCCGCATCATCGGAGGTACCAGTGAGCGACCCGGTCCGGTACGAGGTGGTGCGCGGCGTCGCGTGGCTGACGATCGACCGCCCGGAGGCGCGCAACGCGCTGAGCCGGGCCGTGCGCGAGGGCCTCTTCGCCGGGGTACGCCGGTTCAGCGCCGACGACGCGGCCCGGGTGCTGGTGCTCACCGGCGCGGGGGATCGTGCCTTCTGCGCGGGCGGTGATCTCAAGGAAATGGCCGACACCTCGCTGACCGTCCCGCCGCCGGACTTCCTGCCCCAGTTCGGCCGCAACATCGAGGTCGCCAAGCCGACGATCGCGGCGGTGAACGGGGTCGCCTACGCCGGCGGTTTCCTGCTCGCCCAGATGTGTGACCTGTGCGTGGCCGCCGAATCGGCCCGCTTCGCCATCACCGAGGTCAAGGTCGGGCGCGGTTCCCCCTGGGCGGTGCCGCTGCCCTGGCTGATGCCGCCGCGCATCGCCATGCAGATCCTGCTCACCGGCGACCCGGTCAGCGCCGCCCGGGCCTACGAGGTCGGGCTGGTCAATCAGGTCGTCCCCGACGAGGAGCTGCGGCCGGCCACCCAGGCGCTGGCCGAGCGCATCGCGGCCAACGCCCCGCTGTCGGTCATGGCCGCCAAGCGGACCGTGTACCTGGCCGCGCGGCAATCGCATCGCGAGGCGTTCGACGAGGCCGAGCGGATCTGGGAGCCGGTCTACCTGAGCGCCGACGCGCAGGAAGGGCCGGCGGCCTTCCGCGACAAGCGCACCCCGGTCTGGAAGGGCCGCTGATGCCCGCGGAGCCGTCCGCCTTCCCGGTCGCCTTCCCTGGCGCCTTCCCGGCCGCGCTGCGGTCTGGGCTCCCATCCGGGCCGGCCCGCTGATGCCCGCCGGGCAATGGATGGCGATCGCGCAGGCCTTCGCCGGCCCGGCCGGCCCCGGCCGGCCGCCTCTCGCGGCCCGCCGTTAGCCGCCCAGCGCGGCGGACATCTCGGCCGCCAGCGCCGTTACCTTCGCGCGCAGGGCGCCGACACCGGGGCCGGCCGACAGCAGCGACCGGGACGCGCTGGGCATCACCCGATCGGGGCAGGCCGTGAAGGTCTGCGCCACGTCCGCGACGGTGGCGCCCTGCGCGCCGACACCGGGGGCGAGGAACAGGGCGTGCGCCGCGGCCAGATCCAGCGGCGGATACTGATCCAGCGGCGGACGCTGGGGCGTGGGACCGATGACCGCGCCGACCGGCCCGATCTCGCCGGGGGCCAGCGCCGCGTTGAGCGCCCCGATCTGGCCCAGCAGCGTTTCCTCGACCGTGCGGCCCCGCCCGCGCGCTTCGCCCCTGCAGCGGGCCACCTGAACGGCCCGGCCCTCCGGATTGGAGGAGCGCGTCACGACCAGCAGGCACGCGCCGGCGGCGGCGGCGCGGGTCACGAAGGCGTCCATCGCCGCCAGGCCCAGGTAGGGGTGCACGGTCACCGCGTCCGCCTCCAGCGGGGCCCCGGCGCCCAGGAACGCCCGGGCGTACGCGTCGTTCGTCGATCCGACGTCCCCGCGCTTGACGTCCAGGATCGTCAGCAGGCCGGCCCTGCGCGCGGTGACCAGGAGACGCTGCAGCGTCCGGATCCCGCGCCAGCCGTGCCGCTCGAAGAACGCCGACTGCGGCTTGACCAGCCCGACCGTGCCGGCCGCGGCGTCCAGCACGACGTCCGCGAAGCGGTCCAGCCCGGCGGCGGAGTCGCCGAACCCCCAGGACTTCAGCAGCGCCCCCGAGGGATCCAGCCCCCACACCAGCGGCCCGTACCGGGCCCGGATCGCTGCGAACCGCGCCGCGAACGAATCTGCCATGCCCTCAGGTTGCCATAACGGCCGCCGGACTCCCAGGCGGCCGATCATTTCGCGAGCCGGATTAACGAACGTGAATGACGGGTCTGATGAAGCCTGTTACGCGGGCAAAGAAAGGTACTTCCACCGCACCTAATTCGCTGCTAAGGTAACCGCTAAAGGTCCGGCGATCGTGTCCAATATTGCCACGGCCTGGTGTGCCTGGCATGTATTGAGCCTTACCCGCCAGGGAGTACTAGTGACATTGGCTCGTCCACGTGGCTTGCTGACGGTGGCTGTTATCGCGGCCGCCGGGATCCTGGCCAGTGCCTGCAGTTCGGGCAATAGCTCCGCCAAGCCCGGCGCATCGTCCACCAGTTCCTCCGCGGCGGCGGCCGCCAAACCGGAAAAGTCGCAGATCACCGTGGGTACGCTCCCGATCGCCGACGCGGCTGACCTGTTCATCGCTATTCACAAGGGTTATTTTCGCAGCGTTGGCCTGACCGTAAAGCCCGAAATCCTTCAGGCCACGTCGCAGGCCACGCCGGGCCTGCTATCCGGAAAGCTGGATTTCTCGCTGCTCAACTACGTGTCGACGCTCGGGATCGAGCAGAACGGCGGCATTAAATTCGCCTATGTGGCCCCCGGTACGCAGGCGGCGCCGAAGGTGTCCGAGATTCTGGTGCCGAAGGGGTCGAAGATCACGTCGGTGGCCGATCTCAGAGGCAAGAAGATCGGCACCCCGCAGACTGCGGGTGCGATCGGCAACCTCGCGATGGATGCGACGTTCAAGGCGCACGGCCTTAATCCCGCGCAGGTGACGTTCGTGGCCATTCCCTTCCCGGACGAACAGGCCGCGCTGGCCCGGGGAGAAGTGGACGCCGTGTGGGCCACCGAGCCGTTCGTCACGGCGACGGAGGTGGCCATCGGGGCCCGTCCGCTGATCGACACGATGACCGGTGTCATGGCCGGCTTCCTGGTCGGCGGCTGGGGGACCTTGCAGTCGTATGCCAGGAAGTACCCGCGCACGGTGGCCGCCTTCCAGAAGGCGATGGCCGAGGCGCAGCAGGCCGCGGCCGGCGACCTCGCGCTGGTCAAGCAGACCGTGCCGACCTACACGACCATCAAGCCGAAGATCGTCTCGTCCATGGCCTTCGACACGTTCAGCCCGGCCCTGACCACCGCCCGGCTACAGCAGGCCGCCGACGTGATGCTCCAGTTCCACTTCCTGCACGCGAAGCTCGACGTCTCGCCGATGATCCTGCCCCAGCCGTCCGGCTGACGGACAGCTTCACCGGAAACGCTCACCAGCGTGATCATCTAGGCAGCGTGATCAGCTAGGTCGGCCGCCGATTCCAGAGCAGGGCCCCGGTTCTAGAGCAGCAGGATCCCGGCGGCGATCAGCGCGACGATCACGGCCAGCGTCGCGGCGAAGATGTACCGCCGCTGGAATCGGTACGACTGCTCCTCGACCGGATCGTTCACGATGCGCCCAGGTCGATGCCGTCGAGCACCCAGCGCATCAGCGCCGGGATGGATTCGTGCATGACCTCGCCCGTCATGACCGCGGCCGTGAAGAAGAAGCGGGTCTCCCGGAAGTTCAGCCGCGCGGAGCGGACCAGGTTGCCCAGTCCCAGGACGTCGCTCGCCCACTCGGCGATATCGGTGCCCGGCGCGTCGATCAGGTCGGCCCGGCTGAAGACGACGGCGAGGCGCACCTTCCGCAACTGGACGCCCATCGCCTCGATCTCCTGGTACGCCTGCTGGTAGGCCAGGTCGGGCGACGGCGCGGTCGAGCGGAGCCCGCCCAGCGCGGCCTGCCGTTCGGGGGGCAGCCGGTCCCAGAAGGCCGGTACCGACAGCGGGTCAACGACGAGGATGAAGGTACGCGCCTTACCCAGGTACCGCAGTTCCTGCGTCCGTTCCGTGGTGTAGAAAAGCTCGCCCGCCGCGTCGAACATGTGCAGGATCCGGGTGCCGTTCGCCGGGCTGAGCCTGATGATGTAGGCGCGGGGAAGCTGAACAGCGGTCTTGGCCGGGGCCTCCTGGGCACGCAGGATCGGGCCGGCCATGCTCAGTTCGCGAGTGGTGGCGGAGTCGCCGAAACCGGCCGCGAGCCGTCCGCTGGCGTTCCACTGCTGAAGCTGGACGACCATGCTGAACAGCAGGCGAGTCTTGCCCGCCCCGCCCGCGCCGAAGAAGGGCAGTACGATCTCCGGCGCCTGGCCCGGCCGGTGCTCCAGTGAGTGCCCGCAGTACGGGCAGAACGCGTTCATCCGCGACGAGCCGAACAACAGCAGGGTGTTCATTCGTGTGCCGCAGCGGCAGTGACGCCGCAGGATGCCGAACCGGCCCGGCCGGACGTCGCGATGGCGGCGCGGGCAGCTGGGGCACTCGTACCCGGGGTAGGGCACCCGTTCGTAGCAGTCGGGGCAGACCATCCGGATGTTCCTGACCCGCAGCACGGCCGAATCGGCCCCGCGCAGGACCGTTCCGCATCCCCGCACCGCCGCCGCCGAGACACCCACCGTGAGGAGGTGGACGATGGCGCAGCCGGCCGTGATCACGGCCCCGGCCACCGTGCCCACGGCCATCCCGGCCGCCCCCCCGGCGCCGAGGGGCCAGGTCGCGAGGACCCGATCGGCCTCGAACGCCGACCTGACGGTGGTGATACCCCGCTCCCAGAGCCGCTGGCAGTTGCCGCGGGCGACCCGGACGGCGTGATCCGCGTCGACGATGGCCGGGCCGTAGAAGTACTGCGGCACGGCCGGGTCCGCGCCGTCCGGCAGCTTCAGCGGGCGGCTGGGCCCGGACGGCAGGGCCGACCGGAAGACCAGCACCTGCCCCAGGCCGTAGAGGTAAGCGCCCGGCATCCCGAGGCCGTAGACCGCGAACGCCGATACCGCGGCGATCGGCAGCGCGCACGCGATGTAGGCCAGGTAGAGCAGCCCACCGACGATGAACGCGATTGCCTCCAGCACCGGCATTTCTCACGCCTCCGCTTGCCTCTCGCCCAGAAGTTTCCGGGTCAGCCCGCCGCGGTGCGCGTCCCGCCAGGCCTGGAAGGCCCGCTGGTCGTCGCCCTGGAAGGTCTGGGCCAGGGCGGCCAGATCGCGCCGCCGCCACTTGCTGACCTGCTCGAAGGCGCCCGCGAGCCACTCGGTTAGGACGGGCTGCGCGAGCACGTCCGGACGGGCGAGCGCGACGAAGGTCCGGCGGGCCAGCCCGGAATCGGCCTGCAGCGGCGACAGCCGTTCGCTCAGCATCAGGCAGAAGGCCGCCGCCACGTCCTTGGGGCACCCGCGCAGGGCCTCGTCCAGCGGGTCGGCCCCGGCCAGCAGTTTGGGCAGTTCCCGGTCCAGCAGACGGCGGGTGTCCGGATCAGCCGCCGTGTACTCGCCGAACAGCCGGGGGAAAACGGCCACGCTGGCCCGCGGGCCGCCCCGGTACGCGAGATCCAGCAGCGGCAGGATACGTATCGCTTTGCGCAGCGGGCGGGTGGGCTCCTCAGGCAGCATCGGCAGGACCGGATGCCCCGTGAGCGCCCGGGCGAGCCGCAGCCAGCCGTTCGTCGTGATTCCCCGGGCGGGGAGTGCGCCGATCTCCGCCCCGAACCAGTCCAGGACGCCGGGGTCATCGGTGACCGCGCCCAGCAGTTCCGTGAGGTCGTCCGCCGGGCACCCCCCGGGCCACAGCAGGCGCAGCAGGGCCCCGTCAACCCGCGGCGTCCGCTGGGCCCCGTCCCGGACGTCGACGATCTCGTCGAAGGCCTGCAGCGGTTCCCGGTCACCGCGGGCCACCGACTGGATGAGCCACAGTTCGGTCAGCTCCGGATGCCCGGCCAGGTCGTCGCGCTTGAGCAAGCCGCCGAGGGGGCCCCGCAGCAGCGCCCCGGTCACCGGCGGTGGCTCGGCGGCCAGCCGTTCGAGCAGCCCGCGCAGCACGGCCGGGTAGCACCGCAGCAGCCGGGGCGCCTCCGGTTCGGGCAGCGCCGGATCGAGGCGTGCCCGCCCGTACCGTTCGAGTTCTCCCTCGCCGATCATGACCCCGGAAGCGGCCGCCCATTCCAGCACCGCGATCGCGGCCGCCGGCGTGGCCGTGTCCAGGAGCTTGATGGCGCGCGCGCCGACGGCCTCCGCAGCCGGGCCGGTCAGCGAGACCGGAGTGGCCGGTTCGGCCGCGCTGAGCTGCGCGATGGCCCGGCCGGCCAGCAGCCGTTCCAGATGGCCGGCGCGGGCCGGGGACGGCAGCCGCCGGGCCAGGCCCAGCAGGCCCATCAGCCGGCGGGCCGTCAGGGTGTCCGCGGGCTGGGCCAGCGCGACGCCGAGCCCGACGTCCGTGACCTGGGCGGGCAGCCATCCGGCCGCGGCCGGCAGCCATCCGGCCACCTCGTCCGCCTCGTGGGCGGACAACGGCCGGCCGAGCACGCCCGCGGCCACCGCGACCGGCGGCAGCCACTCATCGAGGTCTTCCTCCGTCCCGGACGCGAAGACGGCCGCCTGCTGCCACAGGCCCGGCGCCGCCATCACTCCGGCGCTCGCGAGCAGGGCGGCCAGGGGATGGACGCCGCCGCCGGGGGTATGACCGGCGGCGAGGTCGAACAGCTGGGAATCCGCCGCGGGCACCATGCCGGGCAGCACGCCGACGAGGTGGTAGCGGGCGTAACTGGGCCGGTGACTGTAGGTGGTGAACGTCAGACGGTGCGCCAGGCGCGTGCCCAGCAGGTACGAGACGGCCGCGATCCACCAGGCGTTCTCGGTCGCGTCGTGGGCGGCCATCAGCACGGGACGCTCTCCGGCCATCGCCCGGCCCACGGCCGTGAGCAGCTCGGGCAGGACATCGCCGGCCTCACGGGAGTCCAGGAACGCCTGGGTGCCCGGGCGGTCGATGACTCCGCGCGCCGGTGGCCCGGGCAGCGCCGGCAGGTCGGTGTCCTCGACCGGGCGGGTGCGCCACAGCTCCGAGGCCCACAGTTCGGCGGGCAGCAGCGCGCCGAAATCCTGGTCCGGCGTCCCGGTGACGAGGGCGTGGACGAAGTAGTTGCCGGGCCGTCCCGAGTAGTCGGCCCCGGTGAACACCGCCTGCGTGGCGATGGCGCTGCCCGTCGCCTCGCTCATCCCGTACGAGAGCGCGACCGGGTAGGCGTCGTCTGGATGCGGGCCGGCCAGCAGCCAGCGCGGCGGCTCGTAGACGGTACGCTCCTCCACCTCGCGCAGCACGGCCGGCGCGACCCCGGGGGTGACCGCGTTGAACTGGTATCCGCCGTAACCGGCCAGGCCGTGCTCGCAGGACGTGTAGTAGAGCTGCTGGAAGGCCATGGCCGCCTCACTTCACGCCGATGATGCCGAACTGCCCGAGGATCCACAAGATCGGGCTGGTCACCCGGTAGGGGTGGATGCCGCGGCCGGAGACGCGGTTGTCCGCCGTGGGCGACTCGCCGAGCGCGGAGACCCCGAAATAGCGGTAATGGGAAAAGTTCAGCCGGGCGATCTGGTCGATCCGGGAGCCGTTCCACCGGGCCAGCAGCCGCTGCATCTCGGTGTGCACCTCCCGGCTGTCGCGATCGTCGAAATACGACGTCTGGGGCGGCGGGCGGAGCAGCGGGCTGGTGTCCTTCAGGTCGTGCAGGAGCGCGTCCATCTTGGTGAACACGATGGCGAGCGGCTTGCTGATCCGCTCGTTCGGCTTCTTCACCTGGGCGGCCATGATGAGGTCGGTGACGTTTTCCAGCACGTTGGCCGGTTCGTCGTCGGTGGTGCCCGGCGTCGGCAACCGGCCCGAGGCCAGTCCCCGCGCCCCGGGCATCTGCAGCGGGTCCAGCAGCAGCAGGATGCCGTCAGCCGCGCCCAGATACCGGACGTTCTGCTCCATCGACCGCGCGGACCGCAGGTCCTCACCGGCGGTGTCGAAGAACGACAGCAGCGTGCGCTGCGGTTCACGACGNNGCCCGCCAGCCGGGCCAGCCCGCCGAGCGAGCCGGCCGCGGGCCGTCCCTCGGTGGTGAACCGGAACACCAGCGGCGCCCGGTGCGGCGCCCCCGGCGTGGTCGGGGCCGGGAGTTTCGAATCGCGGTACATCGGCCGCTCGTAGTCACGGGTGAACCGCTCGCGGGTGGAGTCGTCGGCGCCGGTGATCGCCGCGTTGAGCCGCTGCCCGGTCTGGTGCATCAGCTCGTGGACGAGGACGGTCATGAACACCGTCTTGCCCGCCTCCTTGGCCCCGACCGGCACGATCAGGCGGCTGGGCACGTTCCCGAAGTGCACGGGGAGGCGGCTGTGGCAGACCGGGCAGATCCGGATCGTCGTGTCGTCGCCGCACTCCGGGCAGGACGCCGGGCCCGGCCGCCTTTCTCCGGGCCGCCCGTCTCCGGGGAAGGGCGGCGGCAGGGCCCCGGTGAAGCCGGTACGGGCGCGCAGCACCGGGTCGGCCTCCGGGGCGCAGCGCCGTCCGGACCGGCTGATCCGGCCGGCGCACCGGAACCAGATCTGCCGCGCGGAGATCTCCTCGTAGCAGTACGGGCAGTACAGTGCGCCCAGTCCGCGTCCTTGCCTCACCGGACCCTCATTTCCTCCGCGGGCGGCGGGAAGAGCAGGATCGGGTCCTGGCCAGGGTTCCCAGGATCGGCGAAACAGGCCAGCCAGACCGGGCGCGCCGTCACCTCCACGGCGATCGTGACCGGCTGGCCGGGCGCGATCGGCTGCGGGCCGGCCCGGTGCACCGTTTCCCCCTCGGCCGGGTCGTCCGGAGCGTACGGGCCGACCGATTGCACGACGACCAGGGCGGGCAGCCGGGTTTCCCGTTCGGCGGACAGTTCGATGAGCCGCTGCCGTGGGTGCCAGCGGCTCGCACGGCGGATCCGGTAGTGCACCGCCACCCCCCGGGCGGGCACGCGGACCCGCGCTGCCGGTGCGCTGAACCGGCCGCTGGGCTGGCCACTGGGCTGGCCGCTGGGCTGGCCGCTGGGCGAGCCACCGGGCAGCGGGAAGAGCGCGCGGACCTCGATGACCGTCTCCCCGGGCCCGGTCGTGATCGCCACGCCGCCCTCGTCGTCGTAGACGCGGCGAGAGCAACGGTGCTCGCCGCCTGGCCAGCGCACCAGCGCGTCGGTCGCGCCGCTGGGCCAGACCCAGCCCAGCCGCACATCGTCGTGCATCCGGCGCGCGGTCAGGTCACGGACCGTTTCGGCCAGCCGGACCTCCGTGACCTGGCCGACGACCGACACGTCGCGTCCCATGGTCAGCGCCAGCAGGTAGTGGTGGCCCGGCGGCAAGCGCACCTCCAGCGCCTCGCGGCCGTCCGGGCCACGTCGCGGCGCCCCCTTGATGACGGGCAGCCGGGCCGTTTCCCCGGGCCGCAGCAGGGTGCCGGCGGCCCACGGCGGCGGCTTGCCGCCGATCGCCAGCCGCACCTGGCCGTACGGCGGCGGTGTCCAGCGGGCGACGACCGCGCCCTCGACCGGCCCGGTGACGTCCAGATCCGTAACGGCCTCCGGCCGCGGCTCGGGCACCGCCCGCTCGACCACCCCGGCCGACAGGCGCCGCTGCCCGCCCGCGGTCCGGTAGACCGTCACGATCCGGTAGTAGTACTCGGTCCCCGTGCGCAGTCCGGTGTCGGTGAACCCGGTCAGCGCCGACTCGACCGGTGTCCCCTCCTCCGGCCCGCGGGGCGCGCGGCCGGCGTCGCGGATGACCAGGATGCGGTCCGCGCCGGGGTGCGGCTGCCAGCTGACGGCGACCGAGGTGTCGGCGGCCAGCACGGACACGCGCGTGACGTCCGGTGCGAACGTCACCGGCGGCGTGACGGCGGCCGGCGACCAGGCCTGGCCGTCGCGGCCGGCGAAGACGCTGTAGATGAGCTCCGCCCCCGGTGGGGCGCCGGTGTCCTCGGCCCTGTGCTGGGCGATACCGTCCACAGGGGTGCCTTCATCCGGCGAGGCGGGGGCCACATCCTGGCCGCGCCTGACCCGGTAGTGCACGCGGCCGGCCAGCTCCGGGACGGGCGCCCAGGTGACCACCACGTGGTCGCCGTCCAGCCGGGCGGCCACCTGGCGGGGCGGCGGCGGCGGCAGCGCGGCCAGTTGCCCGGAAAGGCCGGTGTCGTCGCGGGCCAGGTTCAGGGCCTGCGCGAGCAGCCGCGCCGCCTGCTCGGATTGGCCCTGGTCACGTTCGGCCCCGGCGCGCCGGCTCAGCTCGGAGACCTCGGCGTCCAGCGCGGCGAGCCGTTCGTGCAGCGGATCGGCGGCGGGCAGGCCGGCCTCCAGTCGCTGCGCGCCGCGCAGCCTGCCCGCGGCCAGCTCGTTCGTTATCTGCTGGCGCAGGGCCTCCAGCGTGCCCGGGGCCAGGACGGCGGCCGCGATCAGCCCGGCCTCGTCCTCGTCCAGGCCGAGTTCGGCGGCCTGGCTGGCGATGGCCCGCTGGAGGAAGCCGGCCCGCGCGAGCTGCCGTAGCGGTTCGACGACCTCGGACAGCAGCAGCGCGTCCAGCTCTCCGGGCTGGCGCGCCGCCGTGCGCAGGATGGCCAGGACGTTCTCGCTGGCCGCCTTGGCCGGATCGGTATAGGGGAGGGCGTCCACCCGGCCCCGGGCCGCGGCGATCGCGCCGGTGTCCAGTGACTGCCCGCCGGCCAGCCGGAACCCGTCCAGGATCCGGAAGCCGCGGGGCACCGCGTCGCCGAAGACGACCTCGGCCGACAGCGACCGGCCGAGCGACGTGAGGTACCGGGCCAGGTCGGCCTGCTTGGGGTGCGGCTGGGACAGCGGCGGGAAGTCCCGCACCACCCGGACGCCCGCCTGCCGCAGCGCCCCGGCGACCTCGGCGTCGCTGACGCCCCCGCCGGCGGCATCGCGCAGCCGGGTCACCGTGGCGGGCCCGGCGTGCGTGGCCGCGCCCGCTTCGGTCTCGGCCAGGCGCCGCAGCCGTTCCGCGGTTTCCTGGCGGGCGTGCGCCTGGCGCTCGGCGAAGCGCCGCAGCGTTAGCCGCCCGCTCCGTTCGAGCGTGCCGTGCGCGGCGATCAGCGCGCGGGCGAGCGGGCCGTACGTCCGGTGGCTGGCGAGCTCACGCCAGTAGCCGGTGACCGCGGCGATGTGCTCCGCGAACAGCGCCGGATCGGAGAGACCGGGCGGCAGGCCGTACCGCACGTAGAGGTCCGGGGGAGGCACGTTGCCGGACCTCCGCGCCGGGTCCATGACGTCGCGGCGGTACCGCTCCCGGTCCCAGTCCACCTATCCGTTCACCTCGTAGCGGGCCACCGCGCTGGTGGCCCGCTGTACCTCGGCCTCGTCGAGACCGCCGATCTGGATGTCGAAACGGACCTCGCGACCCGAGTCCGCTTCCTGGCCGTGTACCTTCAGCAGGCCGGTTTCGGTCATATGGAAAACGACCTGGAACGGGGCCCCGGCCGGCCGGGGCGGCAGCTCGCTGAGCACGCCCTCGCCGATGTGCGTGTTGTGCTCGAGCTCTTCGGAGGCGACCGAACCGGCCTGTTCCCACACCTCCAGGCTGACCTCACGCTGATCGTCCTTGACCGTGCGGAACGTTTCCGGCCCGGTGTCGGCCGGCAGCGGGGTGTTCGCCGTGAGCAGGTGCACGATGTAGTGCCGGGCGCGATGTGGATCCGTGGCGAACACGGGGTCCTTGCTGTCGACCACCTTGAGCCCGAAAGCGCGTGGCACGACGGTCGCCACCCGTTTGCGGGCGATGCTGCGGACCTGTTCCTCGCTGATCCCGAGCTGGTCCGCGACCTCCTGCGTGGTGCTGTCAGTCGGGCCGGCGGTGCCATCGCCCGGGCCGTCAGTTGCGCCGCCCATGCCCTCCTGCACCTTCTGCATGAGGGCGAACAGGGCGGCGCCCTTGGCCACGGCCAGGTGCGGATCCTGCAGGCGGGCCTCCAGCCCGAACCGCTCCTTCAGCACGCGGGCGATGGCCGGCGTGATCGTCATGCCGCCGACCAGCAGCACGTCGTCGAAATGCTCGACGCCCTTCTCCCGCGCGGTGGCGATCGTTCTCTCGGTGATCTCCATGGTGCGCTCGAGCAGCTCGGACGTGAGCTCTTCCAGCTGTTCCCTGGTCACCTCCAGCGGCACCACCCGGCCGTCGAACCGCACGTTGTACCGGCGGGTCTGGGTGGCGCTGAGCTGCTTCTTGAGCTGCTCCGCGGAGGTGGCCAGGTCCTGCATGAACTGCTCGTCGGACGCCGGGTCGAGCTGCGGATGCTGCTCGGTGAAACCGTCCAGCAGGAAGCTGATGATGGCGGAATCCCAGTCGGCCCCGCCCAGGTGGTGATTGCCGTCGGTGCAGACGACCAGCACGTCGTCGCCCTCGATGCGGATGACGGTGGTGTCGAACGTCCCGCCGCCGAGGTCGTAGATGAAGATGTGCCGTGCTCCGCCGTCGTGCCCGAGCGTCTCGTAGTTGAGCGCGGCGGCCACCGGCTCGGCCAGGACATCGAGCACGTTCAGCCCGGCGATCTGCCCGGCCTTGCGGGTCGCCTCGCGTTCCAGCACCCCGAAGTAGGCCGGCACGGTGATCACCACATCACGGATCTGTTCACCGGTCTGCTCCTGGGCCGCCCGGGCCAGCTCGCGCAGAATCAGCGCGGAGATCGACTCGGGTGTGTGGTCCTGCCCGTGGAATGCGTAGTGGACGTCCTGTCCCATCTGCCGTTTGATCAGCTCGACGACCAGGTGCGGAGCGAGCAGCGCCGAGTCCTTGGCCTGCCGGCCGACGACCACATTCTCGGGCGACTCGAAATAGACCACGGACGGGGTGGTGTCCTCGCCGACCGCGCTCTTCAGGACGACCGGGCGTCCCGTCTCGTCCACGTACGCGATGCAGGAGTAGGTGGTACCAAGGTCGATGCCATAGGTAGCCATGTCACCTCACTGTGAGTGCGCTTGGCCGGGAGGCGGCCCGGTTTCGGGGCTATCAGGGGCCGTGTCCCGGCGGGGGGAGTACTGATGGAAACGCGCGTGCAGCGGGCGCCTGACCCGGCCGGTGCCGCGCTCGGCGAACCCGGCCGCGACCACCTCGGCCACCGTGTTGTGCCGGGATTCGTCGTCGCAGGGCACCACGGCCAGCGGGCGGTGCCGCTCGCGCAGAAAGGGATCGCCGGGCTCGGCGGAGAAGACCTCGTATCCGCAACGGTCCAGGATCTGCGCGACGTCCTCGGCGAACGACCAGAGCAGCGGATCGGCCTGGCCGCCGGTCCCCAGTCGGTGCGCTTCGCGGCTGAGCTGGTCATACAGCCGGATGAGGTCCGCGACCACGGGCTCCAGGACGGCCCGGCTGATTCCGCCGCGGAGCCGCTGGTTTTCCTCGTGCAGCCGGTCGATGAGCGATTCCCGGTGTGCTGAGCGGCGGTGGAACTCCGAAAGCTGCCCCTCGACCTTGTCGAAGCGGCCGGCGAGTTCGCCCAGGATCGCCACCGCGTAGCCGGCCGCCGTCGCCGGGGTCTCCTCCGGCACGGCTCGATCCTCGTCTTTCTCGGTCACGGCGCCACCTGTTTGCTAAGGACACACCAGAAAAAGCATCGCTCACCTGCGGCAAAGTCACCAGCCCCGAAGTTACCCGCTTGTTATAGCTGACGAAATAACCGTCAGGCCCGCCGCAATGCGAAGACAAGTATGTGCATGCTCCCATTCTGATGTCCCGGAAAGCGGGCGGATCAGGTCACCGAATTCGGCCATCGCCCGGCCGCCGGCCACTCGCCTACCGTTGTCATTACGGCGCGATGATGCGGCTGAGACTGCAGGTGCCCGGCACGGTTCTCGTGCCGTCCAAGAATCCGGTGGACAACGCGCGCCGCGCCTGCGCCCGTTTAATTCCGATCGTTACCGGGATTTCGAGACGGTCCGGTCGGGCTACCCGAGCACGAGCACGACCGGTTCATCGCGCGCCCGCGCGGCCTGCCGGGGCTCTGGACCCTGGACGGGAACACCCGCCTGCGCGCCGCCTGGCCCGCTGCGTCCCCCCGGCCCACCGCCTGACCCGCCGGCGTCCCTGGCCGGGGGAATCGTCTGACTTGAGATGATTTGCACTCGGCGAAGCTTTGGGTTCCTCTCAGCTTTCGCTCAGAGAGATATGCGCATTATGTGGGCACATGTGACACGCGGGCCGCAGGCCGGAGCGATCGCGGATCTGGGAGGCGGCGGCTGGTGGGGAACCTGCTCGTGGCGCGCGACCGATGGCAGCGGCGCGCGGATCCCGCCGCCGCGGTGCCCGCGGTGCGCCACTGGTCGCGGCGATGGGCATTGTGGCTCACGCTCGGTTACCTGGGGCAGGTGGCGCTCCGGCTATGGCTCAGCCGGTCGCAGAGCGTGCCGCTGGCCAACCCGGACGAATCCGCGTACCTGGTGATCGCGCGGGTGCTCGCGGGGGCCGGGGCGCCGTCCGACTTCTCCTACGGGACGCTGTACGAGAGCGGCTACCCGCTGCTCCTGGTGCCGATCTACTGGTTCACCAGCAACTCGGTCACCGTCTATCACGCCACCATGGTGGTCAACGCCGTGGTCAACGCGGCCCTCATGCCGCTGGCCTACCTGATGTTCCGGCGCCTGGCCCTGCGCCGCTGGGTCGCGTTCGCGGCGTCGGCGGTCGCCGCGGTCGTGCCGGAGGGTGTTTTCTACACGCAGTACGCGCTGTCCGATGCGATCTTCCCGGTCGTGGTCCTGGCGTGGCTGCTCACCGTGCATAGCTGGCTGACCGCGCGGAGCCGCCGCGGCTCCGTGAGCGCGGCGGTGGGTTCGGCCCTGCTCGCCGGGTACGCCTACGCCGTTCACCCGCGTGGTCTCGTCGTGGTGATCGGGTTCGCGGTCGTGGCGGTCCTGGCCACGGTGCGCCGGATGGTTCCCGCGTGGACGCTGGCCGCCGCGGGGCTGGCGCTGGCCGCGGTCGTGGAGGCCGCGTTCCTCCTCAACCGCCACATCTCGGACCTGCTCTACCCGGAGGGACCGCGCAGCCTGACCGGCCAGGCCGTGTCCCGGCTGACCAACGTCAAGGACCAGCTCAACGTGCTGGAGATGGCGGGCGGCGAGCTGTGGCGGCTCACCCTCGACACGTGGGGGATCGCGGCGGTCGGCCTGATCGCGACGGCCGTGGCGGTCTTCCGCCGGGGGGTCCGCCGGGACCTGCGGATCATGGCTGCCCTCACCGTACTGGTCACGCTGGCCATCGTGTACGTCGCGCCCGCGGCGCTGCCGGCGGGCCAGCAGCCGACGTGGGCCTCCGGGCGCTATCCGGATGCGATGAGCGTCACGTTCTTCATCGTGGGCATCGTAGTCCTGCTCCGGGTGCGCGGCTGGCGGCTCGTCGGCTACGCGGCCGCCGCCATGGCCCTGGGCGCCGGGACCGCCGTGGTCGTCGTCCGCTACGCGGGCGCGCGCCAGCAGGTGACCGGCTTCGGCGCGTTCAACTGGGCTGACCCGGCGGTGCTCACGCAGGGCTGGAACTACGTCAGCGTGCCGGCGGCGACCGTGGTCGGCCTGTCGCTGCTGGCGTTCTGGGTCCTGGCCGCGCTGGCCCTGCGCTGGCTGTCCGGGCGGTCGTTCGCGCGCTGGCGCGCCGCGCTGCTCGTGCCGATCGCCGCGATGAACTTGTTCGCGCTGGTGCAGATGACCACGCACATCTCCCGGGCCAGCACCCCGGCCCAGCGGGCCAACTCGCTGGCCCTGGTCACCGCGGCCGGGCTGAGACCCGGCGACCAGGTCGCGGTCGACGAGGGGTTCTGGGCCGACTGGATAAGCTGGATACCCCAGTCGTACGAGGTGTGGTGGACCAAGCTGGACTTCTTCTCCGCCGACAGCGCGCCGGTGCCGGCCGGGACGACGGTCGTCGAGGTGCCCTGGCCGGCCGGGAAACCAGCCGGCGCGAGCTGGGCCAAGGCCCCGGCGGGCTGGCACGTCGTGGCGCAGAACCGGGTCTACAACTGGGTCGAATGGCGCGCGCCCGCCAGCCACTGAGGCGCCCGCGAGCCGGCCGGCGGCCTCAGTGGCCGGCGCTTTCGGCGGCCCGCCCTTCGCGCCCTTCGCGCTGGAGCAGCCTGAGCTCGCGCTCGTCGTAGCCGCCCCAGATGCCGAACTCCTGGCCGGTGGCCAGCGCGAACGCCAGGCATTGCGGCTGGACCGGGCAACGGGCACAGACCGACTTGGCCTGCTGAGCGTCCGCCGCACCGCGGCCGACCGAGCTGATCGGGAAGAACAGCTCGGGGTCGGCGCGGCGGCAGGCGGCAGACTCCCGCCACCAGGCGGCGCCGTCGGGATCATGAGCGCGAGTGCGGCCGTCAACTTGGGAGGCGATCGTCACTGCTCCTCCTCACGCGCTAGAATCTCGTCACTATGGCGAGGTTGGAGTAATCAACTTGATGAAGTCTACAGCGGCCGGGGAATCAGCCGGCGACGACCCCGCGGTGCTGCCGATCGGCGAGGTGTCCCGGCGGACCGGCATTCCCGTGTCCGGGCTGCGGAACTGGGAACAGCGCTACGGCCTGCCCAGGCCGGAGCGGTTGCCGAACGGGCGGCGGCGTTACCGGGAGTCCGACTGCGCCCTGCTCGCCGAGGTCCTGCGCGGCCGCGGCCAGGGCCTGTCGCTGTCCGCGGCGGTGGCGCACGCCCTATCTGCGCCGTCCCGCGAGACGTCGATCTTCGCCGGGCTGCGCCGCGGTCATCCCGGCCTGCAGGTGCACGTCATGGCGAAGAGCATGCTGCTGGCCGTGACCCACGCGATCGAGGACGAGTGCTGCGCCCGGGCCCAGCGGCCGATTCTGATGGGCGCGTTCCAGCGGGAGCGTTTCTACCGTGCCGCCCGCCCGCGCTGGGCCGACCTGGCCGGCACCGCCGAGCAGACGGTGGTCTTCGCCGATTTCGGCCGGCGCCGCCTGCAGCCGGGGCCGCTCGCGGAGATCCCCATCACGGAGATTCCGATTGCGGCGGACTCCCCGCTGCGCCGCGAGTGGGCGCTGATCTGTGACTCTGACGACCATCCGGCGTGCCTGGCCGGATGGGAGCACCCCGGGCAGGAAGCGCGCCGGGACGCGGACCGGACGTTCGAGATGGTCTGGTCGGTGGATCCCCAGGTGGTCCGCAGCGCCGCGCGGATCGGCGCCGGACTGGCCGCTGCGGCCGGTTTCGGGATGACCGCCCCGCTGCGGGCGCGGCTCGGCGAGGAGGCCAGCGCCGGCTCGCCCGATCTGCGCCGGGCCAGCGGCCTGATGGAGCGCACGTTTGACTACCTCAGCCGGGCGACTACCTCAGCCGGGCCTCCGGCTGCAGGCCTGCGCCTGCCCAGGCCTGCAGGCCGTCGTCGGTGAGCACCTGGTCGAAGCATTGCTCGGCCGCGCCCCGCAGCGGGCCGTCTTCGGCCAGCCGCGCGGCGACCAGCGGCGGGGGCGGCAGCGAGCGGAACGCCATCAGCCCGTCGTGGTACGCGGCGATGACGTGCCCAGCCGCGATGTCGAGGAACTCCGGGCCCAGGCCGCCCACCGCGACGAGGTGCGGGTCGAGCGCGTTGACCAGCCCGGCCGTACCCCGCCCGAGGGAGCGTGCGGCGGCCTGCACCACCTCGGTGGCCTCCGGCGCGCGGGCCCGGGCGGCCGTGAGCAGCCGCCGGATGTAGCTGACCTCATCCGCGGGCGGGGGCTCGTGCCGGGCCCGGGCCAGGGCGAAGCCATCCACGCTGGTGTTCCAGCAGCCCATCGCCCCGCACCGGCACCGCTGGGCCGGATCCCCGAACGGCATGTGCCCGAACTCCCCGGCCGTCCCGGTGGCGCCCAGTACGACCCGCTCACCCTCCACGATGGCGCCGCCGATGCCGGCCTCGACGTGCAGGTACACCATCGTGCCCGCGCCCGACCCGGCGCCGTGGCGCGACTCGGCGATCGCGGCGAAGGTGGCGTCGTTCCCGGCTATGAGGGGGACGTCCGGGTCGTAGCGCGGCCACAGGACGGACAGGTCGACGTCGTGCCAGCCCAGGTTGGGTGCGTGCACGAGCCGGCTGCCAACCACCGTGCCCGGCACGGAGACCGCCGCGGCCCGGATCCGCGATCCGAAGCGATCGGACAGCCTGTCCAGTTCCGCGGCTACGGCCGGGAGCACCTGGTCAGGGTCGCGATGGTGGGTTCCGGCCACGGAGGCGAGATGGGTCCCGCCGAGCTGGATCGCGGCGACGTGCCAGGTTTCCTGCGTGATGGCGGCCACGGCCGCCAGCGGGCCGGCCGGATGGGGCCGCAGCGAGGTGGTGGGCCGGCCGCGGCTGCCGGTGGGCGGCGCCGGTTCCTCGGCCAGCAGCCGCGCGAACACCAGCCGGGCCACGGTCTCGGCGGCGAAACCGCTCGGTATGCCCAGGTCGTGAGCGATCGCCGCGCGGGTCGCACCCGGCCGGTCGTGGACCGCGCGCAGCAGTGCCGTCTGCGCTGACGTCCGGAGGGCCGTCATGGAATTCATCATGGCACCCGTTAATATACTCACCAAACGATTATAAGATGACGGACATGCCGTCCGCCCCGGCCCGGCCCGCGCTGGTGACCCTGGCCGAGGCCGCCCCGCCCTGAACGGGTCCCACGGGACTGACCGCCTGGCGCATAAACTGTCCGCTGTGCGCAGCCGCGAGCCAGTTCCTGTGCCGGACGCCGCGGACAGCCGCTCGCCCGGCCCGCCACGCCGGCTGGCTCCCACTCTCCGCCCCGGTAAGGCACGCCGCTTTTGGCGGGCGCTCCGTTTTTGGCGGGCAGGGGGCTTTGGGCGGGCACGGGGCCTCCGGAACGCCTGGACCTCGGGGTGGGCCGTGCTGCGCGCCACCGCCGCGCAGGCGTGGGCCGACCGCGTCTTCGGGCTCGCCGCCGAGGCCGGATTCTGGGCCCTGCTGTCGCTGACCCCGCTGCTGCTCGTGCTGGTGGCCGCGGTCGGCTACCTCACCCCGCTGTTCGGTGCGCATGTGGTGGTCCAGTTGGAGAAGGACATCCTGCGCGGCGCGGGGCACTTCATGGCCCCCGACGCGGTGCAGGACATCCTCAGGCCCGTGCTCACCAACGTGCTTCAGCACGGCCGGGGCCGGATCATCTCGCTGAGCTTCCCGCTCGCCCTGTGGACCGGGTCCACGGCCATGAACACCTACGTCAATACCATCACCATCAGCTACGGGATGCGCCATGTGCGCTCCGCCGTCCGGGCCCGCCTGGTGGCGTTCGTGCTATACCTCGGGGCCCTGGTCGTCGGCGTGACCGCGCTGCCGCTGCTGGTCACCGCGCCCCGGTGGATCGCCGACGTGTCGCCCGGCCCTTTGCTGCGGGTGCTGAAGCCGGTGCTGGTCATCGCCTACTGGCCCATCCTCGTGGTCGTGTGCACGGCGCTGCTGGCCACGCTTTACCACGTGGCGGTGCCGGTGCGCGGCCGGTGGCGGCGCGACCTGCCCGGGGCCATCGCCGGGATGGTGATGTGGCTGGCCAGCAGCCTGCTGCTGCGTGCCTACCTGGCCTACGCGATCGGCCACAGTCCCACCTACGGCGCGCTGTCCGCCCCGGTCGCCATCTTGCTGTTCCTGTACTTCAGCGCGCTCGCGGTGCTGCTCGGCGGCGAACTGAACGCCCAGATCGCCGGCTGCCGCCCGGCCTCGTAGCCGGGGCGTCGCCGGAACCGGCCTGAAGTAGGCCGTCAGGCCGTCGGCCCTGGCGAGCCCGGCCGGCGGCCCATGTTCATCATCAGGCCCTCGAGCTCGGCCCACCGGCTGCTCCACTCGGCCAGCGGCTCCAGGATGCCCTCCAGGACCTCGAGCTGCTCCTCGAACGCGGTGAGCTGTACCTGCAGGGCCTGAATGCTGCGCCGCTGCGCGGTGACGTTGGTGGCGATCGACTTCAGTTCCTTGGCCGAAAGGGCCCCGGGCAGGGGGAAACCCGGCATCGAGGGCACCCCGTGCGGGCCGCCCAGGCCGGTCATGTTCTCCAGGTCCGCGGTCATCCGGCGCAACTGGGTCACGAACTGCTGCATCGGGCCCGCTGGCTCATCCGCCATTGCTCTGTCCTCCCCGGCCGTGCCCGCCCGCGAATGTCGCGGCCCGGCGCACACCAGGTGCCGACGGCCAGACTGTCCCCGCCCAGCCTGGGCTCTTAACTGCCCAGAAGCAAGGAGGCGCTCAGGCTTCGTCGGCCCACCGGGCCGTGCGGAGGCTGGGCAGGCTGGCCAGGCTCTCGGTAAACCCTCGCAGCGAACCCTCGGTCGCGGCTGATATCAGCCAGTCGCACTGATCGGCGTCCGCCCACAGCAGGACGCGCACATCCCGATACTCGAACCGGTACTGCCGGATGCCGGGCCAGCCGTCCGTCGTGACCGACGGGGTGCAGTGCGCCCGCAGGTAGCCGAGCGATGTCTCGTCAAGCGCCCCGGCCTGGGCTGCGACGCAGAACGCGGAGTTGACGCACTGGGAGTCCCATCGCCGGGCGGTGATGAAGTCCTCGACCGATCGGGCATAGGGCACAGTGCCGCGTGTGCCGCCGCCCACCAGGACCTGGCCCCCATCCAGCGGGACCCCCCAGGAACAGCCGCCCTGGTTTTCGTCCGCCAGCACCAGGACCGGTCCCGGATAGCCGGGAAACCTCCGGGCGCCGTGGCCCGGGCTATCGATGAGGATCTGCTCCGGATAGATCGGGCGGTCCCCGTACGCCCGCGCAATCTCACGGGCGACGTCCGCCGTCAACAGTCGCTCTATTGCTGCAGGAACGGTGGCATTCACCGCCCAAGTGTGACCCATCCTGCGCCGGGCCCGGCGTGATGCACAGCCGAAGCTACCGGATCGTGACCAATGTGCGAGGTCTCGTGGATCATCGCGATCGGCCGGCCGCGGTCACCGCCGCGCGGGTCACGGTCCGGGCCGTGTGCACGCCGCTGGCGATGGCCTCCTCGGATGGCAGCCCGCAGAGGTCCATCAGGCTGAACAGCGCCTCGGCGCCCATCACGACGGCCAGGTCCCGCCGTAGCTGCGCCATCCTGGCGGGGTCGGTCCGCCCGAGCGTGCGGTCCAGCGGGGTGAGGGCGTAATCGATCAGCCCGAACCGGTGCCCGGGCCGCGCGGCCGCGACCGGCGGCTTCATGATCGACGCCGAGATCATGGCGCGGACGGCGCCCTGGTTGCCCAGTATGCCCCGGAACAGGACCTCGGCGGCGTAGCCGATTCGCTCGACCGGATCGTCGCTGTCCGCCACCGGGGCCAGGGCCTCGGCCGGGCTCGGCCAGGTGCCCTCGTCGGCCTCGCGCAGCAGCGTGGCCAGGTCGGGAAAGTAACGATAGGCGGTGGCCTCGGAGACGAGGGCTTCGCGCGCGACGACCGGCATGCTGATCTCGGCGCCGCGCTCGGCCAGCCTCCGCGTGGCGTCGACGATGGCCATCCGCGTCCGCTGTTTCTGGTTCACCCGGCCGCGCGCCTCCGGGCCCGCTCTTCCGCGCGCTTCCGTAGCCGCGCGCCCGCGCGCCAGTGGCTCGGCGGACCTGCCCCGCGCCGCCGTAGCGGCTCCGCCCCCCGGGACCTGCGTACTTGTCATGCTTTCATCGTCGGTTTCGCGCTCGCATAAGTCAAGTCCACTCTTTTTATGAGAGTTAACTTGCATAATGAGGCCAATGCCTCTACTTTGTTCGTGAAAGTGAACTCTCACGAAGACCTCTTGCTCACGAACGAGTCCGATACCAGGGAGAAACCAGCATGGCTGACACTGCCAGCACGACGACGCACACGGTGACCGTCCCGGGGATCGGCGCGGTCCCCGTGACCTTCACCGAACGTGGCGAAGGGCGCCCGTTCCTGCTGCTCCACGGCGGCGCCGGGCCGCAGTCCGTGGACGGCTTCGCCGCCCTGCTCGCCACGTCCCGGCCCGCCCGCGTCCTCACCCCGGTCCATCCGGGATTCGTCGGCACCCCCCGCCCGGACAACCTGGACGGCATCGGGGGCCTGGCCAAGCTGTACGTCCAGCTGATCGAGGAACTCGGCGCGACCGGCGTGACGGTCGTTGGCAACTCGATCGGCGGCTGGGTCGCGGCCGAGATCGCGCTGCTGAACAGCCCCCGCATCAGCCACGTCGTTCTCGTCGACGCCGCTGGCCTGCGGATCGAAGCCCATCCGGCCCCGGACTTCTTCTCCCTCTCCCTGGACCAGGTCACCGACCTGAGCTACTTCAACCCGGACAGGTTCCGGATTGACCTGGACAAGGTGCCGGCCCCGCAGAAGGCGATCATCGCCGCTAACCGGGCCACCATGGCCCGCTACGGCGGGAACCCGATGGACGACCCCAGCCTGCTCGGCCGCATGTCCGCGGCCGCCGTCCCGGTGCTCGTGATCTGGGGTGCCGCGGACCGGATGATCCCGATCGAGCAGGGCGAGGCCTACGCGGCGGCCATCCCGGGCGCCGAGTTCCGGGTGATCTCCGACGCCGGGCACCTGCCGCAACTGGAAACCCCGGACAAGCTCCTGCGCATGGTCTGGGACTTCTCCACCGCTCCCGCCGGGCATCCAGAGGTGTCCGTCGTAGGCCCGGAGGGCGGCGAGGTGGCGTTCACCGGCCCGGCGCAGATGCGCATCCTGGAGGATGGCCGCAACACATCGCATCGCCTCGGCGTGGGGGAGATCACCCTCGCCCCGCACACTGATGGGCCGCCTCAGCATCGCCACGCCCGGCACGACGAGGGGTTCTACGTGGTGTCCGGCCTGGCCCGCTTCACGGTGGGGGAGAAGTCCTACGACGCACCGGCCGGCACCCTGGTGATGATCCCGCCGGGGGCGCCGCACACCTTCGCCAACCCGGGCGACAGCCCCGTGGTGCTGCTGAACACGTTCACGCCCGATCTTTACGTCCAGTACTTCCGGGATCTGCGCGACATGCTCGCAACCGGCCAGCCACCGTCACCCGACATGATCGTGACCACCATGGCGCGCTACGCCACCGAGCCCGCTACGGAGTTCGCGTCCTGACACGGTGCTGGCCCGGGGGGGGGCGACCCCCCGGAACCCTCCGCATGCGCTCCGCGCCCGCGCGGTGGTAACTCGCCGGCACACCGGCCGCTCACCCCGGCCTTCGGCCCGGGGTCGCCGGGCCGGTAACGATCGCCTCGCCGTAACCCGGGATCCCCCCGCACCCCAGATTCCCGCGTGCCGCCGTGCGACACTGGGGGGAGATGTTCGGATGCGCGCCCGGAGGGTGATGGCCGTGAACCGGATCGGAATCCGCAATTTCGCTAGCGGAACGGACGTAGGCGATCACGTCAGGCGGGTGGGACGGGCCTGGTGGTGGCCCGCCTTCTTCGGGGTGGTCTCGATCATCGCCGGGGTCCTGGCCCTGGCCTGGCCCGGGCCGACGCTGATCGTGCTGGCCGTCCTGTTCGGGATCGAACTGATCGTCTGGGGCGTCTTCCGCCTCGTGGGCGCGCTGACCTTCGGCGATGCGGGCGGCGGCGCGCGCACCCTGTGGGCCATCCTCGGGATCCTGAGCCTGCTGATCGGCTTTTACGCGCTGCGGCACATCGTGATCACGCTGCTGTCGCTGGGCCTGCTGCTCGGGATCTTCTGGCTGGTCGACGGGATCGGCCTGCTTGCGTCGGCGGCAGAGCACCGGGGCATGCCCGGCCGGGGTGGGCACGTGCTCTCCGGGATTCTCGGCGTCGTGGCCGGTCTCGTCCTGCTGGCCTGGCCCGCACTGTCGATCCTGACCCTCGCCGTGCTGGCCGGGATCTGGCTGATCCTGGCCGGCGTCATGCAGCTCGGCATCGCCCGCCAGCTCCGCCCTCGGTAGCCGCCGGTAACAGACGCGTTCGTGCGGGCCGCCCTCCCGGGCGGCCCGCACGAGCCGGACTATCCGACGGTGTAGGTGTAGGGGATGGCGGCGAGCACGTCACCGCTGGTGCTGACCGCACCCAGTCCGCCGCCGACCGCGCCGCTCAGGGTGTCGTCGCCGTTGAACGGCGACGTGACCAGGTAGAGCACGCCGTGGACCACGGTGCCGGCCGTAGCCGACGGAGTGATCGTCACGGTCACGCTGCCCGACTGGCCCGGGTTGACGACGACCGGTGTCCCGGTGGGCGCCGCCCCGGTGAAGCCGGGCGCGTACGGGTCACCGGCCGCGGACGTCACGGCCGGATCGAGCGGCTGGGTGACGGCGGTCGCGGTCAGCGTGCTCGTGCCCGCCGGCGCGCCCGCGTCGGTGAACGGGCCGATCTGCTGGACGAAGGAGGCCCACAGCCCTCGCGCCAGCTGGTGCCGGCCGCCTGCCTCGGTGACCCGCGCCACCGAGGTGAGGCTGCCCTGCTGCGCGGCGTTCAGGTTGCCGAACACGTCCGGCTCACCCAGCGGGCCGTTCAGTTCTATCTGGGCCGGTGTGCTGGACGTCGCGGCCAGGGTGAGCTGGCTGGTCCCCGGCGGCACCTCGTAGAACGGGATGTTGGCCAGGTTGTTGATGTTCGGCGGCAGGCTCACCGTCGGCGTTCCGGACAGCGACGGCAGCGTCACCTCGGTGCTGGCCGCGAGCCGCGGGTCGACCTGGACGGGCTCGGCGACCGTGCCCTGGTTGCCGTAGGTGACGGTGTAGCGGACGGCCTTCCCCGCGGTCAGCTTGGTGCTCGCGCCGGCGGGCAGGTTCGCCGCCACCCTGACCTCGTTGAAGCCGATGGCGCCGCCGAAGCTCTGCGACACCTCCGCTCCGCTGACCGGATCGACGACGATCAGGACGAGCCGCCACCGGCCCTTCTCCGGGGCATTCTGAATCAGCTGCAGGTCGCGCCCGCTGCTGACCACGCCGGTAATACTGACCCCGGTGGCGTTGGTCCCGACGTCGATGGCCTCGCCGTCCGGATCGATCAGCGCTCCCTCGATCACGACGTCCGGGTCCTGGTTCAGGTGGACCGCGACGTCAAGATCGTTCTGCTTCCTGGGCACGTCGAACGAGTAGGTGCTGGTCTCGGTCGGGGTGCTCGCGCGGGCGTTGCCGCCGGTGATCGTGCCGGTGAACGTGCCCCGCCCGCCCGCGACCGGGATGACCGGGCGCAGCACGACCGGTGCCGAGGATTGCTGGTCCGGCGTGCCGAACGTGACGGACTCGGCGCTGTCGCCCGCGCTGCCGCTGATGGCCGTGTTCAGCTGGACGTGCGCGGTCTGGCCCGCGCCGAGCGTGAGCGACGACGGGCTGACCGTGCCCTCCGGCACGGCCTTCTGGGTGTAGGCATCGAGGATGACGTTGCCGGTGTACGGCAGCGGCTGGCCGGCCACCGCCGCGGCTACGGTCGGTGTGTAGAGCACCGCTATCCAGGTGCCGCCGGCGGGGTGGGCGACGTCCGCGAAGCCGTAGTCCGCCGAGACGGTGCCGCCCTGCGGCCGCGTGTTGGTGACGAACGCCCCGTCCGGGCCGATCAGCGTGAGCCGCACGACCGAGCCGCCGGGCACGCCCTCGAGATCACCCTTCCAGTCGATGGACACGCCCAGCCGGGCCGCGCCGCTCGCGACGTGGAAGGTGACCTTCCGATACGCCCACGGCAGGCCGTTGGTGGCGTACTTGAAGGTCGGGTCGGTGGCTGCGTTGACCGCCACGTTCGCCTGGTAGCTGGAGGTCTGGGCGTAGCTGCGCGTCCCCGCCGAGACCTGCTCCGTTGTGCTCCCGGCATTGGTGACGGCCAGGGTGGTGCCCACGTGCGCGCCGGGCGCGCCGGTCAGCGTGCTCTGCTGCGGCGTGACCAGGAGCTGATCGGGCTGGGCGGCGTGCGTGCTGCCACGGTAGTTCTCGGCCGCCTTGACCGCCGCGTCCGCGTTCAGCAGGCCCGAGCCCTGTTCGGTCGCGGGCAGCCCGAGGTCGGTGGCGGTGCTGGTGAGGAACTGCTTGACCAGGGCCGGTGATGGCGACACGCCATGGTGGTATTCGCGGAACGCCTGGATGACGAGGGCGGCGGCGCCGGCCGTGACGGGTGACGCCTCGCTCGTCCCGCCGAAGAGCAGGATCGGCGACGGCTTGCCGCTGTAACCGACGCACTCGGTGAAGATCGCCGTGTTGGTCGAGCACAGCGCCCAGTCGGCCTCTCCGGGGGCGACCAGGTCGGGCACTTGGCCGCCCTGACTGATCCCGCCCGAGGACAGCGCCGAGACGTTGTCCGACACCCACTTGCCGTTGGAGAACGGCTGGGCGCCGGCGTAACCGGTCTGCTGGTAGCTCTGGAAGTCCGTCGAGGCGCCCGCGGAGATCACGTTCGGGTCGGTGGACGGGCTTTCCTGGGTGCCGGAGATCCCGGCGTCACCGGTGGAGACGGTGACCGTGATGCCGAGCCGGACGGCCGCGTCGTCGAACAGCTGGATCGTGTCTTGCGCGTTGTTGTCGGAGTAGACGTTCGCGCCGAACGATTCGTTGATGACGTTGGCCCCGTGCGTGATCGCGTAGTCGATCGACTGCAGGATCGCCGAGTTGGCCAGCAGCTCACCGCCCGCCTTCAGGCCGATCAGGGACACGCCGGGCGCCATGCCCTCGACCTTGAGGTCGCAGTTCCTGGGCAGCGGGTAGGCCGCGTTCACGTAGTTCGACAGGTCGTAGGTCTGGTTACCCTGCGCCGCGATCATGGACGCGTCACCGAACGCCTCCTCGCCGCCGGTCTGCGTGTTGGGGCCGTTGCCGGAGAAGTCCACGTACGACTTGAAGATCGACTTGCCGTTGCGGATGAAGTCGGGGTTGTTGGGATCGAGGCCGTCGGCGATCCAGGCCACGGTGACCCCGGCGCCCGTGATCCCCTGGGCGTGTGCCTGGACGGCGTGCGTGCTGGTCAGGTCCTCGGGCAGCAGCGGGCTGGACGGGGTGCCGCAGACCCCGGACGCGGCGCTGCCCCCCGGGCCGGCCGGGGCCGGTGCGGCCGGGACCTGGCTGGCGGTGGCCGGGGCGACGCTGACCTTCTGGTCGGGGACGACCGACGCGACCGCGGGATTGGCCGCGAGCGTGGCCGCCTCCGCCGGGGTGACCGTGGCCGCGAACGACGCCACCGCGCTGTACCCGATCACGTGGGTGCCGCCGACCGCCTTCACCTGCGAGATCAGCGGGGATTCGGCCGCGGCCGGGCTGGCTGCCTGGTTGTTCAGGACGACGATCACGGGTGACGCGGCCTGCGTGGCCGCGCCCGGCGGGCCCGGCGACGACGTCGCGGCGCTGGCGGTAGCCGCGCTGGCGAGGGCGCACAGGATCGATACACCAGCCGAAAGGCCGACGGCGTACTGAGGTCTTCTCATGGTTCCTTCCAGCGAAGCCGACGCGCAGCGAGCGCAATCAGGAGAATTCAGCTGAGGGCTCAGGAAAGATTCAAGAGCCAACACTTACGAAAATTTGGTCACAAAATTGCCACACGGCACCGATCTACATCGCCAAATCCCCCGATTTCGCGTCCCGGCGGGGTCCCCGACCCGGAGTCGCCGAGATCAGCCACCAAGATCAATTGCGCGCTCAGGGTGACGGGCCCAGCGTCCGGGGTAGATCGTTAGGCGGACCTTAGCGCAGACCACATGCTCACCGTAAGTCACGCAGTCATCACAGGCAATGGGAAGGATGGGCCAATGGAGGACAACGTCTACTCGGTCAGCGAGATCGTCGGCACCTCGGCCAGCAGTATCGACGACGCCGTCCGCGGCGCCGTGCAGCGCGCCGCGAAAACCCTGCACAACCTCGACTGGTTCGAGGTCACCGGCATCCGCGGCCACATCGAGGACGACGAGCTCCGGCATTTCCAGGTCACGCTGAAGGTCGGTTTCCGGCTCGACGAGCCGCCCGCCTGAGCGGTGCCCCTGCGATTCGCGCCCAACCCGTCGATGCTCCGGGCCGGCCCCTGTCCGGGCGCGGTGGGCCTGGCGTACCACCCGTTCACCGGCCGTCCACCGGCCGTCCACCGGCCGCACCGAGGATTCGTTCGGCTGGTTCCCGGGCCCGGCCGGCCCCCGCCTCCGGCCGGGCCACGGCCCGTTACTCATGTGAGGATGATGACGTTCCGGTCTCCGAACGCGGCTAGCACGTCGCTGTCCAGATGCTGCGCCGCGTACGTGACGGCGATGATGACCCCCGGCGCCGCATAGAGCGGCTGCTGCTGGTCATCGAGCAGTACCAGGTGCACGACGGCGCTGCTACCGCCGTCGCTGTTACCCCCATCGGCGGCACTGGCATCGCCGCGTTCCCTGACGAGCGCCGCCGATGCGGCCTGCGGATAGCTGGCCCGGCTCTCCAGGATCGCCATGACCACGTCCGGCAGCGTCAGCGTCGCCACCTGTTGTACGCCACTCGCGCTTACTAGATCGTCCGCACCTCCGCGGTAATGGGACGCGACCTGCCTGAGCAGGTTGTGACCGGCGCGACGGTCCGGAGGACTCCCCTCCTTGTCATCCGGGCCTGGTCGATCAGCGGTCATGCAACGTGCTCTCGTCTGCGTCAGGGGGATCGGCAGTTGTCTCATACTCCGGCACCGGAGCCGGGCCTTCGGGGCGACGAGTACCCGGCTTCGGCCGCCACGGTCCAGTGTGCGGGGCGCGTTGCTTGCTGTGATCGTGGAAAGCACCGGCATCAATGCGGGGTTCCCCTCTTGACACCGGCGACTGTTCCGCTCCGGGATGGCTGCGCAGACCGGACTGATCGGGTCATAATGACGGCTGGACCGCAAGGGCGTTCCCGGTGGGCCCAGCCGGAGGACGCGGGCAAAGATGCGGGCGAGGGGACGATGTGGAGGGTGACGACGGCACGGTTGCCCTGCGCAGTGACCTTCATCAGGAGAGCCTGGCCGTACCGCCGGAGCCGGGCGCACTGGCGGGCGGGCCGGAGCCGGACGGGGTAAGGCAGCCCGCCCGCCGGTCTCGCCCGCCGCGCTTCTACCTGCTGGCCGCGGCGGCCCTGGCCGCGCTCGGGTGCCTGGACACGCTGGCCCAGTTCCCGCTGTGGCGCCAGGCGCCCGCGCTGGCCACGGCCAATCTGGTCATGTCGCTGGCCTTCATCCTCACCGGGCTGCTGCTGCGGCAGGAACGCGGTCAGCGCGGAGTGGCGTGGGCGCTGATCCTGGCGGGCGTGTTCCGCTCGCTCGACTTCATCGACGCCTGGAACACCGGCCCGTGGCCCGTCTACGCGGTCGTGTTCGGCGGCATCGACCGGGTGTTCGGGGCGTACGCCGTCCTGCGTTACCCGCGGCCCGCGCTCGGCCGGCTGGAGCGGATCTTCGTCCTCACCCTGACGGGCTGGATGGTGCTGAGCCGGAGCCTGGTCGTCGTCACCACCACCGCGACGTCGGCGGGCTACCCGGCGTCGTCCTGGTGGCCGACGATCACCGCGAACGAGCGGCTCAGCGGCGTCCTCGCGGTCATCCAGGACGCCGGCGACGGCGTCGTGGTGGTCGTCCTGGTCGTCCTCCTGGTCCGCCGGCTGGTGGAAACGCGGGGCCTGGACCGCATCGTCATCGCCCCGGTCATCGCCGCGGGCCTCGCCGCGGCGGCCGCCACGGTGGTCAGCGCGGTGGCGCAGGCCTTCTCCACTATCTCCGTGGGCCCGACCGGCGCGTACGTCGCCGAGAGTGTGGTCGACGTCCTGCTGCCGGTGGCGTTCCTGGTCGCGGTGATCCAGCGCGGCCTGCTGGCCCGGAACCTCACCGGGCTGAGCGCCCAGGTGGCCGCCGGCGCCGACCTGGGCCAGATCCGTCATGCGCTGCGGGAGACCCTGCACGACCCAACGCTGGAGGTGCTGCCCCCGACCGCCCTGCCCCCGACCGCCCGGCCCGGGCCCCGCGCCGACAGTCGGCTCGTCGAGGTGATCCGGACCGACGCCGGCGCGCCGATCGCCGTCGTCATCGCCGACGCGGCCCTGGCCCGTTACCGGGGCCTGTTCGACGCGGCGGTGCGCACCAGCGGGCTGGCCCTGCGCAACGCGCAGCTTCAGGCCGAGGCGGCCCGCGCGGAACTGGACAGCGTCCGCGCCTCGCGGGCCCGGATCGTGGCCGCCGCCCTGGCCGAACGGCGCCGCCTCGAGCGCGACCTGCACGACGGGGCGCAGCAGCGCCTGCTCGGCCTGGCCGCGCGCCTGACCGTGGCGATGTCCCGGACCAGCGACCCGGAGGCCACCGCGGCCTTCGCCGGCGCCCGCACCGAACTGGGCCAGGTCCTGGCCGAGCTGCGGGACCTGGCGCACGGCATCCACCCCGCCACGCTGGTGCAGGGCGGTCTGGCCGCGGCGCTGGAGGAGGTCGCCGAACGGCTCCCGCTGGCGATCGACCTGGACGTCGCGCCCGGCCGCGGGCCGGCCGAGGTGGAAGCGGCGGCCTACTTCGCCGCGTGCGAGGCGCTCACCAACACGGTCAAGCACGCCCGCGCCAGCCAGGCCAGCGTGGTCGTCCGCATGACCGCGTCACACCTGGAGATGGAGGTCACCGACGATGGGGCCGGCGGCGCGGACCCGGCCGGGAACGGCCTGGCCAACCTTATGGACCGGGTCGGCGCGGTGGACGGCGAGGCCATCATCGACAGCCCGCCCGCGCGCGGTACCCGCTTGTGGGTGAGGATCCCGTGCGGATAGCCATCGCCGACGATTCCACCCTGTTCCGCAGCGGCCTGGTCCTCCTCCTGGAGGCGTCCGGGGCGCAGGTCGCCGTGCAGGCGTCCTCCGGCGCGGAGCTCATCGCCCGCCTCTTCCGCAGCGGGCCCCGTCCCGATGCGGTGATCCTGGATCTGCGCATGCCGCCCACCTTCACCGGCGAGGGGATCGCCGTCGCCACCGAGATCCGCGCCCGCGATCCCGGCATAGGGATTCTGGTCCTGTCCACGTTCGCCGAGGCCAGCTACGCGAGCCAGCTGATGGACGCGCTCGGCTACGGGGTCGGCTACCTGCTGAAGGACACCGTCACCGACGCCGGCCATCTGGTCAGCCAGCTGGAAAGGATCGTGGCCGGGGAGACCATCCTGGATCCGACCATCGTCCGCCGGCTCCTGCAGCGCAAGCGCAGTGCCAGCACCATCGAGTCGCTCAACCCCCGCGAGCGTGAGGTGCTGGCCCGGATGGCGGAGGGCCGGTCCAACGTCGGCATCGCGCAGGACCTGCACCTGAGCCCGCGGACGGTCGAGGCCCACGTGACCAGCGTCTTCGGCAAGCTGGGCCTGGAGCAGACCGACACCGACAACAACCGGATCCGCGCCGTCCTGGCCTTCCTGCGATCCGCCGGCGACCGCAGATGACCGATGGCCGGGTGTACCTTCTCCTTCAGGCCGCAGGGGGCCATGCGCGGCCGGCTGGATCGACACCACAGGGAGGACGTCCAGATGACGGCAGCCGACCCCGGCGCGCAGCCGGTAACGGGGGATGCGGCCAGGGGAGATGCCAGGGGAGATGAGGACCTGGACTGGCATCGCCCGTCGCCCCGCCTGCTGCGCGCGCGGCGCATCGAGGTCGCTCTGGTCGCCGTGCCGCTCGCGCTGATCGGCGGGTTCGCGGGTGGCGCGTCCTCGGCGCTGATCGGCCTGATCGTCGCGCTGGCCCTGGTCGTGCTGGGTTTGCTGACCGAACGGTTCCTGGCCCGCCGCGTCGCCGCGTGGGGGTACGCGGAACGCGACGACGACCTGATGGTCCGGCGCGGAGTGCTGGTCCGCCGTCAGTCGGTCATTCCCTACGGGCGGATGCAGTACATCGACGTGACCGCGGGCCCGGTGGAGCGCAGCCTGAGCCTCGCCACGGTCCGGATGCACACCGCGGCGGCCGCCAGCGACGCGCGCATCCCCGGGCTGGAGCGCGCCGAGGCCGCCCGCCTGCGCGACCAGCTGGCCTCGCTCGGTGAGGCCCAGGCGGCGGGCTTGTGACCGGGGCGCCGGATCCCGCTGGCTCACTGCCGTCCTACCGGCCGCCTTCCCCGCCCTCTGGGGGACGGCCACCCGGGACGCCGGAGAACGTGGCCGGCTGGCACCGGCTGCATCCGCTGTCCCCGTTCGTCCGCAGCGGGCGTCACCTGACCAGCTTCGCCGTCCTGCTGATCCTTCTCATCTTCGCCAACACCCGCCACGCCGGCCGCGACTTCATCGACGACCTGGTCGTCGTCGCGATCGTCCTGGTAGGCGGCGTGATCAGCTGGGCCGTCACCCGCTGGCGGGTCGCCGGTGGCGTGCTGCTCATCGACAGCGGCCTGATCCGCCGGCAGTCGCGGCGCTTCCCGCTGTCCCAGGTCCAGGCGATCGACGTCGTCCAGACGGGGTTCGCCCGGGTGCTCGGGCTGGCCGAGATCCGGCTGCGGATGGCGGGCGCCGACTCCTCCGGCGGCCGCCTCGTCGCTCTCCGGCTGTCCGAGGCCCAGGCGCTCCGCCAGGAACTGCTGTCACTGACGGCCGCCGGCCCGGCCGCGCCCGCCGCGCGGACCGCCGCCTCCGTTCCCGGGACCGCCACGGCGCCAGCCTCTACAACATCCCCAGCCGCACCCGCTTCTCAGGCTACGCCAGCCTCACCCGTATCCCAGGAACGGCTGGTGTTCCGCGTCCGCCCCGGCCAGCTGGTCGTGGGCCTGGCCCTGAGCGTCACCGGAGTCATCGTGGCCGTCGTGATCGCCGCGGTCGCCGTCCTCGCCTCGCTGACTCACCAGCCGGGGGTCACCGCTACCTACCTTCCGGTCGCGGTGGGCGTCGTGATCGGGGTCTGGCGCCAGTTCAACGGGGAGTACGGCACCACCGTCGCGGTGGCCGCGGACGGGCTGCGGCTGCGCTCCGGGCTGGTGCAGACCACCGCGGAAACGATCCGCCCGGGGCGCGTCCAGGCCGTCCGGCTGGTGGAGCCGCTGGTGTGGCGGGCGTTCGGCTGGTGCCGGCTGGAGGTCGACGTGGCCGGGCCGCGCCAGCGGCGGGAGAACCGGTCGGAGTCCCGCCGGCTGCGCGCGCTCGTCCCGGTGGGGACCCGCGCGGACGCGGAGCAAATGCTGAGCGAGGTGGTCGGCGCCCCGCCGGCGCCGTCGGAGCGGCCGCCCCGGCACGCCCGGTGGAAGGCGCCGCTGATGTACCACTTCCTGGCGTGGGGCGGTGACGACCACTACGTGGTGGCGGCGCGCGGCCGGCTGCGCCGCACCACGACCTGGATTCCGCTGGAGAAGGTGCAGAGCGTCCGCTGGGTCCAGGGGCCGGTGCAGCGCCGGCTCGGCCTGGCCTCGGTGCGGCTGGACGTCGCGGGCCGCCGCGTGACCGCCGCCCTCCAGGACCGCTCGGTGGCGGAGGCCGGGGCACTGCTGCGCCGCCTGCCCGCCCTGGCCCGCACCGCCCGTGCTCAGGCCGGCGGCCGGCCGCGCAGGCGTACGTAGCCCCCGCTCAGAAGTACCTGGCCAGGTACTCCATGATCCCGGTCATGTGGCCGCCCATGCGGAACGTGTGCGATCTTCATGGCACCTTCTGCCCGGGGGTTACCGGCTGCCCGGGGCTACCGGCGGTAGAAGCCGGGGCGATCCCGCAGCGGGACCGTGGTCCAGCCGCCGCCCCCGCCGAAGGCGCTTTCGCCGGCACCGTGCAGGGCGGAGACGCACGCGCCGGCCACCACGGTGGCGGCGTAACCGTCCCACGAGCTGGGGCCGCTGGCCTCGCGGCCGGCGGCGATGTCGTCGATCCACACCCGGAACTCCTCGTCGTAGGCCCCGATGAACCGCTCGCGCCAGTCCGCCGGGACGGCGGAGGCGCGGCCGCCGTCGTTCGTCACCACGATGGGGGCGCCCCCGCTCAGCCCGCCGCTGCCCAGCCGCGCGTTACCGGATTCGCCGACGATCTCGGCCTGGATGTCGTACCCGTACCCGACGTTCACGCTCAGCTCGTCATCGACCAGGACGCCGCTCTCGGTGCGGAACACCACGACCATCGGGTCCTGCAGCCCGGGCGCCGCCTTCCGGCTGCGCTTGGGGGACAAGATCATCACCGCGGTGATCTCCTCGTTCAGCAGCCACCGGGTCACGTCGATCTCGTGCACGACCGAATCGTTGATCGCCATCTCGCTGGTCACGGTGGGCGGGACGGCCGGGTTGCGGTGGGCCATGTGCGCGAGCAGCGGGACGCCGATCGAGCCGTTGGCCGCCGCGACCTTCAGGGCGCTGTATCCCGCGTCGTAACGGCGCATGAAGCCGACCTGGACCAGCCGCCGTCCGGCCGCGGTCTCCGCGTCCAGGATCCGCGAGCAGGCCTCGGGCGTCGTGGCCAGTGGCTTCTCGCAGAAGACGGGTTTGCCGGCCGCGATCGAGCCGAGCACGTACTCCTCGTGCGTGGGCCCCCAGGACGCCACGACCACCGCGTCGACGCCCGCGTCGGCGATGACGTCCTCGCCGCTGGCGTGCACGGTGGGCCCGCCGAACCGCTCGGCCACCGCGGCGGCGCGGTCCTTGTCCACGTCGGTGATCGCGGTGACGACCGCCCCGGCCAGCACGGTGCTCAGCCGGCGGACGTGGTCCGCACCGATCATACCGGTGCCGATGACCCCTACCCGGACCGTCATGCCGTCCCTCCATTCTGGCTGGCCAGGCCGTCCAGATACGTATAGGTGCGCGCCGCGATCGGCTTGGGCTGGGCGAAGTCACACGGGTACATGTCCTGCTCCACCACCGTGAACAGTTCCGCGCCCAGTTCCTCCAGGGCGGC
Organism: Actinomycetota bacterium; assembly: GCA_003164955.1. Taxonomy (GTDB): domain Bacteria; phylum Actinomycetota; class Actinomycetes; order Streptosporangiales; family Streptosporangiaceae; genus Bog-532. Next base: position 35,605 of record PLRW01000316.1, read on the forward strand.
GAGGACGGGCGGGATGTCCGGCAGGCCGTGCGGTGGCTCGCAGCTCGCGCCCATCGCGACGGCCTGCCCGAAGGGCAGGTCCTCCGCCGCGGCCCTGGCCAGGATGTCCGGGTCCATCTGCTTGATGTGCACGTAGCCGATCCGGGACGGGAACCGGGTGATGATCGCCACGCTGTCCGCGCGGCCGTAGGCCAGGTGACCGGTGTCCAGGCACAGCGACACGTACTCCGGGTCGGTATCGGTGAGGAACCGCTCGATCTGCGGCTGGGTCTGCACGTGGCTGTCGGCGTGCGGGTGGAACTGCAGCCGCACCCCGTAGTCCTGAGCGATCTGCTTGCCGATCTCGTTGGCGGACGCGATCAGCGTCCGCCAGCCGTCGGCGTCCAGTTCGGCGGGCTCCAGGTACGCGCCGGTCACGTCGTCGCGGTAACCCGGCACCGGGACGAAGATGACGTGCCGCGCCCCCATCGCCGCGGTGAGCTCGGCCACCTGCCGCGTCGCGGCCAGGATCGAGCCGAAGTCGCCGGGCCGGTGCAGTCCGCTGTGGCCGGCCACGGTGCCGCCGGCCACCGTCAGGCCGCGCCCGCCGACCTCGTCCCGGAGCCGCGCCGGGTCGGTGGGCAGGTAGCCGTACGGCCCGAGTTCCAGGTACCGGTAGCCGACCTGGGCCACCTCGTCGAGGAACCGGGACCAGGGGGTCTGCCGCGGGTCGTCGGCGAACCAGACGCCCCAGGAGTCGGGGCAGCTGCCGAGCAGCAGCCGGGCGGGAGGGGATGACGTGCTCATGGATCGCTCCTCAGACCGCGGTGGGGAAGTGCATGGGCGTGCGGTGCGCGGTGTCCGGTGTGCCCGCTGAGCCCGGCCACCGGGTCGTAATGGCCTTGGCGCGGGTGTAGAAGCGGACGCCTTCCGCGCCGTGCACGTGCGTGTCGCCGAACAGCGAGTCTTTCCAGCCGCCGAAGGAGTAGAAGGCCATCGGCACCGGGATCGGCACGTTGATGCCGATCATGCCGACGTGCACGGCGCGCTGGAAGGTCCGGGCGGCGTGGCCGCTGGAGGTGAACACGGCCGTGCCATTGCCGTACGGGTTCGCGTTGATCAGCTCGATCGCCTGGGCCAGCGAGTCGGCGCGCAGCACGACCAGCACCGGGCCGAAGATCTCGTCGGTGTAGATGTCCATCTCCGTGCCGACGTGGTCGAACAACGTGGGGCCGATGAAGAAGCCCGCCTCGTGCCCGTCGACCACCAGGCCGCGCCCGTCCACGACGAGCGTCGCGCCGGCCTGCTCGCCGCGATCGACGTAGCCGGCGATCCGGTCCCGCGCCTGCTCGGTGACGATCGGTCCCATGTCGCTGGACGCATCGTCCCCGGGGCCGACCGTGATCTCTTCGGCGTTGCGCCGCAGCCGCGCGATGATCTCGTCCCCGGCCGTCCCGACCGCGACGACCGCGGATATCGCCATGCAGCGCTCGCCGGCCGAGCCGTACCCGGCCGCGATGAGGTGGCTGGCGGCGAAATCCATGTCGGCGTCGGGCAGCACGACGGCGTGGTTCTTCGCCCCGCCGAGCGCCTGGACGCGCTTGCCCTGCTCGGAGGCGCGCCGGTGTACGTAGGACGCGATCGGGGTCGAGCCGACGAACGAGACCGCGGCCACGTCGGGGTGATCGAGCAGCGCGTCCACGGCCACCTTGTCCCCGTTCACCACGTTGAACACGCCGTCCGGCAGCCCCGCCTCCGCGTACAGCTCGGCGATGAGGAGGGACGCCGACGGGTCCCGTTCGCTGGGCTTGAGCACGAACGTGTTGCCGGTGGCGATGGCCATCGGGTGCATCCACATGGGCACCATGGCCGGGAAGTTGAACGGGGTGATCCCGGCGCACACGCCGAGCGGCTGCCGGAAGGAGTGCGCGTCCACGTCGGTGGACACCTGATCGGAGAATTCGCCCTTGAGCAGCTGCGGGATGCCGCAGGCGAACTCGGCCACCTCCAGGCCGCGGATCACCTCGCCCCGGGCGTCGGAGATCACCTTGCCGTGCTCGGCGGAGACGACCCGGGCGAGGTCGTCGAGGTGGCGCTCGATCAGCTCACGGAACGCGAACATGATCCGGGCCCGCCGGGTCAGCGAGACGTCCTGCCAGGACTGGTAGGCCTTTTTCGCCGTCTGCACGGCCTCGTCGACGTCGGCGGGCCCGGCCAGCAGCACGCGGGCCTGAACCTGCCCGGTCGCCGGGTTGTAGACGTCCGCGGTCCGCGCGGACACGCCCGGCGTGCCGGCCCCGCCGATCCAGTGCTCAATGGTCTTCATGACGCCCTTCTAGAGGTAGCTGCGCTGGCGGGTCTTGGCCTGCTCATAGGCCTCCCGGGCCCGGCGGGTGCTGTCCAGGCCGGCGGTCTCCGCGACGGGCACGTCCCACCAGCTCTCCGAGGACGGCACCGGGGCCAGCGGGTCGGTCTCGATATAGACGACCGTGGTCCGCGCCGCCTCCCTGGCCTTGCCCAGCGCGGTACGGAACTCCTCGATCGTGCGGGTCCGCAGCACGTCCGCGCCCAGGCTCTCGGCGTTGGCGGCCAGGTCCACCGGCAGGTAACCGCCGTCGAGCGTCCCGGAGGCGGGATCGCGGTACCGGTACTGCGTGCCGAAGCGCTGCGAGCCGACGCTTTCGGACAGCGAGCCGATGCTGGCGAAGCCCCGGTTGTCGATCAGCACGATGACGAGCTTGATGCCCTCCGAGACGGCCGTCACGATCTCCTGCGCCATCATCAGGTAGGAGCCGTCGCCGACCATCGCGAACACTTCCCGGTCCGGGGCCGCCATCTTGATCCCGAGCGCGCCGGCGATCTCGTAGCCCATGCAGGAGTAGCCGTACTCGACGTGGTACTGCTTCGGGTCCCGGGAGCGGAACAGCATCTGCAGGTCGCCGGGCAGGCTCCCGGCCGCCTGGACCACCACGTCCCGCGGCCCGGCGATCTCGTTGACCGCCCCGATGACCTCGGTCTGCGCCGGCAGCGGCCGATGCCCCAGGTGGTAGGCGCGGTCGGTCACCGCGGCCCAGTCCGCGGCCAGGCGCTGGTAGTGCGCGGTGTAGCCCGCCTCGACGTGGTAGCCGTCCAGTTCGGTACCCAGGGCCTCCAGGCCGCGCCGCGCGTCGGCCACGATCGCGGTACCGGCCTCCTTGAAGGCGTCGAACGCGGCGACGTTCAGGTTGACGAACCGGACCGCCGGGTTCTGGAACGCGGTCCGGGACGCGGTGGTGAAGTCGCTGTACCGGGTGCCGATCCCGAGGATGACATCGGCCCCGGCGGCCAGGGCGTTGGCCGGCGCGGAACCGGTCGCACCCACCCCGCCCACGGCCTGCGGGTGGTCCCACGCCAGTGCGCCCTTGCCGGCCTGGGTGTCCGCGACCGGGATGCCGGTGTCGGTGGCCAGCCGCCGCAGCGCGTCCTGGGCCTCGGAGTACAGCACCCCGCCGCCGGCGATGATCAGTGGCCGGCGCGCGCCGCGGAGGATCGCCACGGCGCGGGAAATTGCTTCTGGCTCCGGAACGGGCCTGGCCAGGGGCCACACCCGGGTGCGGAACAGGTCCTCCGGCCAGTCGAAGGCCTGCGCCTGGACGTCCTGCGGCAGGGCGAGGGTGACCGCCCCCGTCTCGGCCGGGTCGGTCAGCACCCGCATCGCGGCCAGCAGCGCCGACGGGAGCTGCTCGGGGCGCCAGATGCGGTCGAAGAACCGTGACAGCGGCCGGAACGCGTCGTTGACCGACACGTCGTACGAGCGCGGATCCTCCAGTTCCTGCAGCACCGGGCTGGCCACCCGGGTGGCGAAGATGTCGCTCGGCAGCAGCAGTACCGGCATCCGGTTGATCGTGGCCAGGGCCGCCCCGGTGAGCATGTTGGTGGAGCCGGGCCCGATCGACGCGGTGCACGCCAGCGCCTGGCGCCGGTTCCGCATCCGGGCGAACCCGACCGCCGCGTGCACCATGGCCTGCTCGTTGCGCGCCAGGTGGTAGGGCAGGCGGTCTGGCTGGCCGCGGCGCTCTTCCTCCAGCAGGGCCTGGCCCACTCCGGCGACATTGCCGTGGCCGAAGATGCCGAAGCAGCCGGGGATCAGGCGCTCCCGCGTCCCGTCCCGTTCGCTGTACTGCTGGGTCAGGAACCGGACGAGGGCCTGGGCCACGGTCAGCCGGACGGTCATGTGCTGCCTCCCTCGCGGGTCATCGGCAGCCGCGGGTCGACGGGGATTCCGGGCCAGGTGGCCCGCACCCACGCGTGCGCGGGGTCGTCGCAGAACCGCCAGACGCGTTCCCCCGGGCCGCCCATCACGTTCAGGTAGTACAGGTCGTAGCCGGGTGCGGCCATCGACGGGCCGTGGTAGCCGTGCGGGATCAGCACGACGTCGCCGGTGCTCACCTCGGCGCACACGTCGATGTCGCGGCCGGGCCCCGAGCTGTACACCCGCTGGTAGGCGGGGCCGCCCCGGGCGACCTCGAAGTAGTAGATCTCCTCGAGCTGCGACTCGTCCGCTTTCTGCTCGTCGTGCTTGTGCGGCGGGTAGGAGGACCAGTTCCCGCCCGGGGTAAGGACCTCCACGGCGATCAGCCGATCGGCCGCGAACGCCTCCGGGGCGCAGAAGTTGTTGACCTGCCGGCTCGCCGCCCCCGCCCCGCGCAGCTCGACCGGGACCTGGTCCGCGGCGACGTAGCGGGCCGCCAGCCGCTCCGTGGCCCGGGCGGACGGCAGCGCGAACCGCCCGCCGTCGGCCGAGTAGACGACGGCCTCCGCGTCGCGGGGCAGGTAGGCGAAGTCGGTGACCCGGTCGAAGACGCTGCGCCGGCCGGCCAGCGTGAAGTGCTGCCCCCCGCAGGTCACCGTGGCTGAGCCGGACAGCGGCAGCACGATGACCTCATCCGGGCCGGTCCCCAGGTCGAGCTGGCCGCCGGGGGGCAGCTCGACCACGCGCAGGCCGCTGTAGGTCCAGCCGGCCGCCTCCGGGGTGATGGACGTGAGGTAGGGGCCCGCCGCGGTGCTGCGGTGCCGGACCACGGGGCCCGTCATAGCATCTCCACCACGGCGTCGACGGCGGCGGCGACGTGGTCGTCCGGCGGGAAGAGCAGCGAGCGTCCGATGACGAATCCCCTCACGGTCGGCAGTTGCAGGGTCTTGCGCCAGGCCGCCATGACCGCGTTCTGGTCCGGGGAGACCTCGCCGCCCAGGATGAGCGCGGGCAGCGTGGAGGCGGCCATGACCCGTTCCATGTCCTCCACGTACGGCACCTTCAGCCAGGTGTACGCCGACGTGCGGCCCAGCCCCGACGCGACGGTGATGGCGCGGATCATGGCCTCCGGCGTGAGGTCGTTGCGGATCTTCCCGTCGGCGCGACGGGAGATGAACGGCTCGATCATCGCGATCAGCCGCTGGGCGGCCAGTTCGCTGACCGCGGCCGCGCACGCCTGCAGGGTGGCCGCGGTGGCCTGGTCCTCCGGATCGATCCGGATCAGCATCTTCCCGCCGGTGAAGCCGGCCGCGGCGATGCTCCCGGCGTCGTACGCGGTGAACCGGTCGTCGATCTCGAAGCTGGTCCCGGCCAGCCCGCCCCGGTTCATCGAGCCGATCACGACCTTGTCTTCCAGCGCCCCGAGCAGCAGCAGGTCCTCCAGGATGTCCGGCGTGCCGAGCACCCCGTTGACGCCGGGCCGGGACAGCGCCAGGCACAGCCGGTCCAGCAGGTCGGCCCGGTGCGCCATGGCCAGTGGCCGCTCACCGGCCCGGAGCGCGCCGCGCGCCGGATGGTCGGCCGCGATGACCATCAGCCGGCCGTGCTCGCCGAGCAGCGAGCGGGCCGGGAGCCGGCGCGCCGCGGCCTCGGCGATCGCCTCCGGGTGGTGCGTCCGCGTGTCGACCAGATGCCGCAGTTCTGACTCACGCACGCTGGGCTCCTTTGTTCCCGGCCAGTTTTTTCCCGGACAGGATCGCTTCGACCTCGGCCGCGGTGGGCATCGCGTCGGCGCAGGCGAGGCGGGACGCGACCACGGCCCCGGCGGCGTTGCAGAACCGCAGCGTGCGTTCCAGGTCCCAGCCGGACAGCAGGCTGTGGCACAGCGCGCCGCCGAACGCGTCCCCGGCGCCCAGGCCGTTGACCACCTCGACCGGGACGGGCGGCACCTGCACGATCTGGGTGCCGTCCGAGGCCAGCACGCCGGCCGGCCCCTGCTTGATGATCGCGAGCTGGATTCCCGCGTCGTGCAGCGCGCGGGCGGCCGCGCGGGGCTCCCGGAGGCCGACGGCCGTCTCGCATTCGTCCAGGTTCCCGACCGCGACCGTGGCGTGCGGCAGCGCCCGGGCGTACCACTGGCGTGCCTCTTCCCGGGACGGCCAGAACATCGCCCGGTAGTCCAGGTCGAACACGGTGCGGCGCCCGGGTTTTTCCGCGGACCGGGCTCGCGCTTCGAGGGCCCGCAGCGTCGCGCTCCGGCTCGGTTCCTGGCACAGCCCGGTCCCCGTCATCCAGAAGATGCCCGCACCGCCGATGGCGCCGAGGTCAAGTTCGTCCGGGGAAATCTGCAGATCCGGCGCGGTGGGGAAGCGGTAGAAATACAGCGGGAAATCGTCGGGCGGGAAGATCTCACAGAACGTCACCGGGGTGGGCAGCGACGGTACCGCCGTGACGAACCGGTCGTCGACCCTGAATCCCTTCAGCGCGTCGTGGATGTAGTCGCCGAACGGGTCCTGCCCGGTCCGGCTGATCACCGCGGCGCGCCGGCCGTAGCGCGCGGCCGCGACCGCGACGTTGGTCGCGCTGCCGCCGAGGTACTTGCCGAAGGTCTCGACGTGCCGGAGCGACCGCCCGGTCTGCAGCGGATAGATGTCGACTCCGATGCGGCCCATGGTCAGCACCTCGAAGGGCGGTCCCTCGAAGGGCGGGGGCGTGGTCACCGGCTCTCCTGCTTAACGGTGTAGATGACGCCGGCCTCGGTACGCTGCGGCTCGACCAGGACGGTCCGGCCCCAGCGCCAGGACTCCCCGGCCGCCCGCGCCAGGTCGAACGCGGCCAGGGCGTCGTGCCCGGTCACCCGGGCCGGCGTGCCGTCCCGTACGCACTGCGCGAACGATTCGAGTTCCGCGGCGTAGGCGTCGGGGAACCGCTGCTCGAAGTCGCGGGGCGGCCCGTGGCTCGCCGCGCCCGGCGTCCGCCATTCGTAGTTCCGGTACTGCGGGTGGTCGATGCGGACCGTGGCGTTTCGCCCCATCACCTCGGTCGAGCATTCGTACCCGTACCCTGCGGCCCGGCTGTTGTCGATCACCCCGAGTGCCCCGTTCTCGAAGCGGAGGACCACGACGGCGGTGTCGATATCACCGATGTCCGCGAAGCCTGGGTCCGACAGCGCGGCGCCGTGCGCGGTCACCTCCACGATCTCACCGACCATCCACCGCGCCGTATCCAGGTCGTGGATCGTGACGTCCGCGAAGAACCCGCCCGCCCCGGCCAGGAACGCCGGGTCCGGCGGGTTCATGTCGCGCAGCGACGTGCGGAACAGGTACACGTCGCCCAGCTCGCCGGCCCGGATCCGGTCCGCGGCGGCGGCCCAGTCCGGATCGAACCGGCGGTGGAAACCCACCTGGAACGTCACGCCCGCCGCGCGCGCCGCCTCGATGGCGCCCAGCGTCGCCTGCCGGTCCAGCGAGATCGGCTTCTCGCAGAACACGTGCTTGCCGGCCCGGCTGGCCCGCGTCACCAGCTCGGCGTGCGTCCCGGTCGGGGTGGCGATCGCCACCGCGTCGATCGCCTCGTCGGCCAGCATGTCCTCGTACGACGGCGCGACGGGCACGCCGAACTGCTCGCCCACCTGGGCCGCCGCGCCCTCGCTGGCGTCGAAGACGCAGGCGAGCCGGGCGGACGGGCACCGGCCGGACAGGCTGGCGGCGTGGATCCGCCCCATGCGGCCCAGGCCGGCCAGCCCGATCCGGATCGTCGGTGTCATGCCGGCGAATTACCCGTGTGTGGCTGATGGGACGCCGTGCCGAGCTCTTCCGCGTCCTCCTCCAGTTCCGCCGCCGCGGCCGCGGCGGACCCGCCGGCCGCCTCCAGTTCGTGGCTGAGTTCCTCCAGTTCGCTGCCGCCGGCCATCAGCCCGGTGAGCTCGTCCCGAGTGACCTGGTCTTTCTCGTAGTAGCCGATGCTCCGGCCCCGGTTGAGCAGCAGGAAGCGGTCACCGACGGGGTAGGCGTGGTGCGGGTTGTGCGTGATGAAGATGACCCCCAGGCCGCGTTCCCGGGCCTGGATGATGTACTTCAGCACCACCCCGGACTGCTTGACGCCCAGCGCGGCCGTGGGCTCGTCCAGGATCAGCACCTTGGCCCCGAAGTACACGGCCCGGGAGATCGCCACGCACTGCCGCTCGCCGCCGGACAGGGTCCCGATCGGCTGCTCGACGTCACGCAGGTCGATGCCCATGGCCAGCAGCTCGTCCTTGCACGTCTTCCTCATGAACGGGATGTCCAGCCGCAGCCCCTTGCGCTTCTCGTTGCCGAGGAAGAAGTTCCGCCAGACGGGCATCAGCGGGCAGACGGCCAGGTCCTGGTACACGGTCGCGATGCCGCGCTCCAGCGCCTCGCGCGGCGAGCCGAAGGCCACCGGGGTGCCCTCGACCTCGTAGGTGCCCTCGCTGGGCTGGTGCAGCCCGGCGATGATCTTGATGAGGGTGGACTTGCCGGCGCCGTTGTCGCCGAGCACGCACGTCACCTCGCCCGCACTGACCTCCAGGGTGATGTCGGACAGCGCGATGATGGTGCCGTAGTGCTTGCCCGCCCTGGTCAGCCGGACCAGCGGCGCGGCGGTCCGGTTCTCGTTTTCCAGAGTGCTCGTCATCGATGTGCCTCCGCACGGCGACGGATGAGGGTGTTCAGCAGGATCGCGCCCAGCAGCAGCGCGCCGAGGAAGAACTTGAACCAGTCGGGGTCCCACCCGGCGTAGATGATGCCCTGGTTGACCATCCCGAAGATGAGCGCCCCGATCGCGGCGCCCACCGCCGAGCCGTAGCCGCCGGTGAGCAGGCACCCGCCGACCACCGCCGAGATGATGTAGATGAACTCGTTGCCGATCCCCTGGCCGGACTGGATGGTGTTGAACTGGAACAGGGTGATCATGCCGACGAACCAGGCCAGCAGGCCCACGGCCATGAACAGGCCGATCTTCATCCGGCCCACCGGCACGCCGACCGCGCGGGCGCTGGGCGCGGAGCCGCCGACGGAGAAGATCCAGTTGCCGACGCGGGTGCGCAGCAGGATCCAGGTCGCGATGGCCGTGACGACGATCCAGTAGATGATCGACGTGCGGATGTTCACCCCGCCGACGGTGAAGCTGGAGGCGAACACCTTCTGCGCGGAGCTGAAGCCCTGCATGTCGGAGATGCTCGGGCTGGCCACCTGGTTGGTGATGGTCTGGGTCAGGGCCAGGTTGATGCCCTGAAGCATGAAGAACGTGCCCAGGGTGACCAGGAAGCTCGGGATGCCGGTCTTCACCACGATCCAGCCGTTGATGAACCCGATCGTGAGGGAAAGTCCCAGGGCGACCAGCACGCCGACCCAGACGTTCGTGGTGAACTCGAAGGCGAACAGGGACGCGCACAGCGCCGAGCTGGTCACCGCGACGCCGGCCGACAGGTCGAACTCGCCGCCGATCATCAGCAGCGCGACCGGCGCGACCATCAGGCCGTAGGTCGAGCTGACGTACAGCACGCTGGAGAACGAGTTGGCGTTCCGGAACGACGGCGCCACCGCGAAGAAGAAGACGTAGATGACGATCGCGCCGGCCAGCGCCCCTGCCTCGGGGCGCGCGAACAGCCGGGCCAGGGGGGATTTGCGCCCCACCCGTTCGTCCAGCCGCGATGGGGGCGCGGCCTCAATGGTGTCGCTCATGAATTCCTCCAGAATCCGGCCGGGGGCCTTATCGCGTGCCGCGCGCGGCGTAGGGGGCGATGGTGCCGATGTTGCTGGCGTCGATGAACGACGGCCCGGTCAGCACGGTCTGGCCGCCGCCGAGCACGTCGGCGTTGGTCTTGAACAGCCAGAGCGAGTCGATGGCCTCGTAGCCCTGGAGGAAGGGCTGCTGGTCCACGGCCCACTGGATCTGCCCGGTCTTGATCTTGGCGATCTCCGCGGCGTTGGTGTCGAAGGTGTAGAGCTTGGCGCTGCTGTGGGCCTGCTGGATCGCCGGGATGGCGACCAGCGCAACCGGCGCGCCCAGCGTGATGACCGCGTCGACGTTCTTGTCCTGGGTGAGCTTGGCGCTCATCGTGGTCAGCATCGAGGAGTTGTCGGTGCCGTCGACGTACAGCTTCGTCATCGTGCCCTCGGAGCCGAGACCCGCTGCGACGCCCGCGCACCGGGCCTCGAGCTGAACCTGGCCCTGGGCCTGCAGCACGCAGAGCACGTGCTTGGCGCCGGCCGCGGCCAGCCGCTTGCCGGCCGCGGTCCCGGCGACGTTCTCATCCGACCCGAAGTACTCCATCGCGCCGCACGCCTGCCAGTTGCCGATGCCGGCGTTGAACATGACCACCGGGATCCCGGCCGCCTTGGCCTTCAGGATCGCCGGGCACAGCGCCTGCGGGTCCGGGTCGGTGACCGCGATTCCGTCCACGTGGCTGTTGATCTCGTCCTGGATCAGCTGGGCCTGCTGCGTGGGGTCCTGGTTGTTGGAGTAGTGGTACGTCACGTTGTCCTTGGCGGCCGCGGCGCTCGCGCCGGCCCGGATGATGTCCCAGAACGTGTCACCGGGCGCGGCGTGCGTGATCATGGCGAACGTGTAGTGCGGCGTGTTGGCGTGGCCCGCCGAGACGCCTGCGTTCGCGGCGGCCGCGGCGGCGTCTTGGGCCCGCTTCCCGCCGGTGGCACTGCACGCGGCGGCGACGATCACAGTGAGGACGAGGATCAGCGCGGTGCCGAGGGACCGCTTTCTGAATCTGGGCATGGTGCCGTGCCTCCATTGGCATGGGGGATTGGGGTCCGGAGCCCAGGTGCGTGGCCGTTGCTCCTGGTGCTGGTGTCCTCGCGGTCCGCCCTGCGGGAGCTGACCGCGGTATCGGAAGCGCCGTACCGTCGCCGGGGACTGGGGCGAGCCGTGTCCGGCCGGCGGGAGCCCGGGCACGTTAAGTGAGCAGATGCCGTGTCTTGCTGCCCCTCGGGGGCCCGATCCCGCGTACGGAATCGGTGAGTTGCTGTCTTTTTACGCCCGCGTTTCATAGCCCGTCAATAGTTTGTCCTGACATATTTACGTTCTGATCTACAGTCAACCCATCAGCCCGGCCATAATGGAGGTGGCCGATGTGGCCGTTGAGAGAGGTAGCCGTGAACCAACCCGCCCCTCCCATCCAGGTGGACCGGAACAGCCCGGTCCCGCTCTACTTCCAGGTGGCCCAGCACCTGGAGCAGCAGATCGAGTCCGGCGAGCTGGCCACGGGGTCACGCCTGGAGAACGAGATCGACCTGGCCGACCAGCTCGGCCTGTCCCGCCCGACGATGCGCCGCGCCATCCAGTACCTGGTCGACCGCGGGCTGCTGGTGCGCAAGCGCGGCGTCGGGACCCAGGTCGTGCACACCAAGGTCCGCCGCCAGGTCGAGCTGACCAGCCTGTACGAGGACCTGGTCAAGGCGGGCCGGGACCCGCGCACCCGGGTGCTCAGCTTCGGCCGGGAGCCGGCGCCCGCGACGCTGGTGCTGGAGTTCGGCCTCGCGGAGGGCACGGAGGTCTACGCGTTCGAGCGGCTCCGCTACGCCGACGGTGAGCCGCTCGCGCTCATGCGGAACTATGTACCGTCCGGCCTCATGGACCTCACGCCCGAGGACCTGGAGCGGCACGGGCTGTACAACCTGCTCCGCGCGGCCGGCGTCAATCTGCGGATCGCCAGGCAGTCGATCGGGGCCCGCACCGCGACCGCCGCCGAGGCCCGGGCCCTCGGCGAGACCAGGGGAGCGTCGCTCCTGACCATGGAACGCGTCGCCTACGACGACCACGGGCGCGTCGTCGAGCACGGCAAGCACATCTACCGCGCCTCCCGCTACAGCTTCGACCTCACCCTCACCGGCTGGTAGCGCCGGCTACCGCCCCGGCCCGGCAGACTCCGGCGCCCGTCAGACTCCGGCGGCAGTGGCGGCCGCCTTGAGGTTCGCGGCGGCCAGGCGGAGTCCCTCGATCTGATCCAGTTCCTGGTCCTCGTGCTCGATGTTGACCGCCATGTCCGGGTCGACGGCGGCCAGAGCCGAGAGGAACCCCGCCCAGAAGTCCTGGCCGTGACCGCGCCCGACCGCGACGAAGTCCCAGGAGGAGTCGGTGGGCCAGCGGGTCAGGGTGTTCTTCCCGCCCAGCCCGACCGGGTTCTCGTCCGCCGGCACCCGCCGGAAGCGATCGTCCAGCACGCCGAAGACGCGGCAGTTCTCCTCGTTGATCCGGGTGTCCTTGGCCACGGCGTGGTACACGAGGCCACCGAGCCGCTTGATCGCCGCCACCGGGTCGATGCCCTGCCAGAACAGGTGGCTGGGATCCATCTCCGCGCCCACGTGGGTGGCGCTGATCTCGGTGGCCAGCCGCTCCAGCGTGCCCGGGTTGTACACGAGGTTGTGCGGGTGCATCTCGATGCACACCGTCACGTCGGCGTCCCGCGCCCGCGCCTGGATGTCCTTCCAGAACGGGATGGCGACCTCTTGCCACTGGTAGTCCAGCACGTCCAGGTACTGGCTGTCCCCGGTTGCCGCCATGGCCAGCCGGGGGCTTGGCCGCTAGCTGGGATCGGGGAGTCCGGGCGGGCCCGGAAGGCCGACTGCCGCAAGGAGCCTGGCCAGCTTGACCTCGACGAAGGGGTCGGCGAGATCGTGGTCAGCGTCGTTATCCACGAAGCCGTCGCCGTGGTCACCGTCCTCGTCAGAGACCAGGTCAGAGGCCAGAAAGGACGTGATCAGGTCCTGGAGTTGCAATTCGTCGCTCCCGGCGTGCAGTTGCACTAGCCAGGAGGCAAGGCCCTCAGCCTCGCGCGAGACATCAGTAGGTGCCGAGGCGTTCTCGTCATCGAAGTACCCCCGCGGCGTGTGCCCGAGGTACGCGGTGCCTGAGCCCGCTCCCGTTGGCCGGTACTGGATGTCGGCGATGTCGCTGTCGTAGATCACCACGCTGAGCCAGGGCTCCGCGAGCTCCGGCCGGGCACCGGAAAAGGGATCAAAGGCTTGCCAGTCGCGCCCGTCGAAGATGAAGCCGCCGAAGAACCCCACAGTGACCTCCCGCGCGGTCCGCCCGATGCGCCTGCTGAAGCTAGCAGCAACACACTCCCATGACCGAAAGGTCCGCGCGACGCTTGGCTTTATGTCGGCGTCCGGGCGGCGGGTCAGGCGATGTTCAGGCGTTCGAGGGGCTGGCCGGTAATGGCCGCGATGATCTCGAAGTCCTTATCCATATGCAGGACAGTCAGGCCGGCCAGTTCAGCCGTCGCGGCGATGATGAGATCGGGAATGGACGGGGCCCGGTGCCGGAGTTCGTCACCGCCAGAGCACGCCAGTAACGCGCGTCCCCGCCGAAGCGCACATGGCTCCTGCTGCCTGGCCGTCCGGGCGGCCCACGGCGCCGTCACCGCGTGGGTCCTTCGGCAGATGGACGACTGACGTTCGGTCCATGTGTCGGCACCGCATTCGTGGGTAGCGTGCCGTCACGGGCGGAAAGATGGACTGACGAGAAGGAGGGCCACGGTTGTGAGGGAATCGCGCGTGCCGGAGCACGGCCGATGACCTCTGTCCCTGGGCCCCCGGACCCACATCACGCGGCCGCTTTTTACGACTCCGATGAGGACCTCCGCACACGTGCCCTGTCCTTCCTGCGGGCTGGTCTCGACGGCGGCGAAGCCGTGGTGGCGGTCGTGTCCCAGCGCGCGGAGAAGATCGTCAGCTCCGCGCTCGGCGACGACGCGGCGCGGATCCGCTGGGGCCTGCCCGGCCTCAGCTATCAGCATCTGGGCCGGATGTCCGAGGCGTTCCGCAGTTATCTCGCCGGCCGGCGGGCGGCGGGGGCCAAGACCCGGCTGCTGACCGAGGGTGACCTCGACGGCGGCCCCCTGGGGACCAGCCGGCGGGCCGCCTACCTGCGGGCCGAAGCGGCCGCGACCCAGCTGTTCGGCGGCTACGGGTTCCCCTGGATATGCCTGTACGACCGGCGCCGGTATCCCCCGGAGCTGCTGGCCGACGTGGCGCGTGTCCACCCGCAGGTCGTGGAGGCCGAAGGCCTCGTCACCGGGAACGCCGAGTACGTCGAGCCGGCCGCCTACCTGTCTGCCCATCCCGGGCCGGTATCCCCCGTTCCGGCCGGTGTCGCCCTGGAGATGAAGCTCACCGAGGTCGGCGACCTCGCCGTGGCGCGTCACCGGGTCGGCGATGCCGCGCGCACCCTCGGCCTGACCATGGCGGACAGCCGGATGGCGGAGGTCGCGGCGGGAGAGGTCCTCGCCAACGCGTTCCGGCACGGCATCATGCCCGGCCAGGTCCGCGTCTGGGGCGGCGACGGGGCCGTGACGGTGCGGGTCGACTCCGGCGGTCCCGGGGACGCCGTCGCGACCGCCGGCTTCCACCCCCCGGATCTGGACGTCGGCGAGGGAGCCGGCCTGTGGGTCGCCCGGCAGCTCGCGGACGTCGTCGCGGTCGAGACCCGTCCCGACGGCACCATCGTTGAGCTGCAGTTTCCGCTATCGTAGCGGCCAGTGCCGAGACGACTCGCCGGCTGCATTACCGCTCATTGAAGCGGGCCCGGCCGCCGCAGTGCAGCGTCCGCTTGTCCGGCCCACCCTTCCCCGCGTTTTCCTGGCCACGACGGCATCTCGTGACTCGTTAGACTCGCTAAATGGCCCAGGGGCCGCCTGACCTGGGTATGTGCCCACCGTCGGCTAGGAGGGTTGTTTGGGACTGCGCAGCCGACGACGGGTTTTCATCGACGTTACGCCCCTGCGGCAGTCCCGTGATCTCCGCGTCCTGCTCGGCGGCCAGCTCGTCTCCCTGCTCGGGACCCAGCTGACCGCAGTCGCCGTTCCGTACCAGGTCTACCGGCTCACCCGGTCCTCCCTCGACGTTGGCCTGGTCTCCCTGACCCAGCTCGTCCCGCTGCTGATCTGCTCGCTGTACAGCGGGACCGTGATCGACGCGACCGACCGGCGGAAGCTGCTGCTGCGCGTCGAGGTGCTGATGGGATGCTCCAGCGCCGGTCTGGCCCTCAACGCCGACCTGGGCGCGCGGCTCTGGCCGCTGTTCGTGCTGCCCGCCGTGACCGCCGGCCTGACCGCGTTCGACAACCCGACGCGCAACTCGATCGTGCCCAACCTGGTCGCATCCGAGCACATCGCCACCACCTCCGCCATGAACCAGGTGCTCAACCAGCTCGGCACGATTGTCGGGCCGGCGCTGGGCGGCATCCTCCTGGCCGGGGCCGGTATCAACTTCGTGTACTGGGTCGACGTCGCCAGCTTCGCCGTCGCGGTCGTCGCCGCGTGGGCCATCTCCCCGCAGCCGGCGGGGGAGCACGCCACCCGGCCGGGGCTGCGCTCGATCGCCGAAGGGTTCCGGTTCATCCGGGGCCGCCAGGGCATCCAGGGCGCCTACCTGATCGACATCAACGCCATGGTCTTCGGGATGCCGCGCGCGCTGTTTCCCGCCATGGCGGTGAACGTGTTCCGCGGCGGCGCCGCCACCGTGGGCTTCCTCTACGCGGCGCCCGGCGTCGGCGCCCTGGCCGGGGCGCTGGCCACCGGCTGGGTCGCGCACATACGCCGGCAGGGCCAGGCCGTGATCGTCGCGGTCATCGTGTGGGGCGCGGCGATCGTCGCCTTCGGCCTGACCGGGAACCTGCTGCTGGCCCTGCTGTTCCTGGCCATCGCGGGCTGGGCCGACGTGATCTCGGCCGTGCTGCGGAGCACGATCATCCAGCTGTCCGTCCCGGACCGGCTCCGGGGCCGGCTCGCCGCGATCCAGATCGGTGTCGTCCAGGGCGGCCCGCGGCTGGGGGACCTGGAGGCCGGCGCGGTCGGCAACGCCTTCGGTAACGAGGTGTCGGTCGTCTCCGGCGGCCTGGTCTGTATCGCCGGCGCGCTGGTCCTGGCCCGCCTGATGCCCGGCTTCCGTACGGTCGAGGTCAGCGCCGATACCGCGCCCGGCCGCGAGCCGCCTCCCGCCGCGGAAGCACCGCCCCCTGCGGAACCACCGCCCCCTGCGGAACCACCGCCACCCGCCTCCGGCCTCCCCGGGGCGCCGTTACCAATGGAGGCCCTGGCCGAGGCGGCCAAGTCGGTCCCCAAATCATGACCCGCCCGCTTGTTCCCTCCGTGCTTTGTTCCCTCGGTGCCTTGTTCCCTCCCCGCTTTACTCCAGCCACTCCGACGCGAGCTGGCCGAGGATGACCTCGTCCTCGAACGCGCCGGTCACCCAGGCCGCCTGGCGCAAGATCCCCTCCCGGGTGAACCCGGCCCGGGTGGCGGCCCGGATCATGGCGGCGTTGCTGGCCAGCGTCTCGACCTGCATCCGGTGCATGCCGCGGACCTCGAAGCCGTAGCGGCACAGCACGCGCACGATGTCGGTGCCGAGGCCCCGGCCACGGAACGACGGCCGCAGGGACAGCCCGGCGTGCGCCACGCGGTTGTGGTTGTCGACTCCCCACAGCAGGGCCTCCCCGGCCAGCTCGCCGCTGTCCAGCTCGACCACGGAGAAACACGCCGGGTCGGCCTGCGGGTCGGCGACCCGGAACGGGGACGCCGGTGAGCCGGGCGGCACCGGCCGCCACGGCCGCGAGTCGGTCCTGCTCCGCAGGGCCACATCGGCGTAAAGTTCGGCCTCCAGCACGGCGATGTCGCTGTCCAGCCGGGCCCGCAGGGCCACTACCTCACCAGTGAGCATGCCGCGTTCCTATCCGAGCGGGGTTCCTATCCGGGCGGGGTTCCTATCCGAGCGGGCGGGCGCCGATCAACCGGATTTTCTCTTCGACGACCATGATGCCGAACGGGCCCGCGCTCGCGCCTTCACGCGTGCGAAGCGCGACACCGGCGCCCGGGCGGCCGACCAGCGGCCCCACTCGAGAGCGGGCCCGGGCAGGTCCGGGGGCTTCAGGAAGGCGGGCTCGCCGTCCAGGTCGAGCGCGTCCAGCGGGGATTCCGCGGCCGCGTCCCGGCGGGTCAGCGACGGCAGGTTCCACTTCTGCTGCACCAGCTTGAGGATCGAGGTGTGGTCGTAGACCGTGCTGGTCACGAAGTCGGGCCGGGCGAACGGTGACACGATGACCGCGGGTACCCGGAAGCCGTACCGGTCGTAGCTGGCCGGGCCCGCGTCCTGGTCCTCGACCTTCTTCAGGTAGGAGCCGATGAAGGGCCGCAGCGCCGCGCGGAACCAGGCGGGCGACGACAGCAGCGGGTTGTGCGCGGGCACGTCGTCCGGGGGGACCGCCGCCGGCGGCGGCACGTGGTCGTAATAGCCGCCGCCCTCGTCGTAAACCCAGATCAGCAGGGTGTGCGGCCAGCCCTTGCCGTGCATCACGCGGGAGATCGCTTCCGCGGCGAAGCTCTCGCCCCGGAGGATGTCCTGGGGGTTCTCTTCGGAGAAGACGTCAAAGTCCGGGTCCACGACGCTGAACGACGGCAGCGTGCCGGCGTCCGCGTCGGCGAAGAACTGCTCGGTGCGCCGCAGGTGCCGGACGCACCCCGCCAGCCCGAGCGGGTAGAGGTCCGCGGTGAACTGCTTGTTGCCCTGGACGCGCTGCGCGACGCTGGGGAACCACCGGCCGATCTTGGCCACCCCCCGGGCCGCCCGCAGCGCGTGCTGGCCGAAGAGCCGCTTGAACAGCACGGTGGCCGGCCGCACGTTGTGGTAGTTGGCCCAGGAGATGCCCTGCCGGGTCAGCATGTCGAAGATCGTCCCGGCCGGCGGCAGGTCGAGGGTGTCCCACGGCAGGTCGTCGATGAGGCCGTGCGCGGTCCCGGCGATCATGAACCGCCGGTTCGGGAACGTCGGCCCCAGACAGGACGAGAACCACCGGTCGGCCAGCGGGAAGGTGCGCGCCAGCCCGTGGTAGAACGGCAGGTCTTCCTCGGTCCAGTAGCCCATCGGCAGGGCCGGGTCGGCCCCGGGCACCAGTTGCTCCACGCTGCGCACGAATCCGTCGTTGCGCCCGCCGTCCCACTGGATGTGCGCGGCGTTCCAGCTCTGGACGGGATCGCCCTTGGTCTGGCTGGTGGCGGAAAGATGGTGTGCCCTGACCGGCGTGCCGTCCTGCCGCGGGTTGGATGGCAGGCCGTCTGGCCCGGACCGGAGCCCCTCACCGCGACCCTCGAGCATGCCGAGATAGTTGTCGTAGGAGTGGTTCTCCATCATCAGCACGACGATGTGGCGGATGTCCGGCATCAGGTCGCTGCCCTCGGGCAGGTCGGGCCGGGGCCGCACGCCCGGCTCGGCGGGTGCCGGACCGCCACGCCGCCTGATCTCTCGCCGCTCCAGCCTTTCCCACATGCCGGTTTCCTCCCTGTGTCGGGGTGATCGTCTCACGGCCGGCTGCCGGTGGGTGGCGCCTCGGTGGCTCCGCGTGCCCGGCTATCGGAAAGTGCCCGCTATCGCGAGCCCCATGCCAGACTGGGGCTGGGCAGCTCCGGCGGGGTCAGGAAGGCGGGCTCGCCGTCGAGGTCGAGCGCGTCCAGTGGGGCGGTCGCGGCCGCGTCCCGGCGGGTCAGCGCGGGCAGGTTCCACTTCTGCTGGACCAGCTTGAGGATCGAGGTGTGGTCGTAGACCGTGCTGGTCACGTAGCCGGGCCGGGCGTAGGGGGACACGAGGACGGCGGGGACCCGCAGGCCGTAGCGGTCGTAGGTGCGCGGCCCGGCGTCGGCGTTCACCAGTTCGGTGAGCGCGGCCCGCAGCAGCGGCCGCAGGAGGGCCCGCACCCAGGACGGCCAGGCCAGCACCAGATCCTTGGCCAGCACGTCGTCCGGCGGGATCGCCGCGGGCGGCGGCACGTGGTCGTAGTAGCCGCCCGGCTCGTCGTACGTCCAGATCAGCAGCGTGCCGGGCCAGCCCTTGCCGTGCAGCACGCGGGAGATGACCTCGCTGGCGAAGCTCTCGCCCTTCCGGATGTCCTGCGGATTCTCCTCGGAGAAGTCACCGAAGTCCGGATCCACGATGCTGAACGCCGGCAGCGTGCCCGCGTCCGCGTCGGCGAAGAACTGCTGCGCGGTGCGCAGGTGGCGCACGCAGCCGGCCATCCCGAGCGGGTACAGGTCCGCGGTGAACGACTTGTTGCCCCGTTCGGCGTGCACGATCGACGGGAACAGCCGGCCGACCGAGGCGAGCCGACGCGCGGCGGTCAGGCCCGGCGTGCCCAGGACGCGCTTCAGCAGCAGCCCCGTCGGGTTCACGTTGTGGTAGTTGACCCAGCCGATCTTGTTCCTGGTCAGCAGGTCGAAGATCGTCCCGGCCGCCGGGTAGTCCACCAGGTCCCACGGCAGGTCGTCGATCAGCCCGTGCGCGGTCCCGGCGATCATGAACCGCCGGTTCGGGAACGTCGGCCCCAGGCAGGAGCAGAACCAGTGGTCGGCCAGCGGGAACGTGCGCGCCAGCCCGTGGTAGAACGGCAGGTCCTGTTCGGTCCAGTAGCCCATCGGCACGGCCGGGTCCGCGCCCGGCACGAACTGCTCGATGCTGTTCACGAAACCGTCGCAGCGGCCGTCGTTGTACTGCAGGTGGCTGACGTTCCAGCTCTGGGTGGGGACCCGGTCCACCTGGACGGTCGAGGTGAGGTGGTGCGCCGGCACCAGGCTGCCGTCCCGCCGGGGGCAGGCGGCCAGCGGGGCACCGTCCGGCCCGCGGGCCAGCCCCTCGCCGCGCCCGGGCAGCATGCCGAGGTAGTTGTCGTAGGAGTGGTTCTCCATCATCAGCACGACGATGTGCTTGATCTTCGGCAGCAGGTCGGTGCCGGCCGGCAGGTCCGGCCGGGGCCGCGATTCCGGGTCCACCGGCGGCTCGTCCCCGGTCCGCTGTCTGATCTGACGCTGCTCCGCCGCTTCCCATCGTGCGTCGAACATCCCCGTCGCCTCCTCGCTCGCTGTGATCGTCTCACGCGGTAATCCGGATCGCACGGCTCCCGCGGGCAATCGCGCACGGTCGGCCGTCGGACATCGTTGTCACCGTGCCTGGCGGCCCGAGGGCCGCCGTCGGCGCTGCCGGGGCCCACTTACCAGAGGCCTGATACCGGGCCTGATGCAGGAGACCTGCCGGCTGGCGGGCGCAGCACGCCCTGGCCGCCGCCCTCCCGGGCGCCTGGGTGCAGAGCAGTTCGGGCAGTTCCTGCCACCTCGCCGCCACGTAACCGCCACACGCTCGCTACCTTGGTGAATGCGGCCGGCCGCCGGGGGAAGTCAGCTGCGGTGTACGCCGCTGGCGGGATGAGGGGAGCTGAGCCGATGTCTGCCGCCGTGCTGTGGTTCCGTCGCGACCTGCGGCTGGGTGATCATCCGGCCCTGCTGGCCGCCGCCGGCGAGGGCCCGGTGGTGGCCCTCTTCGTGCTGGACGACGCGCTGCGGCGGCCGTCCGGCGCGCCCCGGATCGCGTTTCTGTACCGGACGCTGCGGGCGCTGGATGAGCAACTGCGCGAGCATGGCGGGGCGCTCACCGTCCGGTACGGCCAGCCGGAGAACGTGGTCCCGGCCGTCGCCCGCGAGTGCGGTGCCACGTCGGTGCACGTCAGCGCGGACTTCGCGCCTTACGGGGCGGCCCGCGACGAGCGTGTCGCGCGCGCGCTCGGCGGCACGCCGCTGGTGCGGACCGGCTCGCCCTACGCGGTGGCGCCGGGCCGGGTGACCAAGGGGGACGGGACGCCGTTCAAGGTGTATACGGCGTTCTACCGGGTCTGGGCCGCCCGTGGCTGGCGCGCGCCGGCGGCGTCCCGTCCGGGCGACGTGACCTGGCGCGCGCTGGCGGGCACCGGCATCCCGGAGGACCCCCGTCTGCCGCCCGGGCTGACCCTGCCGGCGGCGGGGGAGGCCGCGGCGCTGGCCGCCTGGCGGAGCTTCCGCCGCGGCCGGCTGGACGGCTACGCCAGCGAACGGGACCGGCCCGATCTGGACACCACCTCGCGCCTGTCGCCGTACCTGAAGTTCGGCTCGATCCACCCCCGGACGATCCTCGCCGGGCTCGGCCCCGGGGACTCGGCCTTTCGCCGGGAGATCGCCTGGCGCGAGTTCTACGCCGCCGTCCTGCACTTCTGGCCGGACAGCGCGCGCGAGTACTTCCAGCCCGCGATGGCCGCCATGCCGTACGCCACCGGGAAGGCCGCCGACGAGGCCTTCGCCGCCTGGGCCGCGGGGCGGACCGGCTACCCGATCGTGGACGCCGGCCTGCGCCAGCTGCTGGCCGAGGGCTGGATGCACAACCGGGTCCGCATGATCGTCGCGTCGTTCCTAGTCAAAGACCTGCACATCGAGTGGACGCACGGGGCGCGGCATTTCATGCGCCACCTGGTGGACGGGGACCTGGCCAGCAACCAGCACGGCTGGCAGTGGACCGCGGGCACCGGCACCGACGCGGCGCCGTACTTCCGGATCTTCAATCCGGTCACCCAGGGCCGCAAGTTCGATCCCGACGGGGCCTACATCCGCCGCTACGTCCCCGAGCTGGCCGGCGTGCGCGGCCGTGAGATCCACGAGCCCTGGCGGCGGCCGGAAGGGCTGCCGGACGGCTACCCGGAGCGGATCGCCGACCATGCCAAGGAGCGCTCCGAGTCGCTCGCGAACTACCAGGCGCTCCGCGACCGGTCGTAGGGCCATCTTCGGGCTGTCCGGCCGGCGTCAGCCGGCTTCCCGCGCCGCGGCCGCCGCGGCCGCCTTCGCGCCGCGCGTGGCGATCTCCGTTAGCTGTTCGGCCACCCACCGGTGCACGTCGTGCTTCCGGACGTACGCCGCCATCTCGGAGATGGCCGCGCGGCGGATCTCGGCCGGCAGCCCGAGGCCGTTCTCGATTCGGTACGACAGCCCTTCGACGTCGAACGGGTTGCACAGGATGGCCTGCGGCAGCTCGCCCGTCGCGCCGGTGAACTCGCTGAGGACCAGGATCCCGTTCTCGTCCCGGGCGTCCTGCACGATCACGTACTCCTTGCAGACCAGGTTCATGCCGTCGATGAGCGGCGTCACGAGCAGCGCGTCGGCGACCGCGTAGTACGCGGCGAGATGCTGCTGCGACAGGCCCCGGTACAGGTAGTGCACGGGCACGTCGTTCCCGGGTTCGGTGAACCGCCCGTTGATCCGGCCGATGTGCTGCTCCACGGTCGCGCGCAGGTGGCGGTACTCCCGCACGTTGTCCCGGCTGGGCATCGCGATCTGCAGGAAGGCGAGGCTGGTGCGGTACTCGGGATTGCGCTCCAGCATCATCTCCACGGCCAGCAGCCGCTCCACGATGCCCTTGGTGTAGTCGAGCCGGTCGACCCCGAGCAGCAGCGTGCGCCCGGCGAACTGCTCGGCCAGCGCCTCGATGTCGGCGTCTATCCCCGGCGCGGTGGCGTTCTGGGTGAACTCGGCCGCGTCGATCGAGATGGGCGAGGCCGTGGTCGCCACCACCCGGCCGTCGGGCAGCATGATCTCCGTGCCCCGCACCTCGATGCCCGAGCCGGCCAGCAGCCGCGCGCACGCCCGGACGAAGTTGCTGCGGTACCGCTCGGTGTGGAACGACACGACGTCCGCGCCGAGCAGCCCGGCCAGGATCTGCTCCCGCCACGGCAGCCGGGCGAAGAGGTCCGGTGACGGCCACGGCACGTGCAGGAAGAACCCGATCGGCTGGTCGGGGCGCCGGCCGCGGATGAGCTGGGGGACCAGCATCAGGTGGTAGTCGTGCACCCACGTGATCGCGCCGGGTTCCTCCGCGAGCGCGGCGAGCGCCCGGTCGGCGAAGATCGCGTTCACGTCCCGGTAGCTGTACCACCAGGCCCGTTCGAAACGGGGCTTCTCGATCGCGTCGTGCAGCAGCGGCCACAGCGTGGCGTTGGCGAAGCCGTGGTAGTAGTTGCGGATCTGGGTGGCGGACAGGCCGATCGGCACCAGCCGTACGTCCATGTCCGGCAGCGTCGCCGGCATCCCCTTGGCGCCGCCGTCCCAGCCGACCCAGGCGCCGGAGTGCGTGGACATGACCGGCCGCAGCGCGGTGACCAGGCCGCCGGGGGACAGTTCCCAGCCGTCGTCACCGTGCTGGACCGGGAGGCGGTTGGCCACCGCCACCACCGGGCGGTCGTCGGCCAGATGTTCGGTCACCGCGTCACCGTATCGCGTCCGGGTTTCCGCCACCGGTGCCGACCCAGGACGTTCCTCAAGGCCGAAGCGTGCCCCTAGCGCGCCGGCGGCCCTGGCCTGAAACGAGGTCTGCGGGATACTTGGCAGGTGAGCACCATGGAACCGGCGCCGGTCCGCTGGGGCATCCTCGGCCCGGGAAACATCGCCCGCACGTTCACCGAAGACGTGCTGATGCTGCCGGGCCACGTCGTCGCGGCGGTCGGCTCCCGCGACACCCGCCGGTCCGCGGCGTTCGCCGCGGACTACGGGATCGGCCGCTCCTACGGGTCGTACGAGGAGCTTGCGGCCGACGACAGCCTGGACGTGATCTACGTGGCCACCCCCCATCCGGGGCATCACCGCGCGGCCCGGCTGTGCCTGCTGGCCGGGCGCGCGGTGCTGGTGGAAAAGCCGTTCACGGTGACCGCGGAAGAGGCGGCGGACCTCATCGCGCTCGCCCGCGAACGGCACCTGTTCGCGATGGAGGCGATGTGGACCCGCTTCAGCCCGCTGGTCCGGGAGATCGCGGGCCTGGTGCGGGAGGGAGCGATCGGCCGGATCACGGCGGTCCAGGCCGACTACGCCGGCTCCCCGCCGTACGACCCGGACAACCGGCTGTGGAACGCGGACCTCGCCGGCGGTGCCCTGCTCGATATCGGGGTGTACCCGATATCGTTCGGCGCGATGCTGCTCGGCGAGCCCGAGCAGGTCCGGGCGCTGGCCACCCCCGCCCGCACCGGCGTCGACGCGAACACCGCCATCATCGCCCGGTACACCGGCGGCGCGGTCGGCCTCTACCACTGCGGCCTGTGGGCCGACTCGCCGCGGGTGGCCGCGATCACCGGGACCGGCGGCATCATCACGGCCGGGCCGCCGTTCCACCGGCCGGAGCGCCTCACCCTGAGGCGGGCCGGCCGGGAGCCGGAGACCCGCACGATCACCCTGCCCGGGCACGGCTTCAGCTACGAGGCCGAAGAGGTGGCCCGCTGCCTGCGCGCCGGCCTCACCGAATCCCCGTTGCTGACACTGGACGACACGCTCGCCGTGATGCGCACCCTCGACGCCGCCCGCGCCGCCTTCGGCGCTTAGCTGCCGCCGGTGCCCCGGCAGCACGTCCCGCCGGCACCCGGCAATACCGTGAGCGCCCGGGAGTCTCTCCCGGCTCGGACCAGCACCTGACCGGCTCCGGCACCGCCCGGCGGCCAGCGGATCGGAACGGACCGCGCCGCCTATGCCGCATCGGCGGACGGCATGGTGTTAAATAGCCGTGGTTGTCGTCGAAGTTCGTTGTCCGTGTCACGGTGCCTGCGAATTTGACAGCGGGCGCCAAAGGACCTCCCGGGAGCCAATCCTTCGAGGTAGGCGGTTGCAGCAGCCCGGGGACACACAAGTGGACCCGAAGATCGCAGTAGGAGAGATCGGGAATGGCAGAGGGAACCGTTAAGTGGTTCAACGCTGACAAGGGCTATGGCTTCATCGCACCGGACGACGGCTCGGCCGACGTCTTCGTGCACTTCTCCGCGATCCAGGCTGACGGCTACCGCAGCCTTCAGGAGAACCAGAGGGTCGAGTTCTCGGTCGGCCAGGGCAGTCGGGGCCCGCAGGCCGAGCAGGTTCGCCCCCTCTAACGAGCTAACTGAGCTCTGCCCGCCGGCCGCGCCCAGCCCGCACGCCTGACCGCTTTCCGCGATCAGCCTGCGTGGGCGCGGCCGGCGGCGCTGTTCTGTTCGGTACCGCTCAGTGCTGTACCGCCAGCAGTGCTGTATCGCCAGCAGTGCTGTAATGGGCGGGTGACCGGGCCGCTCGTTTTTACCCCGGGCGCTGCCGCCAGGGCTTTCGACGCCGTGGCCGCCGTCTGGTTCGTGTTCGAGGCCGTGATGGGCCTGCTCCAGCGATGGCGGGCGCGCTCCGGGGTGCGGAACGACCCCACGTTCTGGGTCCTATACGTCTGCATCGCCGGCTCGGTGCTCCTCTCCCAGGCCCTGGGTCGCTCCGATGCTCTGCCGTGGCCGGGCGGCCGCCTCTGGCCGGTCGTCGCCGGCCTCGTGCTGATCGTGGCCGGCGTCGCGCTGCGTGCCTGGTCGATTATCACCCTGGGCCGTTTCTTCCAGTACCAGATCCGCATCCAGGCCGGGCACACGGTCGTGACGAACGGCCCCTACCGCTTCGTCCGGCACCCCTCATACACCGGGGTCGTCCTGGCCATCGCGGGCTACGCCCTGGCCACCGGCGACGTGTACAGCCTGGTGGCCGCGCTGGCCCTGAGCGCGGCCGGCCTGGCGGTCCGCATCCGCGCCGAGGAGCGCCAGCTTTGCGAGGCCCTCGGCGACGACTACGCCGAGTTCGCCGCCCACCGCAAACGCCTCATCCCGGGCGTCCTCTAATCCCGCCCGCTCCTCATCCTGCCCGCTCCCGCCGCCGCCCGGACCGCCAGGCCCCGCGAATCCACCGCAGCCCGCCGTCGGGCCCGGTGTGTGACCCGCGTCAGCCGACGCGGCCGGTGCCGGTCGGGCGGATCTCTTCCGGCGCGGCGGGCCGCCGCGACGCCGGGACCGCGGTGCCGTTGAGGAAGGCCTGGATGGGGAGCGTGGCCGCGCCGAGCGCGACCGCGTCCGGGCCGAGGCGGCCCACGGTGATCGTGGTCTCGGCGAACGGGTGGCTCAGTGCGTGCTCGCGCGCCGACGACCGGATGGCCGGCAGCATGCGGTGGCCGAGCAGCAGGCCGGCCCAGCCGCCCAGGATGATCCGGTCCGGGCTGAACAGGTTGATCAGGTCGCCGATCCCGGCCCCCAGGTACAGCGCCGTCTCGTCGAGCACCGTGGCCGCCTCCGGGGACGTCTCGGCCAGGTCGATCAGCGCCGCCAGGGCCGACTCCTCGTCGTCGCCCGGCAGCGGCAGGCCGTAGCGTTCCAGGATCGCCTCGGCGCCCACGTAGGCCTCGAGGTGGCCCAGCGAGCCGCAGCGGCAGTTGCGCCCGCCGACCATGACCGTCGTGTGGCCCCATTCGGTTCCGCTGGAGCCGCCGGGCCGTTCGGTGGCGCCGTTGCCGATGATGCTCGCGCCCACGCCGGAGCCGATCAGGCAGACCACCGCGTGCCGCGCGCCCTGGCCCGCGCCGAACCACAGCTCGGCCTGGCCCATCGTGTTCGCGCCGTTGTCGATGTAGAGGGGCAGATCGGTGCCGGTGCGCAGCAGGCGCTCCAGCGGCACCGCGTCCCAGCCGTACGTCTGCCCGTACAGCACGACCTCGGCGCCCCGCTCGACCACGCCGGGAACGCCCACGCCGACCCCGAGGATGGCCCCGGACGGAACGCCGCTGTCCGCGAGCACCGCCGACAGGCAGCGCAGGATCCGGTCGACCACCACGTCGACTCCGTGCTCCCGCGGCTCCAGCGGAATGTCGGCGTTGGCCCGGACGGTCATGGTCAGGTCGAACAGCTCGGCCTGGATGCGGGTCTCTCCGACGTCGATCCCGACGACGTAGCCGTAGTCGGGGTTGATCCGCAGCAGTACCCGCGGCCGGCCGCCGTCGGAGTCCACCGAGCCGGCCTCGACCACGATGCCCTCGTGGATCAGCTCACGGATCACGTTGCTGACCGAGGCCGAGCTCAGTCCGGTCGCCTCGGACAGATCCTGCCGGCTGCAGGGCTGGTCGAAGTAAAGCGACCACAAGAGCACTGACCGGTTGTCCCGGCGCAGGTCACGAACGGTCCATCGCCTTCGTTCCGGCATTAAGTCCCCCTTCGCTCAATCCTTATAATAAGTGCCGAGCGAAAGCGCCTCGCGGTGTGGGTAGGGCAGCGTGCCCTCAGCGTAGGTTATTCGGCCCCGCTGTCCGTCCCCGGGCGACGGGGCGCGCTGTCGGTCCCCGGGCGGCGGGGCACGCTGTCGGTCCCCGGGCGGCGGGGCGGCCTAGCCGAGGTCGCCGTCCGGCGCCGTGACCGCGGGCCGCTGCCGGTGCGACGTGATGATGTCCGCGTACCGGCGGCCGCTGTCTTTCACCGTCCGCCGCTGCGACTCGTAGTCGACGTAGACCAGGCCGAACCGCGCGTCGTAGCCGTAGTCCCACTCGAAGTTGTCCAGCAGCGACCAGGCGAAATACCCGGCGAGCGGGACCCCGCGCGCCACGGCGCGGCCGCATGCCGCCAGGTGCTCCTCCAGGTACCGCACCCGGCCCTGGTCGTGCACCTGCCCGTCCGGGGTGATGTGGTCGGCCCAGGCGGAGCCGTTCTCGGTGACGTACAGCGAGCGCGCCCCGTACTCGGTGGCCACGCGGACCAGGACCTGCTCCAGGCCGGCCGCCCGGATCTCCCAGCGCAGCATGGTCTGCGGCACGCCGTCGGGCGGCGTCTCGCGCGCGTACGGGACACCGCCGCCCGGGTCGTCGCTGATGATGGTGGGGGAGTAGTAGTTGACGCCCTCCCAGTCCAGCGGGGTGGCGATCGTTTCGGCGTCGCCGGGCTGCTCGGGGAGGGCGACGCGGTAGATCTCCCGCATGTCGGCCGGGAAGCCGCGGCCGTGGATCGGGTCCAGCCACCACCGGTTCACATGCCCGTCGTAACGCGTCGTCGCCTCGATGTCCTCGCTGCGGTCGGTGGCGGGCTCGCAGGTGTGCATCACGTTGATGATGCCGATCCGGGCGTCCGGTACGGCGGCCCGCAGAGCCTGCGCGGCCAGGCCGTGCGCGAGCAGCAGATGGTAGGACACGGGCACGGCGACATCGATGTCAGCCAGGCCGGGCGCGTGCCGCCCCTCGAGGTTCCCGATCCACGCGGCGCAGCGCGGCTCGTTCAGCGTGCCCCAGTCCTTGACCCGGTCCCCGAGCAGGCCGGACACCGCCGCGGCGTAGTCGGCGAAGCGGGAGGCGGTCTCCCGCGACGCCCAGCCGCCCCGGTCCTGCAGCGCCTGCGGCAGGTCCCAGTGGTACAGCGTCGGGAACGGGGTGATGCCCGCCCCCAGCAGCGCGTCCACCAGGCGGTCGTAGTACGCGAGGCCGGCCTGGTTGACCGGCCCGGCGCCGTCGGGCATGATCCGCGGCCAGGCGATCGAGAAGCGGTAGGCGTCGACGCCGAGCTCTTTCATGATCCCGAGGTCTTCGGGCCACCGGTGGTAGTGATCGCAGGCGACGTCCCCCGTGTCCCCGCCGGCCACCTTGCCGGGGGTATGGGAGAAGGTGTCCCAGATCGAGGGGGACCGGCCGTCTTCGCTGACCGCTCCTTCGATCTGGTAGGCCGAGGTCGCTACGCCCCAGGTGAAGCTAGTAGGTAGCACGCTGAGGTCGTTCATCGACCGCCCTTCTGCTGGTGGGACAACTGTGGGTGCCGGGAAAGCTGTGGGTGCCGGGAAAGCTGCGGGTGCCGGGGAAGCTGAAGCTGGCGGGGAAGCCGTGGCTCACTTGACCGCCCCGGAGGTGAGGCCGGCCACCAGATACCGCTGCATCAGCAGGAATCCGGCGACCACCGGCACGCTCACGACCAGGGACGCGGCCATGATCTGGTTCCAGTAGACGTTGTTCTGGGTCGAGTAGTCGGCCAGCCCGACGGCGAGGGTGCGGGTGGTGTTGTTGGTCATCACCGACGCGAACAGCACCTCGCCCCACGCGGTCATGAACGCGTAGATGGTGACCGCGATGATGCCGGGCAGCGCGGCCGGGATGACCACGCGGAACAGCGCACGGACCGGCCCGCACCCGTCGACCAGGGCGGCCTCGTCCAGCGCCCGTGGCACCGACTCGAAATAGCTGGTGAGCATCCAGATCGCGAACGGCAGCGAGAACGTGAGGTAGGTGATGATCAGGCCGCCGCGCGAGCCGTAGAGCGGGATGCCGGTGGCGTTCCCGATGCTGACGAAGATCAGGAAGAGCGGCAGCGCGAACAGGATCCCGGGGAACATCTGGGTGGCCAGCACCGCGGTGGTGAAGATCCGCTTGCCGCGGAACCCGTACCGGCTCACCGCGTACGCGGCGAAGATGGCCACCGCGACGCTCGCGGCCGCGGCCGAGGTGGACACGATCAGCGAGTTCAGGAAATAGCGCCCGAGCGGCACCGTGAACCAGATGTCGTGGTACGCCGATAGCGTCAGCGGATCCGGAATCCAGCGGAACGTGCTGGTCACGTCCTGCAGCGGCTTGAGCGAGCTGCTGACCATCACGTAGACCGGGATCAGCGCGAACAGGGTGAGCAGCGTCAGCACGATTCGCCGGGTCCAGATGAAGGACGGCGGCGGCGCCATCAGCCCCCGCCCGCGTCCTCGTCCCCGGCCCCGGCCCCGCCGCCGCGGGCCGGCCCGCCGGGCCGCGCCGGCCCCGAGTCCGCTAGGCATTGTTCCTCCTACGGGACGTGCCGAGCAGGTACACGGCGGTGACCAGGAGCAGGAAGATCAGCATGAGCACCGACATCGCCGAGCCCTCGCCGAAGTTCCAGTTGATGAACGAGGCGTTGTAGATGTGGATCGAGACGACGTCCGCCGGGCTGGGCGCGGACGCGCCGAAGAGCACGAACGGCGTGGTGAAGTCGTTGAAGGTCCACAGGAACAGGACCAGGACCAGGACCTGGTTGACGGCCCGCAGCGACGGCATCGTGATCCGGCGGATCTGCTGCCAGATGCCCGCCCCGTCTATCGCCGAGGCCTCGTACAGGTCACGCGGGATGCCCTGCAGGCCGGCCATCACGCACAGGAACGCGAACGGCCAGTTGCGCCAGATCGAGATGATGACCAGCGCGAAGAAGCTGTTGTGCCCGATCAGCCAGAAAGACGGCCGGCTGGTGATGCCGAGCACGTTGTGCAGCAGTTCGTTCACCAGGCCGTTGTTGTACTGGAACATGAACGCCCAGATGATGACCGAGGCGTAGACGGGCAGCGCGAACGGCGTGAGGAAGATCGTCCGCAGCGCGCCCCGGCCGCGGAAGCTGTCCTGGGTCAGGATCGCCGCCACCGTGCCGAACAGCCACGATAGCCCGACGGCCAGCACGGTGAAGGCGCAGGTGACAACGAACGAGTGCAGCAGGGCGCTGCCGATCGCCCCGTGCACATCCACCACGAGGCGGTAGTTGCCGAGCCCGGCCCAGGGCGCGCCCGTCCAGTTGCGGATGAAGAACAGCGTGAGCTGCTTGAAGCTGATGAGGATCCCGAAGATCATCGGGACGAAGTGGACCAGCAGTTCCAGGAGCAGGGCCGGCAGCAGGAACAGGTACGGCAGGCCGCCCTTCCGGATCCGCTGGAGCAGGCGGCCCGACCGTGACCGGGGCGCGTCGCGGCGGAGACTGACCGTCACGACACCATCGCCTTAGCCCTGCATCTGCTGCTGGGCGCTGGACAGCTGGGCCTTGACGGTCGCGGCGCTCACCGGCTTCCCGGATGCCGCATCGGCGAACAGGTTCTTCACCGCCGTACCGACGACCGTCTCGAACTGCGATTCCTTGGGTACCTGGGGCATGGCCACGGCGCTGGTGCTGAGCACGTTGCGCAGCACGGTCTGTTCCTGGTTGGCGGCCGGGCTGGCCGTGAGCGCCGACGTGATCGGCGGGATGGACCCGTATTCGCCGTTGAGCTTGACCGACTCGGACTGGCTGGTCATGAAGTTGACGAACTTGAGCGCCGCGGCCTGGTTCTTGGAGTCCTTGAATACCGCCATGTTGATCCCGGCCACCATCGAGTCCGGGTTCGACGAGCTTGGCGTGCCGGATTCGACCGGGACCGGCGCGACGCCGTAAGCTCCTGCGGCCATGCCGTCCGCCTTGAGCGCGGTGCCGGCGGCCTGCCACAGCAGCATGCCCGCCTTGCCCTTGGCGAAGTCCGACAGCGACTGGTTCTGGTCGTATTGGGCGTCCCCGGGGTTGACGATGTGGTCCGTGGCCATGAAGTTGACCCACTGCTGGACGGCCGCCACGTTTTGCGGCGTGGTGAAGGTGGGGTTACCGGCCGAGTCGAAGAAGCTGCCGCCCATCTGCTTGGACAGGATGAACACGTTGTGGATGTTTTCCGGGATGCTGGCGCCCTCGACCGCGAGGCCGTAGTTGCCGCCGTGCGTGAGCTTCTTGCCGTCGGCGACCAGATCGCTCCAGGTGGCCGGCGGGCTGGCGATGCCGGCTGCGGCGAACATGGCCTTGTTGTAGTAGAGGGCGTAGGCCAGTGAGTAGATCGGGACCGCGGCCGGCGGCTGGCCGGCCGCGCCGGTCGAGCCGACGGCCGAGGTGAGGAACTTGCTCTCCCCGCCGACCTGGGCGAAGTTGCTGCCGTTGAACGGCAGGAACGCGCCGGTGGCCTGCAGGGAGGCCGACCACGTGTTCCCGATGTTGACGACGTCGGGGCCCTGCCCGGATGTCGTGGCGGCCAGGATGCGGTTCAGCAGGTCGGCCCAGCCGATCACCTGGACCTTGACCGTAATGCCGGTCTGCTGCTTGAACTTGGCGAGCTGAGGGTTCAGGACCGAGTAGTCGGTTTGCAGGGTCGCGCCCTGGTTACTGGCCCAGTAGGTGAGGGTCGTGGACTTGGTGTTACCGCCGCCGGAACCGCCGGTCGCTGTTCCGCCGCCGCATGCTGCGAGCGCAAGCACGGCGGCGGCCGCCGCGGCAACGGCGGAGACTCGGATTATTCGCACTGGCAGTAGCTCCTCTTCTGTGAGGCGTGGCTACTAAATTTATGGTCTGATTTAAGGCGTGTCTTAAGGGTCGTGTCAAGGCTGGTCAGATAAGGAGTTGGTCACGGGTGCTGACGCCCCGGGAAAGCAGCAGCCGCGAATATCTGCGGCTGGACGGGCTCTGGCGGTTCCGCTTCGACACCGGAGCCGAAGCTGCCGGTGCAGGAACGGTGCAGGAATGGTGGCGGGCGCCGCTGACCGGCGGCCGGGAAATGCCCGTCCCGGCCAGCTACAACGATCTCGTCACCGATCCCGCCGAGCGGGAGCACGTGGGCGACGTCTGGTACCAGCGCGACGTCGTGGTGCCCGCCTCGTGGGCGGGCCGCCGCATCGTGCTGCGCTGCGACGCGGCCACCCACCACGGCACGGTGTGGGCCGGTGACACGCAGGTCGCCGACCATAGCGGCGGCTACACCCCGTTCGAGGCCGACGTCACCGAACTGGCCCGGTGCGGCGAGCCCCTGCGCGTGACGGTCCGCGTTGGCAACGAGCTGACCATGGCGACGATCCCGCCCGGGGTCATCTCCGCATCCGCCGGCGGCCAGCGGTCCCAGCGCTACTTCCATGACTTCTACAACTACGCGGGACTGCACCGGTCGGTGTGGCTATACGCGACCCCGCCGGCCTACATCGACGGCCTCACGGTGCGCACGGACTTCGACCCCGCCACCGGCGCGGGTCAAGTGTGCTACCACGTCGATACAGCCGCCAGCGGCACGGCCACCGACCCGCCGGTAGCCCCGGCCTCCGTGCTGCTGCGCGACGCGGCCGGAGAAGTGGTCGCACAGGCGGAAGGTCCCGACGGCGAGCTGGCCGTGGCCAGCGGCCGGCCCTGGCAGCCAGGCGACCCCTACCTCTACCGGCTGGACGTGACGTACGGAGCGGACGAGTACTGGCTCCCGGTCGGCATTCGCACGGTCCGGGTGGCGGGCAGCC
Source organism: Actinomycetota bacterium (assembly GCA_003164955.1). GTDB lineage: Bacteria > Actinomycetota > Actinomycetes > Streptosporangiales > Streptosporangiaceae > Bog-532. Next base: position 68,479 of record PLRW01000316.1, read on the forward strand.
GCCTGCTCCTGAACGGCGCGCCGATAACGCTGCGCGGCTTCGGCATGCATGAAGACGGGGCGATCCGCGGCAAGGGGCACGACGACGCGCGGATGGTCCGCGACTTCGCGCTGCTGGACTGGATCGGCGCGAACTCGTTCCGCACCTCGCACTACCCCTACGCCGAGGAGGTCCTCGACTACGCCGACCGCCGGGGCCTGCTCGTCATCGCCGAGGCGCCCGCCGTCGGGCTGCACCTGAGCCTCGGGAACATGGGCGATCACGGTGCGCGCACGTTCACCCCGGAGCCAACCAAGACGGCCGCGAGCGGGCCTGAGCCGAACGGGCCTGAGCCGATCGGGGCGGGGGCGATCGGGGCGGAAGCGGCCGCGGCGCACCTGGCCGCCATCCGCGAACTGATCGCCCGTGACCGCAACCACCCGTGCGTGATCGCCTGGTCGATCGCGAACGAGCCGGACACCGCGGAGGGGGCCGCGCGGGACTACTTCAGTCCGCTCGTGGCTGCGGCGCGCGAACTGGACGCGACCCGGCCGGTCTGCTTCGCGAACGTCGCCACGGCCCCCCCGGCCGTCGACGTGGTCACCGACCTGTTCGACCTGATCTGCGTGAACCGCTACTACGGCTGGTACGTGCACCCCGGCGATCTCAAGGCCGCGATGCGGTACCTCGAGGACGAGCTCCGCGCGTGGGCGCGTTACGGCAAACCCATCGTGGTGACCGAGTTTGGCGCCGACGCGCTGCCCGGGCTGCACGCGCTGCCCCCGGTCGTCTGGTCCGAGGACTACCAGGTGGCCCTAATCGACGCGTCGCTGCGGGTCTTCCGGCGGATCCCGCAGGTCATCGGCGAGCACGTGTGGAATTTCGCCGACTTCGCCACCGCCCAGGCGGTCCACCGGCCGGGCGGCAACCACAAGGGTGTGTTCACCCGCGACCGTCAGCCGAAGGCGGCCGCGTGGCTGCTCCGCGAACGGTGGCGGGACGACGGTCCCGGGTAGCGCCGACGGTGCCGTCGGGCGGCCGTGCCGACGGTGCCATCGGGCGGCCGGGCAGCTAGGCGACCAGGGTGCCCAGCACGCTGGCCACGTTCGCGGCCAGCTCGCTCCCGGCATTCTCGCGCCCGGCCAGCTGATGCAGCAGGGCCCGCTGGAAGAGGCCGTCGAAGACGGCGTACGCCACGCCGGCCGACGCGGTCAGGGTCATCCCGCCGAGCTCGGCGTACCGGTTCACCACCCGCCAGATCATCTCCTGGCGGCGCTGGTCGATCTCGAGCACATCCGCGCGGAATGATTCGCTGAACAGGCTCTGATTGCGCAGGTCGTACCAGAGGCGGTGCATCGGCGCGTCGGCCCGCAGGGTGTCCGCCATCGCGGTGCTGAACTGCCGGCGCAGCTCCGTGGCCGATTCCGCGGCCGCGACGATCTCGTCGTACCGGGTGACGCACGCGGCCTCGTACTGGCGCACGCACTCGGTCAGCAGCTCTTCCTTGTCGCTGAAGTAGTAGTGCAGCACGCCGTGCGAGAACTCGGAGTTCTGCGCGATCTCGCGCAGGCTGGTGCGCGCGTAGCCGAGCTGGGCGAGCGTCTGCAGGGCGGCAGTGGCCAGCTGGGCCCGCCGTTCGGCGAACTTGTCGACCTGCCGGCGCGATATCCGCTCCCGGCGGGACTCGGCCACTTCCGTCATGGGCCAACTGTATCCCGGCGCCCGGGAAAGACACCGACCCAGCTTGACAGTTGTCCAAGAAACTCTTGACGATCGTCAAGGCTTCGTTACGCTGTGATCTACGCCGCACTGATCTAAGCCGCACGGTTCTAAATCACGGTGGCGAGCCGTGAGTCCATCTCGAGGGGGAGATGCCGTATGGGTGTATACGACTTGACCGGCCGCAAGGCGCTGGTCACCGGAGGCGCCCGCGGCCTGGGCGCGGGGATGGCCGACGCGCTCGCTCACGCGGGGGCGGCCGTCGTGATCGGCGACATCCGCGAAGACCTGGGCAAGGCGACCGCCGACGCGCTCCGGGGCTCCGGGGTCAGGGTCGGCTTCGTCCCGCTCGACGTCACCAGCGACCCGAGCTGGGAACAGGCCATCACGGCCACGATCGGCGAGCTCGGCGGCCTGGACATCGTCGTTAACAACGCCGGCGTCGAGATCTCCGGCCTGGTCGCCGACCTGGACCCGGACGACGTGCGCCGGATGCTGGACGTCAACGTGCTCGGCACCGCCCTCGGCATCAAGCACGCGTTCCGGGCGATGCGCCCCGGCGGCCCGGCCGGGAGCGGCGGCGCGGTCGTGAACGTCTCCTCGGTCGCCGCGACGATCGCCTTCCCCGGTATCGCGGGCTACTCCGCCACCAAGTCCGCGGTCGACCGGCTGACCCGGGTGGCGGCCATGGAGTCCGGCAAGCTCGGCTACGGCGTGCGGGTGAACTGCATTTACCCCGGCCTGGTGCCCACCGAGATGGGCAATCAGCTCGCGCAGGACGTGGTGACGCTGGGCCTGTTCGGGAGCGTGCAGGAAGCGGTCGGCACCGTGGTGGGGCTCACCCCGCAGGGCCGCCTGGGCGAGATCGCGGACATGGCCGACGCGGTGGTGTTCCTCGCCTCCGACGCGGCCCGCTTCATCACCGGCACCGGCCTGGCCGTCGACGGCGGTATGGGCATGTGACCCCTCCGCTCCCCACCCGCCCCACCCTGAAAGGCCCGGCCATGAGTACTGACAAGCCTGTCGTCGTCTACGGAGCGTCCGGCTACACCGGCCGCCTGATCTGTGAATACCTGCGGGAGTTCAACGTCCCGTTCGTCGCCGCCGGCCGTGACAAGGCGCGCATCGCCGCTGCCCTGGACAAGGTGCCCGGGCTCGACACGGTCGAGCACGAGATCGTCGAGGTCGCGCACGACGTCGGCCCGCTGACCGAGCTGTTCCGCGGCGCGAAGGTCGTCTGCAACACGGTCGGCCCGTTCGCCCAGTACGGCCGCGAGGTGGTCGAGGCCTGCGCCGCCGCGGGCTGCCACTACCTGGACACCACCGGCGAGCAGGACTGGCTGATCGACTGCGACGAGGACTACGGCGCCACCATGGCGGCCGCCGGGCTGCTGCTCGCTCCCGGTATCGCCCAGATGTATACCACCGGCGAGATCGCGGCCTGCCTCTGCCTCGAGACGCCCGGCCTGGACACCCTCGACATCCTGGTCTTCTGGAAGGGCTTCCCGACCGTCGCCTCGACCCGGACCATCCTGGTCAACGCGGCCCTGGCCAAGGCGCATTACCTGGAGCAGAATCAGTACGCCGAGTGGCCCGCCGACGGCGGCCTGTACGACGTGGTGGTGCCCGGCCAGCATGAGACGGGGCTGGCCCTGCCGTGGGGCGGCACCTCGCACCCGGTCTGGTTCAAGCGCGACCCGCGGGTGGCCAACGTCAAGGTGCTGGGCGGAGTCTTCAACCGCGCGCTCATGCAGGGTGTTCCGCAGATCGTCGCCGCGGTCCTCGAGCAGATCGAGGGCCTGCCCGGGCCGGAGAAGCTGCGCGTGCTGACCGAGCAGGCGGCCGGCGTGATGAGCGAGAACCCGCCGCGGGAGAACACCCGGATCAACACGTCGCTGGACTCGGTGCACGCGTCCGGCCCGCTGGGCCGGGCCCACTGCGTCATCCACGGCAACTCCAACTACAAGCAGACCGGCCTGCTGCAGGCGTACGCCGCGTACTCGCTCCTGCAGCAGCCGCCCCGGCGAACCGGGTTTGCCTCGGGCTGCCAGGCGTTCGGCCACCGCGAGCTGCTCGGCGTGCTGCGGAGCTTCGGGCTGGTCATGGAGCCGACCCTCACCGTCCAGCACTGAGGCCCCCGCCGTGCGCCTGCTGGATTACCTGGATAAGGGAGCCTCCCTCGGGGCCGCCCGGCCGTGCCTGACCATGAACGGCCGTACCCTGGACTACGCGGCCGTTCAGGAACTGTCCTGGCGCGTCGGCCGGGCACTGGACCGGTCGGGCGTGCGCCCGGGGGCCACGGTCGCGATCCTGTCCGGCAACGACCCAGTGGCGTTCGGCTGCGTGTTCGGCCTCTCCCGCGCGGGCACGGTCTGGTGCCCGGTCAACCCGCGCGGCGAGGCGGCGGAGAACCGTGACCTGCTCGCCCTGTTCGGCTGCCGGTGCCTTATCTTCCAGGCCGCCTTCGCGCCGCTGGTCGCGCAGATCGTGCCGGAACTGCCCGAGCTGACCACGCTCGTCTGCCTGGACGCCGGCGCCGGCGNNGCCGTCTCATTGGCCGAATGGCTCGACGGGATCAGCGCGGAGCCGTGGCAGGCCGAGCCCGCCGGCGACGTGGTCATGCTGGCCGGGACGGGCGGCACCACGGGCCGCCCCAAGGGCGTGATGCTGACCGAGCACAACATCGAGACGATGTCCGCGATCACGCTGATGAGCTACCCGTTCGAGGGCCGCCCGCGGTACCTGGCCCTCGCGCCGCTTACCCACGCCGCGGGTGTGCTGTGCTTCCCGGTCATGACGCTCGGCGGCGAGATCGTCATCATGCCCGCCCCGGACCTGGCCCAGTTCGTGTCGCTGATCGAGCGGCACGCGATCACGCACACCTTCCTGCCGCCGACGCTGATCTACATGCTGCTCGGCCATCCCGGGCTGCCCGCGGCCGACCTGAGCTCGCTGCAGTGCCTCTGGTACGGGGCGGCGCCCATGTCCGCCACCCGCCTGGCCGAGGCGATCGAGAAGATCGGGCCGGTGCTGGGCCAGCTGTTCGGCCAGACCGAGGCGCCGATGATGATCTCCACCCTCGCGCCCAGGGACCACTTCCTTCCCGACGGCTCGCTGGCGGTGCGGCGGCTGTCCTCCGCCGGGCGCCCGGCGCCCCTGGTCCAGGTGGCCATCATGGACTCCCGCGGCGGCCTGCTCGCTCCCGGCCAGCGCGGCGAGATCGTGATCCGCAGCTCCCTGGTCATGGCCGGCTACTACCAGGATCCCGCGGCCTCGGCGGAGGCCGCCCGGTACGGCTGGCACCACACCGGCGACATCGGTTACCTCGACGAGGATCACTTCCTATTCATCGTCGACCGCGCCAAGGACATGATCATCACTGGCGGTTTCAACGTCTACTCCACCGAGGTCGAGCAGGTGCTGCTGGCCCACCCCGCCGTCCAGGACTGCGCGGTCGTCGGGCTCCCCGACGACAAGTGGGGCGAGCGCGTCACCGCCGTGGTGCAGCCGCATCGCGGCCAGACCGTGACCGCGGACGAGCTGCGCGCCTTCGCCAGGACCCGCCTGGGCAGCGTCAAGGCCCCCAAACAGGTCGAGGTGTGGCCCGACCTGCCCCGCTCCAAGGTCGGCAAGGTCCTCAAGGCCGCCATCAGAGCACGCCTCCGCGAGACCCCCGCCCCCTGACCCCCGCGCGGCCCCCAGCCGGTTCCTGGTACCGCGACGTACGATCGTTCGTGTGACCAGCAGACCCGCCGCGGAGCAGCATCTGCGCGACCTCGCGCGGCTGCGCCGCGTCCGCGACCGGATCGACCGGGAGTACGCGCAGCCGCTGGACGTCGAGGCGCTCGCCCGCGGTGCGCACATGTCGGCCGGGCACCTCAGCCGCCAGTTCCGGCTCGCCTACGGCGAATCGCCGTACAGCTACCTGATGACGCGGCGGATCGAGCGCGCGATGGCGCTGCTGCGCCGCGGCGACCTCAGCGTCACCGAGGTCTGTTTCGCGGTCGGCTGCGCGTCGCTGGGTACCTTCAGCACCCGCTTCACCGAACTGGCCGGCCTGCCGCCCAGCGCCTACCGGAGCCAGACCGCTCGCGCGACGGCGGGGATGCCGCCGTGCGTGGCGAAACAGGTGACCAGACCGGTCAGGAATCGAGAAGCGCCGGTCACCGAACCGCAGCTAGCGTGACCGCTATGGACATCACCATTCACGCAAGCTTCCTCCCGCACGACGACCCGGACGCCTCCCTGGCCTTCTATCGCGACACCCTCGGCTTTGAGGTCCGCAGCGATGTCGGGCAGGGCAGGATGCGCTGGATCACGGTCGGCCCCGCCGGCCAGCCCGGCACGTCCATCCTCCTGGCGCCGCCGGCCGCCGACCCCGGCATCACCGACGACGAGCGCCGCACCATCGCCGAGATGATGGCCAAGGGCACCTACGGCTGGATCCTCCTGGCCACCAAGGACCTCGACGGCACCTTCGAGCGGCTGCAGGCCAGCGACGCCGAGGTCGTCCAGGAGCCGGTCGAGCAGCCGTACGGCATTCGCGACTGCGCCTTCCGCGATCCCGCAGGCAACCTGGTCCGCATCCAGGAACTGCGCTGAGCCGCCCGGCGATCGCAGCCATGTGCACCGACGCGTACCGTGCGGCGCTGACCCGAGATTTCTCATCCACGGCGGCCCCGGCGCCGGCCCCGGCGCCGGCACCGGGCCAGCGCCCCGCCCTCGTCGCGGCCTGGCTGGAGCCCCGCATCCACCAGGTCTCCGGCGTCACCCTCCGCGAAGCCCTCAAGCCCCTCCCGCCCGCCACCCGTGACTCCCTCCTCGCCGCCCGCGCCGCGATCAAAGCGACGGGTGCGTCATGATCAGGGCGGATATAGCCGGTCCAGCCGGTCCAGCCGCACGGCATAGATGCACGGGGCCCGACGCCTCTATCGCGTTTCGGGATTCTTTCTCGCTCGGGCAGGCCGCCGGACACGGGGAAGCGGCTTCAGTGCAGTGCGCTACCTGACCAACCGCCTTCCGGCCGGGACTGAGCCGGGACACCACGTCGGCCAGGTCGGCGACGCGGTTCTGGCGGCCCGGCCTAACGATGTGGTGAAACAGGGCAGGGTGCCGGCGTGACCAGGGCATAGTGTGCTATTCCTCAGTCGGCGTTGCCGTCGGCCACTGCTGTCGCCGGCCCCTGCGGCTGCTCGCCGCCGTGGCCGGCCGAGCGGGCCGTGGCCGATCCGAGTGGAAGGAAGGTTCGTGCCAGCGGATACGCGTCCTGTCCTGTATATCGTCGCGTGCGGCGCCCCGCCGGCCGGCGAGCTTACCGCGTTCGTCCGGGACGCCCAGGCCCAGGGATGGAACGTGTGCGTGATCGCCACGCCGGACGGCAGCAAATTCATCGACGCCGGGAACCTGTCCGGGCTGACCGGGCATCCGGTCCGCGTCCGCTTCAAGCGCCCCGACGAGCCGGACGTCCTCCCGCCGCCGAACGCCCTGGTCGTGGCGCCCGCGACCTTCAACACGGTGAACAAATGGGCGCAGGGCATCAGCGATACCCTCGCGCTCGGCCTGCTCAACGAGGCCGTCGGCCTGCGCCTGCCCATGGTCGCGGTCCCCTGGCCGAACGCGGCGCTCGCCGCCCACCCGGTGTTCGCGCGGAGCGTCGCCACGCTCCGGGAATGGGGCATCACGCTGATCCTCGACCCCGGCCGCCTGCCGCAGCCGGGCACCGGGGAAGCGGGCACGTTCCCGTGGGACGAACTGCGCGCCATCCTGCCCAGCCTGCGCGGGCCGAAAGCCGAACCGCAGGCCAGCTGGCGGCCGCGCCCCAGCTAGCGACCGCCCTCCACCCCGGCCGTGTCCGCCACCCCGGAAACCTGGACGGACGCCAACGGCTGCGCGCACGAGACCCAGAGAAAACCGCAGTTACGCGAAAAGCCTGCCCAAATCGGCGGGCCCGGGGCGGTCGGACGAAAACGGCGGAAATCGTGGTTAGAGTCGAACCTGCCCGGCTGTGACCACGCTGCCACCTGTCCGCTGCCCCTGACCAGGTTCTTCAGGTGAGGAATCAACAAGATGAACGTCTCCCTCCACGACGTGCGCGAGGCCCTGGGTGAACTCGGCAAGTTCCGGTTCGGGGACATGCGGGTGGAGGACGCCCTGCACGAGATCGTGCATACCATGCACGCGATGTTCGGCGTGGACGGCGCGGGCCTGATGCTCTCCGACGCCGAACAGCACCTGCGCAGCGTCGCCGCCTCCGACGACCGGCTGGCGCACCTGGAAGAGATTCAGATCCAGCATGCCGAGGGCCCCTGCATCGCCGCGTTCGAGGACAAGGAACTGGTCGGCGTCGAGGACCTGGAACAGGACCAGCGCTGGCCCAGGTTCAGCGAGGCGGCCGTGTCCCGTAAGGTGCGCGCGGTCCTGGCCAGCCCGCTGCCGTACAACCAGGACGCCGTGGGCGTGCTGGCCGTGGTGTCGGAGCAGAGCCGGCCCTGGTCCCCCGAGGGGGAGCTGGCCCTGCTCGCCTTCACCGACCTGGCCGCGCTGCTGATCGCCAGCATGATGCAGAGCCAGGAAAAATCAGAGCTCGCCCTTCAGCTGCAGGGCGCGCTGGATTCCCGGCGCATCATTGAGCAGGCCAAAGGCGTCCTGATGGGACGGCACGGGATTCCGGCCCGGGTCGCGTTTGAGCAGCTCCGGGCGCAGGCGCGGGCGGAACGCAGGAAGGTCGCCGCCATCTGCGCCGAGGTCGTGGCGAACGCTGTCCCGTCGGCCCCGTGAGCCCGACCAGCCGAGTCCCCGATTTGCGTATGTGCTGGCCTCGCGCATACTGGAAAGTGCCGTCACGACGCCGCCCAGACTCCCGCGGCTATCCGTCAGGCTGATTTTCGCCCCCGCGTTTCTTCTCGATTTCTGAGGGAAGACGCCAGCTGGCAGCAATCGGCTGAGATTGCGTAAGTTGCCAAAGGCGACACAGGAGTTCAAATGATTATTCTAGGTCTCGTCCTGCTCATAGTGGGTTTCCTGCTCAAGATCGCGATCCTCTGGACGATCGGTATCGTCGTCCTGGTGATCGGCCTCGTCCTGCTTCTGCTCGGCGCGATCGGCCGTGAGGTCGGTGGCCGCCGGCATTACTGGTAGAGCCCGTGGGTGCGGGCCCGGCGACCGACGGCGCGCTGGGCCCGCACTGCGCGGGGGCGAGTGACCCCGGCGGCGAGTCCCCCGGGCGGTTGCTGTCCGGCCCCTCATGGGGGCAGGTAGTAGTGACCCCGGGGACTCTGACCGCAGTTGGATCGTGAGTGTTATGGTGCTTCCGCTGGAGAAGGCTTAATTGTTTTCTGTTCTGGGGGGAAGTTGCCATGCGCCTGGCGCGAAAAGTGACGATATCCGCGGGAGTTTGCGCGCTGGCCGCCGCCGCCGTGTCGGCGGTGTCGGCGGGGCCGGCGGTCCCCGTGCCCGGCGCCAAGACGGCCTCGCCCCAGGCCAACGTGGTGATCCGGCCCGGCGTCGTGCGAGCCGGGCACGCGAGCAGTGCCCCTCCGACCACCGCGTACTGCGAGGCGAACTTCCAGATCGCCTGTTACGAGCCGACCCAGATCCAGCAGGCCTACAACCTGCCCACCCTCTATCTGCGCGGCGTGAACGGGCAGCGGTCGACGATCGTGATCGTGGACTCGTTCGGCTCGCCGACGATCCGCAACGACCTGAACGTCTTTGACCAGACGTTCCACTTCCCGGCGCCCCCCTCGCTGAACGTCATCCAGCCCGCCGGCCAGGTCCCGGCCTACGACCCGAGCAACTCCGACATGGTCGGCTGGGCCGGGGAGACCACCCTCGACGTCGAGTACGCGCACACCGTCGCGCCGGGCGCGAACATCCTGCTGGTCGAGACGCCGGTGTCGGAGACCGAGGGCGTGACCGGGTTCCCGCAGATCGTCACGGCCGAGGACTACGTGATCAACCACGGTCTCGGCGACGTGATCAGCCAGAGCTTCAGCGCGACCGAGGAGACCTTCCCCAGCGAGGCCACCCTCCAGTCGCTGCGCGGGGCCTACGAGAACGCGTACGCCCACCACGTCACGGTGCTCACCGCCAGCGGTGACAGCGGCGCCGCGGATGTCGGCCTCGACCAGTCGACGTTCTACACGTACCCGGTGACCTCGTGGCCCGACAGCGACCCGCTGGTGACCGGCGTGGGCGGCACCCAGTTGCACCTCGGCGCGAGCGGCCAGCACACCGCGCCGGACAGCGCCTGGAACGACACCTATAACAAGGCCACCCAGGAGTACATCTTCGGTAACGCCGGCCCGAACCCGCTGGCGGGCGGGGGCGGCAAGTCCATCTTCTTCGGCCGCCCCTCGTACCAGGACGGCGTGGCCTACGCCGTGGGCAACAGCCGCGGGGTCCCGGACATCTCGATGAGCGCGGCCTGCAACGGGGCGGTGGATACCTACCAGAGCTTCGGCGGGCAGACGCCCGGCTGGTACCCGGTCTGCGGCACCAGCGAGGCGACGCCGCTGTTCGCGGGCATCGTGGCGCTGGCCGACCAGGTCGCCGGTCACCCGCTCGGCCTGATCAACCCCTCCCTGTACGCGCTGTCGGCGGCCGGCGCCCCGGGCATCGCCGACGTGACCGACGGCAACAACACCGTGTCGTTCACCCAGAACAACCATCAGTACACGGTGTCGGGCTTCAGCGCCGCCCCCGGTTACGACCTGGCGTCCGGGGTGGGCACCGTCAACGCGGCCTCCTTCGTCCCCGAGCTCGCCTACCTCGGCGGGCACGCCTAGCGGCCGCCGTTCAGCGTTCTTCGCTGACGCTGCTCCTTCGATATGAGGTCGAGCCGTAGCGCGCCGGCCCTGACCCGGGTCGCTGTCTCATTCTGCGTGCCCGGACCGGGTTGACGCTGCATCGCAACGGGGGCTGAATAGCTCTTGGTGACACCGAAACACGCTGACCAGGACGCCCCCCCGGAAGGGTAAGCCGTGAACGCACCGCTTGAGCAGTTCCGCATGCTGATCGGCGGGAAGGCCGTCGACGCGATGTCCGGCCGGACCTTCGAGTCCGAGAACCCCTACACCGGCCGGCCGTGGGCGGTCATCCCGGACGCGGGCCCGGAGGACGTGGACGCCGCGGTGGAGGCCGCCCGGGCCGCGCTGGACGGTGAGTGGGGCGAGCTGACCGGGTTCGACCGGTCCCGGCTGATGCGCCTGCTCGGCGACCTGATCTCGGTGAACGCCGAGCGTCTGGCGCATTTGGAGGTCCAGGACTCCGGCAAGCTCTACCGGGAGATGATCGGCCAGCTCAACGGGCTCGGCGGCTGGTACCACTACCACGCCGGGCTGGCCGACAAGCTCGAAGGCCGGCAGATTCCCGCGCCCAACCCGGACTACCTCGTCTATACCCGCCGCGAGCCGGTCGGCGTCGTGGCCGCGATCACCCCGTGGAACTCGCCGCTGATGCTGATGACGTGGAAGCTGGCTCCGGCCCTGGCCGCGGGGTGCACCGTGGTGATCAAGCCGTCCGAGCACGCACCCGCCTCCACGCTGGGGTTCGCCGAGCTGATCGCCGCGGCCGGTTTCCCGCCCGGCGTGATCAACGTCGTCACCGGCCAGTCACGGGAGGTCGGCGCGGCGCTCGCCGGGCACCCGGGGGTGGACAAGGTGGCGTTCACCGGGTCGACGGCCACGGGCCGCGCGGTGGCCCACGCGGCGGCCGAGAACCTCAATCCGGTCACCCTGGAGCTGGGCGGCAAGTCCCCGCAGGTCGTCTTCCCCGACGCGGACCTGGCCGCCGCGGCGAACGGCGTCGTGGCCGGCGTGTTCGCGGCCACCGGCCGGACCTGCATGGCCGGCTCGCGGCTGATCGTGCACGCCGGCGTGCACGACGAGCTCGTCCGCCTGGTCGCGGACCGCGCGTCCCGGATCAAGCTCGGCGACCCGAACGATCCGGACACCGAGATGGGCCCGGTCGCCAACGGCCCGCAGTACCGGAAGGTGCTCGGCTACCTGCGGACCGCGGTCGGCGAGGGCGCCCAGGTGGCGTACGGCGGCGCGGCGGACGACCGGCTGGGCGGTTACTTCGTCAAGCCGACCGTGCTCACCGGGGTCGGGCCGGCCTCNNCTGGCTGGCTCGGTCTGGACGGCGGACGTGCGGCGCGCGCACCGCGTCGCGGCCCGGATCAAGGCGGGCACGGTCTGGATCAACGCCTACCGGGTGGTCGCGCCGAGCGTCCCGTTCGGCGGGTACAAGGCCTCCGGGATGGGCCGGGAAAACGGCATCGACGCCGTGCACGCCTACACCGAGAACAAGAGCGTCTGGGTGGAGCTGAGCGGCGCCACCCGCGACCCCTTCACGCTCGGCTGACGCCCCGCCGCCCCCATATTGCCGAAACTCCCCGGCCAGGGGCGCTACCGTCTAGTCCGGGTTCATACCGGACAAGCACGGGGAGGGCAATCGATGGCCGACGGGCAGACCGTGCAGCCGGGGCTGGACGACCTGGCGGGCGAGGCCGCGGTGCTGCGCATCTACCGGCAGGCGTTCGCGGTGCTGGCCCGCGAGGCCGAGAAGATGATCCTGACGCCGCAGCTCCTCGACGTGGACGAGGCGATCTTCCGCGCGTTCGCCGCCTCCGGCAGCGACGGGCTGACCGAGGAACAGGTCCGCAACGCCTGCCGCCGTTTCCCCGAGGCCACCGTCGGCCGCCGGTTCGAGGTGCTCCGGGCGTACGGGGCGATCACCAAGGTCTTCGAGCGGCCGAACGAGCGCTACTACCGTGCCGCGTTCGCGCCGTACATCATGCTGCTGTTCCTGCGCCGGATCGCCGAGCGCGGCGGCCAGTCGGAGCTGCACGAGCTGCTGTCGATGGAGCACCGGAACGTCTCCGCCCCGGCGGCCACCGCGGCCGACGGCCAGGCCGCGGCCGCTCGCCTCACCCAGGTGTTCCGGCTGATCGCGAACGAGCTGTCGATCATGTCGCTGGGCGGGGAGGTGGCGCAGCTGCGGGAGAACGCCCAGCTGCTGTGGGGCAACGAGGCCCTCATCACCCGGGCCGAAGAGGTGCACACGGTCGTCCTGCAACGGTGGCCCGCGCTGGACCGGGAATGCCAGTGGCTCCGCAGCGGCCTGGCCGCCTACCGGGACGCGATCGACGCCGCCGCGGCGCGGCTGATCGAGCGGGCGGGCACCACCCGCGCGCTCGGCCTGCTGCCGGCCGAGGAGTGGCGGACGTTCGCGCGCACGGCCAGCACGGAGCGGCTCGGCGCGGTGCTCGATTCGTTCGTGTTCGACGCCCCCGCCCCCTGGTTCGACCCGCAGGCCATGACCGAAGCGGTGGAGAGCGGCGGCCAGCCCGACACCACGCGGATCCCCCCGCCGCGCCCGGCCACCGACGGGCCCGGCCCGGACACGGGCGGTCTGAACAGCACGGGCGGTCTGAACAACACGGGGCCGCCCGACCAGGACGGGGCCCGGATCGCGGCGGAAGACCTCCTCGGCCCGTCCCGTTCGGCCGAGGTGGCGGACCTGATGCGCGCCGCCCCGGACTGGGCCGGCGCCCGCCGGGTCCTGGCGCAGATGACCGCGGCGCACCATGACCCGGCCCTGCCGTACATCCTGACCTGGGACGAGGCCCTGGACGCCGCCGGCGGCGGTGCCGGTGCGCCGGCGTGGGTCACCCACGGGCAGTTCCGGCGGATCACCCCGTGACCGCCAGGGACACCGCGCTGGCCAGGGACACCGCGCTGACCTGGGCCCGCGCCCGGTCCGCCGGCCCGCTGCGCGTCCCGGCCGGTACGCCGGCCCCGGCCGGGATGATCAAGCTCCCGGATGCCGGAGGTGCCGAGCCGGGTGGGCCCGGCCCGGCATCTCCGGCATCAGCCTGGCTGGTGCCGCGGGTGCCGGAGACGGCGGACGCCCGGGTCCTGGCCGAGATGGGGCTGCCCGGCCCGCTGCTGGAGCAGCCGAACGACACCGCCCGGATGCTCGCGGCCGTGCTGCGGTGCTGCTGGGAGGATCCGCTGGCCCCGGTGTGGCCGGGCGTCAGCGCCGGATCCGGGCCCGTGCTCGCCGTGTTCCGCGAGGTCACCGGGCCGCGCGACGACGCGGCGCACCGCCGGGCCGCCGTAGCCGCGCTGCGCCGCCTGGACCAGGCCGGCTGGGCGCGGTGGGACGAGCCGGCCGGCACCGTCCGGCTGGGGCCGCGGGTCGCGTTGTGGAGCAGCGGCGACCTGGCCACGCTGCGGCAGTTGTGGCGGTCAATTCAGGCGCCGGAACGGACGTCCGCGATCCCCGCCCTCCAGCCCGGCGCTCCGGAAGCCGCAGGGCCCGCCAGCCCGCCGGAGCCGGCCCGGTGACCTCACTGTTTGAGCCGGTGCTGGCCGACCTGAGCGAACGGCACCGGGACGAGATCCTGGCCGCGTTCGCCGCGGTGGAGAACAGTCCCGAACCGGTCCCGGAGGCCGTGGCGACCGCGCTGCGGGACGCCACACTCCGCCGCAGCGTCGAGGAGATGCTGAACCTCATCGGCCGGACACTGGTCCGCGCCGGGGCGGGCCGGTGGACGTCCGGGTACCGCGACGACATCGCAAGCCAGCTGACCACGGGCCGCCTCACCGGGGCCCAGTTGACTGGCCAGTTGACCGAGGGGGGCGGCCACGCGCTGCCGGTGACGGACCGCGCCGTGCTCACCCTGGTGCTGATTCATTCGGTCGCGATCCCGCGCACTGAGGGCACGCTGACCGGGGACACCTGGGTGGAGGGCACGCCGACCCCGGTGGAGGAACTGCAGCGCCGCACCCAGTTGCCCCGCGGGGAGCTGCGGCAGAGCCTGGGCCGGCTGCGGGCCGCCGGGCTGGTCCGGGTCGTCCCGGCCCGGCCGCGCCCGGGGAATGGGGCGCAGGGCACCGCCTACCTACCCGGCCCGCAGTTTCACCGGCTGACCGAGGCCGCGCGCCGCCGCCTGCAGGAGGAGCTGATCCTGGCCGCGGGCCCGGGCACCCCGCTGGCCGCCGCGATCCGCCGCCGCCGTACTCATCAAAGCCGTACTCATCAAAATGGGGCGCCCGAGAAGGAGCATTCGTGACCGAGGACGTCCTTTACCTGCCCGCGTACTTGTCCGACGGCGATCAGGAAGCCGCCGACGTCGTCGGTGCCCGCGTGCTGTCCGGCATCCAGATGATCAACATCTCGCGGCTGTCCGCCCACCCGGTGCCGATGGTCTCCGGCGGGCTGGTCACCGTGGCCGGGCAGGGCCCGAAGGACTCCAACGGCGCGGGGAAGTCCTCCTTCATCGCCGGGATCAGCCTGCTGTCGGGCGACGAGCAGTGGCGGTGGAGCAGCGGCGCACCGGACGCGGCCGAGCTGCTGTTCACCGCGGAGATCGCGGCGCAGGACGGCCGCTGGGGCAACGCCGGGCACGGCTACATCATCGGCGTCTTCACCGCCCCGGGCGCGGCCGGCGCCGAGGAGCTCACCGGCTCCGCCCTGACCGTGTGGCTGCGGATCAACCGCAAGGCGCCGTACGTCGACCTGCGCTGGGCCAGCGAGCTGTACGTGCCCGCCGGCGTCAGCGACGCCGACCGGGTGGCGGCCGCGGACGGCATGTGGGCCGAGCTGCCCCGCCGCAACGGGCGGCACGACATCCACGCCAACCGGCTCGGCCAGGCGCTGTACGGGCGGCACGTGCGGTGCGTGTCGTTCCTTTCCACCTCGGTGCGCGCCAGCGCGACCGCGAACCTGCTCGCCCAGCCGCTCAACGAGCTCGGCCCGGCGCGCATCTTCGACGCGATCGCGGCGCTGACCGGGATCGACCGGGAGATGGAGCAGGAACGGGCCACCCGCACCACCGAGCACGCCCGGCGGGAGGAGGAGCAGCGGGCCCGCGCCGATCTGGAGCGGTGGGAGGCCGAGGCCCGGATCGCCGAGGCGGGTATCGCCCAGCGGGCCGGGGCCCGCGCCGCCATCGAGCGGGCGGCAGCGCTGTGGCAGGGCCGGAGCGCCCGGCTGGTCGTGGACGGCCGCGACCAGATCGAGGACATCGGGGCTGAACTGAGCCGCCTGGCGGGGGAGTGGGAGGCTCGCGCCGCCCAGCTCGCGCGGCTCCGCGACCAGTTGCGGGACCTGCGCAGCGACGAGGCGTTCCAGGCGTATTGCGCCGCCGCCGAGCGGCGCTGGAAGGAGATCTCCGAGCGGGACCGCGCGCTCGAGGTCGACGAGCGGACCACGGTCCGCGACATCGAGGAGAAGACCCGGCTGCGGACGGCCCGCCTGGAGGAAGCGCGGGCCGCCGACGGCCGCGACGAAGTCCAGGCCGAAGCGGAGGCGGCCGGGGCGAACGCCCGGCTGGAGGATGCATTGGCGGCCCGCGGGGCCCGTCAGCAGGAACTCGCCGGCGCCGAGACCGGCCTGGCCGAGGCCGAGCAGGGGGACGACCTGGCCGCCGGCCCGCTGCAGCGCCTCCGGGCGGGCGGGGTGGCCGCCGCGCCGCTGCTGGACAGCGTGACCGTCACCGCGGCGCAGCGGGAACGCTGGGAGGCGCGCCTGTACCCGTACCGCGAGGCCGTCGTGATCGCGGCGGCGGACGCCGCCCGCGCCCGCGGGTTGCTCGCCGGCCTGCCCGGCTCGACGCTGGTCCTGGCCGATGCGCCCGGCGC
>PLRW01000123.1 GCA_003164955.1 Actinomycetota bacterium
CGGGCCCGGCTGGGCGGCACGGGCGGGCCCGGCGGGCCAGCCGGGCCGGGCGGTTCGCCCGCGGGCGGCCCGGCGGCGCATCTGGCCACCCTGACCCCACGGGAGCGCGAGGTCCTGCGCCTGATCGCCGAGGGGCGCAGCAACCGGGAGATCGGCGCGGCCCTGTTCATCTCGGTCAAGACGGCCAGCGTGCACGTCTCCAACATCATGGCCAAGCTCGGCGTCGCGAGCCGGACCGAAGCAGCGGCCATGGCGCTGCGGGACGGTATCGCGCGCAGCGCGTGATGGCATGGCGCGCGGCCGGTGACGGGCTGCGGGCCCCGAACGACCCCGGCCGTGCTCCGGGGCCATGGGCGGCCCTGGCCCCTGGCCCCTGGCCTTACCGGGCGGGCGCGAGCGCGGCCATGATCTCCCCGGCCCGCGCGGTCGCCGCGGTATGGTCCACGTCCGGGGACCCGATGAGGGGATCCCAGTTCAGGTCGTAGAAGACCTCCGTCACGCCCTGCTCGCCGAGCCAGGCGGTGTCCGCGCGGATCTGCGCGTAGCCGCCGGACAGCAGCAGCCGCTCACCGGTCTCGGGGGACCGCGCCTCCGCGCCGGCGCGGACCACCCCCCGGCAGATGATGCGGATCTCGCCGGAGTCGCGCCCGGCGTCCGCCGCGGCGGTCCGGACCACCTTGATGTCGTCCCTGATGCGGGACAGATCGGCCCGGCTGGACGTCATCCAGCCGTCCGCCATCTGCCCGGCCCGCTCCATCGCGGCGCGCGACATGCCGCCGAGAAGGATCGGGGGCCCGGGCCGCTGCACGGGGCCCGGATCCTGGCGCCCGGCCGGAACGGTGTAGAAGTCGCCGTCGTACCGGCTCAGCCCGCCGGGACCCGATCCATCCGGCCCCGGGTTCCACAGCGCCCGCAGCACCTCGATGAACTCCTCCGCCCGGGCCCCGCGCCGCGCCATGGAGGCCCCGGTAAGCTCGAATTCCTCGGGCATCCAGCCGATCCCCAGGCCCAGGTCGAGCCGGCCGCCGGACAGCACGTCGGCCGTGGTCGCCTGCTTGGCCAGGTAGGCGGGCGACACGAACGGCATATTGATCAGCGCGACGCCGAGCCGGATCCGGGACGTCTTTCCGGCCAGGAAGCCCAGCGCCACCAGCGGATCGAGCGTGCTGCGGTACACCGGCTCCATCCGGGAGCCCTCGGGAATGAGCAGCCGCTGGAAGGTCCACAGCGACGCGTAACCGGCCTCCTCGGCCCGCGCCCCGAAGCTGGCCAGGTCACCGGGCGTGGCCCACGCGCCCGATATGGGGGCGCCAAAACCAATCTGCATGGGCCCAACCCTAGTGGGGACTGATTCTCTCACTCTTGTCCACCGGGGCGAGGAGGACGGGCGGCTCCCGCCGCTGCTGCGACGGTGCTGCTCTGCCCTCCATGGGCAGTTCTTCGTCCGCAGCGCTCTGGCTGATGGCGGGCGGGACGCTCGTCAGCGGGGCGTGTCCACTGGATTAGCCCGGACACCGGGCAGAAAGCCTGCGGCGCCGGCCAGCCGAAAACTCTAAAATGACGCTCGTCTTATCCGTCTTACACGTCCAGGAACGCGCGCAGGATGCGCCGGACGGCGGCTAGCTCGCCGGGTGTGACAGCGCCCAGACGGTGATCAAGGCGCTGGTATGCCACTGCGCGGGTGTCTTCGGGCCGGGTGAAGGAGGGGAGCTTGCTCAGTCCGGATGACTGTGAGGTGATCGGAATCTGATGGCGCAGCCCGCGGTCCCGGCTCGTGATGGGTACCGCAAACACGACCGCGTGCGGCAGCGCCAGGTGCAGCGGGCCGGACACGATGAGCACCGGCCGGCGCCCGGCCTGTTCCGATCCGATGACGGGGTTCAGGTCGGCGAGCCAGACGTCGCCGGGCCGCAGCGGCTCGCTCACTCGTCGCCCAGCCCGTCACCTGCGGTGTGATCCCACTCGGCCAGTTCGCTGACGTAATCACCCCACTCCCGGGGGTCGGCCTGCAGCCGCGCGTAGTCTGCCCGGACACCTGCCCAGAAGCGGGCGTCCTCGGCCTTGTCGAGAGTCTGGGCCAGCTCGGCATCCAGCGTGAGGTGGTCTTCGTCCGCGAGCCTTTTGAGCCGGTCGCGGGTCTCCGCGGAAACCTTAATGGTAGTCATATCAGTCATACTCTGAGTATACCTACGCAGTGCGGGACTGCTCCGCTCAGTCGCGGTCCGGCAGCTGGCGGCCGTCCCCGGCTTGCGGTTGCGCGGCGACGCGCCGCATCCGGAGCATGAGGGAGGCCGATGGCGTGACCTTGCCTGACATGTAAGTGGACAGGCGCGGGCGGGAGGTGCCGAGCCGGAGGGCGAAGTCGTGCCGCGACAGGCCGGATCGGGCGACGAGGTCGCGTATCTCGCCCGCGATCTGTTCGCGCTCGGCGTCGGCGGTGTCCTGGCGGGCGCGCTCGATGACGGTCGTCAGGAGCTCGCTGGTGCCGTAGGGCCGGGACAGCTCGACGGCTTCGAGGACCTGCCGCGCGACGGGTCCCCAGGGGTCGGCGCGGCTGGCGGCGGCCAGCCGCCGCCAGTCGGGCAGGGTGCCACGCTCGACCGCCGCGAGGATGCCCTCGAAGGGCCAGGCCTCGACGGGGTCATCGACGGAGGCGGTGATGTTCCGGAACTTCAGCGCGCTCATCGTGTCATCTCCGCGGCCAGCGACCGGCACACGCCAGTGACGGTCCCCCAGGTGGCCCAGCGGGCGTCGAGGCCCTTGTAGCTGTCCAGCTGCCTGATCGTCCGCTGGTCCGCCGGACGGGGATCGGCGAGCTGGCGGGCGAGCTGCGTTGCGACGCCCTGCGCGTCGGGGCCGCGCTGGTCGGTGTAGTAAAGGTCGATGCGGGCGAGGACCTGACCGGACTGTGGGATCCCGTAGCGGTCGGACAGGGCGGCCACGTCAAGGTAGTCCCGGACCTGGTTCCGCCGGACGACCAGGTAGCCCTTGATCCGCAGGGTTTCCTCCGGCGTCGGTACGCGCAGCTTCTGTCCGGAAGGCAGCTCGACCTCGGTGACCTCGAGCGGCCTGCTCCGGATGAGCTGGCGGACGCCGGACTCAATGTCACCGAGCTCGCCGAGGATGATCTTGCCGGGGGTGACCCTGTTGGTGACCCATCCCTCGGTTGCCTCGATCGCCTCAAGGACGGTGTCGAAGCGCACGTTCAGGTCCGCCAGCACGTGGTCGTGATCGAACGACGTGCGGTGGCTGGCCCAGAGCGCTGCGGCCGAGCCGCCGACCAGGATGGCGTCGGGGACAACAGCCTGAAGGCGCGCAGCCGACTCAAGCACGCGCACCAGGTCGGGACGGCCCAGCCCCGGTACCATGTCCGACTTCTCGGGCATCGGCGTAGCCTCCTTCCCTCGGTCACTGGCGAGCGTATCACATCTGATACGAAAATATCACGCGAGGAATCTGCCGCCCGGCGACGGCCGCTCCGGTGACCCGAACCGGCGGGGAACCCCGAACTGGCTGAGAGCCGATCGGCCGCGTCGGCTACGGAGCGGCCCAGGCCTCGCTGTGCTCCCAGAGCAGCCCCGCGAGTTCCGCCGTGGCGACCGGGCTGGGCTCGCGCTCGCGGCTGCCGTCGTAGAAGCGGCCCGTCGCGGAGGCCACGTCGGGAGAGGTGGCGCAGTAGACGGGGGTGCGGGCGCCTTCTTCGGTGCTGGCCATCCGCCGGGTCAGGAGGGGCCGGATGGGCCACGGCACGCGCCGCCAGATGTCCGAGGCGACGACTCCCGGGTGCAGCGCGTAGGTGGCGATCCCGCGGCCGGCGGTGCGGCGCGCCAGTTCCTGGGTGAACAGCACGTTGCACAGCTTGGCGACCGCGTACTCGGGCAGGCCCGTGATGCTCCGGGTGCGCCGGCGCAGCGCGCCGAAGTCGATTTCCGTGGCCTGGTAGTGCGCGTCACTGGAGACCGTGACCACCCGGGCCGGGGCGTTCGCGGCCAGGCCGTCGAGCAGCGCGGTGGTCAGCACGAAGTGGCCGAGATGGTTGACGCCGAAGGTCAGCTCGAACCCGTCCCGGGTCAGCCCGCGCTGGCCCGCCACGCCGGCGTTGTTGAGCAGGACGTGCAGTTCCTGGCCGAGGGCGAGGAACTCCGCGGCGCAGCGCCGGACCGAGGACAGGTCGGCCAGATCCAGCTCGAGGAACCGGGCCGCGTCCCGGCCCGTCTCGGCCGCGATGCTCGCCGCGGCTGCCTCACCCTTGTCCCGGGACCGGCAGGCCAGGTAGACCCGGCCGCCGCGGCGGGCGAAGTCGCGCGCCGCGGCCAGGCCAATCCCCGTGTTCCCCCCGGTGACCAGGAACGTCCGCCCGGCCAGGTCATCCAACGCGCTCCTCCTCTGGCCGCACCGCGGCGGTGATCTCCAGCGCACAGCCCCAGGCCAGGCTGACCCCGCCACCGCCGTGACCGTAGTTGTGCCACAGCACGCGCCCGCCCGCCAGCGGCTCGGCCTCCAGCCGGACCTCGGGCCGGGTCGGCCGCAGCCCGACCCGGTGCCCCAGCACGGTGGCCCCGAGCACCCGCGGATCGACGGCGGCGCAGTCGCGCAGGATCCGTTCCGCCACCTCGGGCCGCGGCGCGGTGTCCCAGTCGTCCGGGGCGACGGTGCCGCCGAGCACGACGGTGTCCCCGTGCGGGAACATGCAGACCACGTCCAGCGGCGCGGGTGTGTGGTCGATGTAGAACTCCTCGATCCCCGGATTCGTGATCACCACCACCTGCCCACGGACCGGCGCCACGGCCGGATCCGGGACCAGTTCGCGCGCGGCCACCCCCGAGCAGTTGACCACTACCGGCGGTATCTCGCCTGTCCCACCGGTCCCTCCATGGACACCAGTCCCTCTGGCCTCGCCCTGAGGGCCGGCCCCATGACGCCCGCCGGTCACTTCGGCGAGCGATGTGACCGGATTCACGTCGATGCGACCGCCGGCCCGGTCAAAACGGGCCTGCAGGTATTCGAGGTAAACGGGCATGTTGACCAGGGGCGCGGTGTAACGCCAGCCGGACACGAAGCCGGGCGGCAGTTCGCTGGTGCCGCAAAGCCTCATGTCATCCAGCAGGTCGGTCCAGTCCGGGGGGTCCGCCGGGTACCGCGACACCTCCCGCCCGGTCAGGGACCGGATCCCGGTGGCCGGGTCGTTCTCGAGTTCGCGCAGCACGTACAGGCTGGTCCGGGCCCATTCGCGGGTCCGCCCGGCCGGCCCGGCCAGGACCGGGCCCCAGATCGCCCCGGCCGCGGCGGACGTCGATTCCCCCGGCGGCGCCGCTGTGCGGATACCCACGCTCAGGCCAGATTCGGCCAGGCAGATGGCGGTCGTGAGACCGACCACCCCCGCGCCGATCACCAGGACATCGAGTTCGCTGCCGCCCATGCCTTCGACGTTAGCGGGCGAAGGGCCGTTGCCGGAACCGGCGCAGAATCGCCCCCTGAACTGGCGGAACCGTCCCCGGACCGGCGGAACCGTCCCTGAACCGGCGGGAACCGCCCGCGAACCGCCGCACAACCGTCGCGGGATTTCGATCTGGCGACGAGCGTCTATAGGCTGGGCATAACCCCAACCCCAATTTGACCGGTGTATTGCCGCGCGACGGGTAGACAGGGACCAGACCACAACGGACCTCAGCGTCAGCGCGTGACCCATGAAGGGGGATGATGAGCGACCGGCCCCGCATCGAACTCAACACCGTGCAGGTCGTGGCGAGTATGGCCGCGGCTGTGACAGGTGCGGTGCTCACGTCCTACCTCGGTGACGGCGGGACGATCGTAGGCACCGCCGTGGGCAGCGGGGCCAGTACGGCCGGCTTCGCCGTCTACAAGCACTACCTGGCGCGCACCAAGGAAAAGGTGACCCCGGTCATCGTGCAGCGCGCCCGCCAGTGGGGCCCCGTCAGCACCACTCAGGCTCAGGCCCCCCGCGGCACCACTCAGGCCTCCCGCGGCTCGCCGGCCGACGGCGCCTCGCCGGGCACGCCGGGCACGGGACGTACGCAGGACCCGGCGACGCGCACCGAAGCCAGTCCCTACCGCGGGGCCAACGGCGGCAACGGGCCGACGGCCGGGCGCTACACCTCCGGCGGAGCCGCGGACGAGACGCGGTCCATGAACGCCGCGGACGCGCCCGCCTGGGACCCGGGCGACGGGCAAACCCGTGACTTCAGACGGCCCGGTTTCGGGCAGCCCGACTACCGGCGGCCCGACTCCGCCCGGGGCGACTTCCGGCGGCCCGACCCCGGACGGGGCGACTTCGGTCAGCGTGACACCGGATGGGGCGACGCCGGGCACCGTGACGTCGAGCACCGTAACGTCGAGCAGGCGGGCACCCCGACCGCGCGGCCGTTCGGCACGGTGCGGATGGGCAGCGACGGGAACGAGGTCAACGGTGGCCCGGGCGGGACCGGCGACTTCGCCGGCGACGGGCCCGGAAACGGCCGCCACGGCAAGCACGGCGCGGCCGGCGGCGGCGGGGCCCGTGCCCTCCTGCGCGACCATCCCGGCTGGGTCGTGATGGCGGCGTCCTCGGTGGCGGTGTTCGTCGTGGTGATGCTCGCGATCACGCTGATCGAGTTCGGTACCGGAAAGCCGATCGACGCGAGCGTGTGGGGCCGCAAGGCCTCCGGCACCACGCTGGGCGACGTCACCGGGAGCCACAGCAACGGGACCGTGGCCCCGACGGTCAGCCCCACGCCCACGCAGAGCGCCACTCCCGGCGTCAGCCAGACCGCTCAGCAGCCCAACTCCAGCCCGGCCCCGACCCCCACCCCCAGTTCGGTGCCCTCGGTGAGCCCGTCGCAGGGCGTCCCCGCGTCGGTCGCCCCCACCGCCCCCGCCCAGTTAGGCTCCCCGCCCGGTAAGGTCCCCGCCCAGTCCAGTAAGGTCCCCGCCCAGTAAGGCCGGGCCGCCGGCCACTGAGCGCACTCAATCAATAACCAACGGCTTCCCACGTCCGTTACCTCCACGTAAACTCCCCGTCGAGGCCCGGACAGGTGTCCTGTCTAGCGTCGGCGCGGGAAGGTTGACCGCGCCGCCCGGCCGGCCCGTCGTGTGGAGGATTGTGTGACTGACCACGTAGACCACGAAGGACACGCAAGCGCCCCCGGCCAGCCAGCCCCCGGCCCGGAACCCTCCGCCCGCAGCGCGGAATCCGCCAGGCGGGAACCGTCCGGTGCCCCCAGCCGGAGGACGTTCATGGTCGGCGGGGCCGCGCTAGGTGCGTTCGGTGCGATGTCAGGGCGCCGGGGCGGGCGGCTCACCACCGCGCAGGCCCGGCTGCTGGACAAGGTGACCGCGACCTCCGCGGCCGGCAACGCGTCGCTCGGCGACATCAAGCACGTGGTCATCCTCATGCAGGAGAACCGCTCGTTCGACCACTACTTCGGCACGCTGTCCGGGGTCCGCGGGTTCTCCGACCCGAACGTCCCCACCCAGACCGTCGGCGGGCGGACGTACCCGGTCTTCGACCAGTTCGGCTTCCAGCCGGGCTCCGGGCCGGACGCGAACGGCTACATGCAGCCCTTTCGCCTGCTGAGCAACCCGCCGCTGCAGGACGGCGAGACCACCAACGACATCACCCACTCGTGGGGCCCGCAGCACCAGAGCTGGAACAACGGCGCGCTGAACCAGTTCATGGCCGCGCACCTGGCCGCGGACGGCAGCCAGAACGGTCCCGTGACGATGGGCTACTTCACCCGGGCCGACCTGGCGTTCTACTACGCGCTGGCCGACGCGTTCACGATCTGCGATCACTACTTCTGCTCGGTGCTCGGCCCGACCGACCCGAACCGGCTGATGAGCATGTCGGCCACGATCGACCCGGCGGGCACGAACGGCGGCCCGGTGCTGACGACCTTCAGCGACCCGCTCAGCGAGTACGGCAAGCTGAGCTGGGAGACGATGCCGGAGCGGCTGCTGGCCGCGGGGGTGAGCTGGAAGGTCTACAACGACCCGCTCGGCCTGATCGGGCTCAACGTGCTGCCGTTCTTCAAGAACTACAACAACCCGTTCTCGGTCACCGGGTTCGAGCTGGTCTCCAAGGCACTGACCCCCAACTACCCGGCCTCCTTCGCCGCCGACGTCAAGGCCGGCACGCTGCCCTCGGTCTCCTGGATCATCCCGCCGCTGGCCGAATGCGAGCACCCGGCAGCGCCCCCGGAGTACGGCGAGTACCTCGTCCAGCAGGTCCTGAACACCCTGGTCTCCAACCCCGAAGTCTGGGCGCAGACCGTGTTCCTGGTCATCTACGACGAGAACGGCGGATTCTTCGACCACGTGCCGCCGCCCACCGCCCCCGCCGGGACCGCGGGGGAGTACCTGACCGGGACGTTGCCGGCCGCGGCCGACGGCTTCGCCGGGCCGGTCGGGCTCGGCTTCCGCACGCCGGCCCTGGTCATCTCGCCGTTCAGCCGGGGTGGCTACGTGGCCTCCGGGATCTTCGACCACACCTCCACACTGCGGCTGATCGAGACCCTGTTCGGTGTCGAGGTGCCGAACCTGAGCGCGTGGCGGCGCAGCGTGGCCGGGGACATGACCAGCGCGCTGGCCCTGGCCAAGCCGCCGGACACCAGCGTGCCGTCGCTGCCCGCGACGTCGCTGGGCGACACCACGGTGGCGGAGCAGGCCGTACTGAACGCGCTGGCCGGCACCCTCGACGTCGGCATCCCGTACCCGCTGCCGACGGCCAACTCCATGCCGTCGCAGGAGACGACGCCGAACCGCCCGCCGGTACCGAACTGACGGGCCCTCCTCAGGGTCCTCCTGGCGGAGGCTGACGGCGGACATCCGGACATCCGGCCCTACTCATCGGCCCTGCGGTGCTCCTGACTCGGACGGGCTCCGCGGGCCACAATGGTCCCGATGGAACTAACACCTGAGTCCTGGCGGAAGCTGCACGAGGTCTCCACGGCGAGCCTGACCAGCGAACTGCTCAAGCTCGGCTTCCGTAACACGTTCATGGCCGGGGTCCGGCCGCTGCGGGCGGATGTCCGGCTGGTCGGGTACGCGTTCACGCTGCGCTACATCCCGGCCCGCGAAGACCTCGACTTCCAGGTCGAGTACGACAACTGGACCAACCCGCAGCGGGTCGCGGTGGAAACCATCGGCCCGGACCAGGTCCTGGTCATCGACGCCCGCGGCCAGACCGGCGCGGCGTCGCTGGGTCACATCCTGTGCACCCGGCTGATGGCGCGCGGGGCCGCGGGCCTGGTCACCGACGGCGCGCTGCGTGACTCCCCGGCCATCGCCGGGCTCGCCTTCCCCTCGTACGCGGGCGGCGCGCACGCCACCACCAGCTCGGTGCTGCACCATCCGGCCGACTTCGGCCTGCCGATCGGCTGCGGCGGGGTCATGGTGCAGCCGGGCGACGTCATGGTCGGCGACGGCGAGGGCGTCGTCGTCATCCCGGCCGAGGTGGCCGAGGACGTCGCGGCGCGCTGCTACGAACGGGACCGGCTGGAAGCCTGGCTGCAGCGCCGGGTGGCCGGCGGCGCCAGCATCCGCGGCACCTACCCGCCCGACGAGGAGACCCTGGCCGAGTACGGTGCTGGCCCGGGGGACGACCCCCCGTAGCCCCCCGCATGCGCTCCGCGCCCNNCCGGCCACTCACCGGGCCGGAGGCCCGGTTCGCTGGGCCGGTTACGATCGCCTCACCGTAAAGCTGTACTGGCCCAGCGCCGCTCTTGCTCCGCTCTGTCGCACAGAGTAGACAGGAACGATGGGAAGACAGGCAGCCGTCGTGCTTTACGTGCTCGCGATGGTCGCCGTCGTGGTCGGCCTGGACGTCCTGTTCTTCAGGCACCTGTTCTGGGAGCGGCTGATAGTAAACGTCGGAATTGTCCTGGTGTTCGCGGGGTTCTATTTGAGGTTCCTGAAGCGTCCATGAGCGCAGCCGTAGCCTGGGCCAAGCCCTAACCCGGGACCGCCGCTGCCGTCCGCCCGGTCTCCGACCGCCGCCCGGGGTCGTCCGATCGGGGGCGGACCAGGGTAAACGTCTCGAACTCGGTGTAGTCCGGTGTTCCCGGTGTTCACCGGTCCCGTTCTGCCGTCAGATGCGTTCCCAGGCTTCGGTCAGTACATTGCGGAGGATGTGCTCTATTTCGTCGAAGTGCTCCTGGCCGCAGATCAGCGGCGGGGCGAGCTGGATGACCGGGTCGCCGCGGTCGTCGGCCCGGCAGACCAGGCCCGCGTCGAACAGGGCCGTGGACAGGAAGCCGCGCAGCAGCCGTTCGGACTCCTCGTCGCTGAAGGTTTCCCTGGTGTCCTTGTTCTTGACCATCTCGATGCCGTAGAAGTAGCCGTCCCCGCGGATGTCCCCGACGATCGGCAGGTCGTACAGCTTCTCCAGGGTCGCGCGGAAGGCGCCCTCGTTGGCGCGGACGTTCCCGAGCAGGTCTTCCTTCTCGAAGATGTCCAGGTTGGCCAGGGCGACCGCGGCCGACACCGGGTGGCCGGCGAACGTGACGCCGTGCAGGAACGTCGCCGTCCCGCGGTTGAACGGCTCCATGATCGCGTCCCGCACGAGCATGCCGCCCAGCGGTGAGTAACCGGAGGTGAGGCCCTTAGCGAAGGTGATGATGTCGGGCTGGTAGCCGTACCGGGCCGAGCCGAAGTAGTGGCCGAGCCGCCCGAACGCGCAGATGACCTCGTCGGACACCAGCAGCACGCCGTAGGTATCGCAGATCTCCCGCACCCGCGCGAAGTACCCGGGCGGTGGCGGGAAGCACCCGCCGGAGTTCTGCACCGGCTCCAGGAACACCGCCGCGACCGACTCCGGGCCTTCCCGCAGGATGGCGCGCTCGATCTCGTCGGCGGCCCACCGGCCGAAGTCGGTGATGTCGTCGGCCACGAAGTCGGGGGCGCGGTAGAAGTTGGTGTTCGGCACGCGGACCCCGCCGGGTGGCAGCGGCTCGAACGGGTACTTGATGTCCGCGAGCCCGGTGATGGCCAGCGCCCCCATCGAGGTCCCGTGGTAGGCGATGTCGCGGCTGAGCACCTTGTACCGCTCGGGCTGGCCGGTCAGCTTGAAGTACTGCTTGGCCAGCTTCCAGGCCGACTCGACGGCCTCCGAGCCGCTGGTGGTGAAGAACACCCGGTTCAAGTCGCCGGGGGCCAGTCCGGCGAGCCGCTCGGACAGCTCGATCGCCTGCGGGTGCGCGTAGGACCACAGCGGGAAGTAGGCCAGCTGGGACGCCTGCCGGTGCGCGGCGTCGGCGATCTCGGTGCGGCCGTGCCCGACCTGGCTGACGAAGAGCCCGGACAGGCCGTCGAGGTAGCGCCGGCCGTGGTTGTCGAATACATACGGCCCGGAACCGCGGACGATCACGGGGATGTCGCTGTCGGTGTAGGCCGACATGCGGGTGAAGTGCATCCAGAGGTTGCGCCGGGCCGTCTGCTGCAGTTCGGCGTTGCTTTCGGGCGGGTTCGTCATCTTGTTCCCCATGAATAGGTCTGCTTGCGCAACTTCAGGTACACGAACGTCTCGGTGCTCGTCACCGACGGCACGGCGCGGATCCGGCTGAGGATCTCCAGCAGGTGGTTGTCGTCCTCGCAGACGACCTCCAGCAGGAGGTCGAAGGAACCGGCCGTGATCACCACGTAGTCGATCTCATCGATGTCGGCCAGCTGGTCGGCGACCTTTTCCAGGTCACCGTCGCACTTGACGGCGATCATGGTCTGCCGGCGGAAGCCGAGGGTCAGGGGATCGGTGACCGCTACGATCTGCATGACCCCGCCGTCGAGCAGCCGCTGTACCCGCTGCCGGACCGCGGCCTCGGACAGCCCAACCGCCTTGCCGATCGCCGCGTACGAGCGCCGGCCGTCCTGCTGCAGCTGCTCGATGATCCGCTTGGAGATCTCGTCGAGCACGACGGCGGGCGCCGGCAGCACCCTCGGGCCGTGTGCCATGGGGTCGCCTCCCTGTTGGCATCATGTGTGACATTCGCGGCTGGTGTCAACTAAATCCGCAGTCTGCTGCAAACATAACCACTGAATCACTTGTGTAGGGCATGATTCTTTGCGAAGGTCGTGAGTTGGGCTGTACAGCAGGCCCGTTCCGCGCGCAGGAGGCTGACGATGACCGAGCTGAAGAACTTCGTCGGCGGCAAGTACGCCGACACCCGTGACGGCCGCACCAGTGACGTCATCGACCCGAGCACTGGGGAAGCCTACGCGCAGGCTCCGGTCTCATCCGCGGAGGACGTGGACGCCGCGCTGCGCACCGCCGCCGAGGCCTTCGGGACCTGGCGGGACGCCACCCCGGCCGAGCGGGGACTGGCCCTGCTGAAGATCGCCGACGCGGTCGAGGCCCGCGCGGACGATCTCGCCGCCGCGGAGTGCCGCAACACCGGCAAGCCGCTCGCGCTGACCATGAGCGAGGAACTCCCGCCGATCGTCGACCAGCTCCGCTTCTTCGCGGGCGCGGCGCGCGTGCTGGAGGGCCGGTCGGCGGGGGAGTACATGCACGACCACACGTCGTTCGTCCGGCGCGAGCCGATCGGGGTCTGCGCCCAGGTCACGCCCTGGAACTACCCGCTGATGATGGCCATCTGGAAGATCGCCCCCGCCCTCGCGGCCGGCAACGCGATCGTCCTCAAGCCGTCCGACACCACCCCGGTCAGCACGCTCCTGCTGGCCGAGATCGCGGCGGAGTTCCTGCCGCCGGGGGTGTTCAACGTCATCTCCGGTGACCGCGACACCGGCCGCGCCCTGGTGGCCCACGACATCCCGCAGATGGTGTCGATCACCGGGTCGGTCCGCGCGGGCCGGGAGGTGGCCGTCGCGGCCGCGGCCGACCTCAAGCGCGTGCACCTGGAACTGGGCGGCAAGGCCCCCGTCATCGTGTTCGACGACGCCGACGTCGCCGCCACGGCGGAGGGGATCGCGGGCGCCGGTTACTTCAACGCCGGCCAGGACTGCACGGCGGCGACCCGCGTGCTGGCCGGCCCCGGCATCGCGGCCGACCTGACCGCCGCGCTGGCGGAGCAGGCACGCGGCACCAAGGTCGGCGGCCCCGACGTGGCGGACGCGTACTACGGCCCGCTGAACAACGCCGGCCAACTGGCCCGCGTCGAGGGCTTCGTCGAGCGCACCCCGGACCACGCCGAGGTTGTGACCGGGGGCCAGCGGATCGGTGACCGCGGCTACTTCTACGCCCCGACCGTGGTGTCCGGGCTGGAGCAGCAGGACGAGATGATCCAGGACGAGATCTTCGGCCCGGTGATCACCGTGCAGCGGTTCAGCTCCGAGGACGAGGCCACCGCGTGGGCCAACGGCGTCCAGTACGGGCTGGCCTCCAGCGTGTGGACCAAGGACCACGGCCGCGCGATGCGGATGGCCAAGCGGCTCGACTTCGGCGCCGTCTGGATCAACACGCACATCCCGATCGTGGCCGAGATGCCGCACGGCGGCTTCAAGCACTCGGGCTACGGCAAGGACCTGTCCGTGTACGGCCTCGAGGACTACACCCGCATCAAGCACGTCATGAGCTACATCGGCGAGTAGCCCCATGAACGTCTGGCCCGGGGATCCTGGAGAGGATCCCCGGGCCAGCGTGCCCGGCGCCTACCCCGGGAACGTGCGCGATGACGCCTTCGGCTCACTAGGTCGTGCGCGATGGCGCCTTTGGGCACGTTCGTTCGGCTGGACCACGGGCTACGGGGCTTCCGGCGGCACCGGGGGCGCGGGCGGCCTGGGAGGCGCGGGCGGCCTGGGAGGAGTGCCGGGCGGCTGCGGGAACAGCTGGCCCAGCCGCCGGCCGATCCGGTCCTGCACCTGTCCGGCCCGGTCCTGGAACCGGCCGATCCGTTCCTCCAGTCGGCCGGTCCGGTCCGCCAGCCCGTCAGACGGGTTCCGCGGCCCGTCAGCCGGGTTCCATGGTCGCCCCGCTCCGGCCCGCGGTCGCCCCTCGTCCCGGGCGCGGCCGGTCTCGTCCCACGCGGCGTCCGCTTCGTCCCACGCGGCGCCGGTCTCATCCCAGGCGGCGCGCGTCTCGTCCCACGCGGCGGCCTCTTCCGGCGGACCGGCAGGCCGCGCCAACGCCTCGGCCACTTCTTCCTGAGCTTCGTCCGCGGCATCCTGGGCCATCTCGGCCCGTTCCGCCGCCTCCGCGGCCGCGTCCTCGGCCTGGTCGGCCTGCTCCCGGGCCACCTCGAATGCGTGCTGGAGCGCCTCGGCGCGGGCTCGCATTCGCTGCTGCTCGGCCGGTTCGGCCCAGTCCCCGGCCTGGTCCGCGGCATCCGATGCGTGCATAGCCCGCTGTTCGGCCTGTTCGGCGGCTGCCTCGGCGCGGTCGGCCCGTTCCCGGGCCTGCCGCGCGGCATACTTCGCCCGATCGGCCGCCTCCTGGACCCGGAAGGCGGCCGTGCGGGCTTCGATGTCGGCCGCGCTCAGGCCCGCCGCCGCTGCCTCACGCGCGTACTGCTCCTCGGGTGACAGTTGCTCGCGGGCCGCCGTCGGGTCTGCGGCTGAGTCGCCTATGGGGCCGGGGTTGCCTATGGGGCCGGGGTTGCCTATGGGGCCGGGGTCGCCCAGCCGTGCGTCCCCGGCCGCGGTCGCGCGGCGGGCGACACTGTACGGTTCGCCGGTCTGTGCCATCCGCTCGCGGGCGGCGGTCTTCGGGGCCTTGTTCCGCGTCATGATCTTCTCTTCCCGGCGAGGCAGCCCGCGTCGGCTCGCCAAGACGAATGACCTGACAGGAAGGCGTCAAGACTTATGGCCTGACGAAATGTGCCCGCGAGGGGCATCACCGCGAGTCGGGGACCCTTGTCCTCGTCGCCGCCGGGGCGCGGGCCACCGGCAGCTCGGAAGCGGGCAGGCGGTGCTCTGCCACTGCCGGGATTCTACCATCACCGTGTGATGCGGGCCGCAATTACGTCCGCTCGGAACAGGAACCTAACCGCAGGAACGAGGCGCGATGATCCCGAATGAACCGGACGGCGGGGCTGACCGGGACCGGGCGGTCCGCGCGCTGGCCGGGGCGCTCCCGCAGCCGTTCTGGACGAGCCAGCCCGGCGCCCCGGCGCCAGCGCCCGCGCTGACCGGGCCGCTGACCGCCGACCTCGCGGTCGTCGGCGGCGGCTTTTCCGGGCTGTGGACCGCGCTGCTCGCGCGCGAGCGTGATCCGTCGGCCGACGTGGTCCTCATCGAGGCGGACACGACCGGGTGGGCGGCGTCCGGGCGGAACGGCGGCTTCTGCTCCGCCAGCCTCACCCACGGGATCGGCAACGGCCTGGCCCGGTTCCCCGGCGAGATGGCGCTGCTGGAGAAGCTGGGCGCGCAGAACCTGGCCGAGATCGGCGAGACGATCGCCGCCCGCGGCATCGACTGCGGCTTCTCGCCGGTGGGGGAGCTGACCATCGCCACGCAGCCATGGCAGCTCGACGACCTGCACGGGGAAACCGTGGCCGCCCGCCGGCTGGGCCACGACGTGACCGAACTGGACGCGGCCGGGGTGCGACGGGAACTCGATTCCCGCACGTTCCTGGGCGGGGCCTGGTACCGGGACACCTGCGCGATGGTCGACCCGGCGCGGCTGGCCCGCGGCCTGCGCCAGGCGTGCCTGGACGCTGGCGTGCGCCTGTTCGAGCACACGCGGGTCCGCGCGATCGCCGATGATGGCGCCGGCCTGGCGCTGATCACGCCCTACGGCCGCGTGCGCGCCCGCCAGGCCGCACTGGCCACCGGCGCCTATAAGCCGCTGCTGCGGCGGCTCGGGAACTTTTTCGTCCCGGTCTACGACTACGTGCTCGTTACCGAGCCGCTGTCCGCCGCACAGCTGGCCAGCCTGGGCTGGCGGAATCGGCAGGGCGCGGCCGACTCGGGCAATCAGTTCCACTACTTCCGGCTCACCGACGACGACCGGGTGCTGTGGGGCGGCTACGACGCCGTCTACTTCAACGGCGGACGGGTCAGCCCGGCGCACGACCAGCGGCCCGAGACGTTCGCGCGCCTGGCCGGGCACTTCTTCACCACGTTCCCCCAGCTGGAGGACGTGGCGTTCGAGTACGCCTGGGGCGGGGCCATCGACACGTGCAGCCGCTTCTTCGCTTTCTACGGGACCGCGCGGCGCGGCCGCCTCGGCTACGCCTGCGGGCACACCGGCCTGGGTGTCGGGGCCAGCCGGTTCGCCGCGAACGTCGTCCTGGACCTGCTGTCCGGGCAGCGGACCGAACGCACCGAGCTGGAGCTGGTCCGCTCCCGCCCGGTGCCCTTCCCGCCCGAGCCCGCCCGTTCCGCGGTCGTCCAGCTGACCCGGGCGTCGCTGGCCCGCGCCGACCGTGACGCCGGGCGGCGGAACCTCTGGCTGCGCACGCTGGACCGGCTCGGGCTCGGGTTCGACTCCTAGGGACGTCCGTTCGGCGGCAGCGAAGATTTTAACCGAAAGCCGTGTGCCCGCATCCCGCGCCTTCCCCGGCGCATGAAACGATCTCGTCGGAGCACAGTCCTTACCGGGGAACAGTGCCAGCCAGAAACAGTGCCGGCCAAAAGAAACAGTGCCGTCCAGATGAAACAGAGTTATCCAGGAAAACAGAGCTAGCCAGAAATAGTGCGGGCCGGCCCGACCAAGGAGGAGACATGTCAGCGGTGCCACTGCGGGAGCGGAAGGCGTGGCAGGCGCTGCAGCGCCACTATGACGAGATCGCGGGGCGGCACCTGCGCGCGCTCTTCGCCGAGGACCCGGGACGCGGGGAACGGCTGACCGCGGAGGCGGCCGGGCTCTACCTCGACTACTCCAAGAACCGGATCACCGACGAGACCATGCGGCTGCTGGTCGAGCTGGCCGAGGAGTCTGGCGTGCCGGAGCGCCGCGACGCGATGTTCCGCGGGGAGCACATCAACGTCTCCGAGGACCGCGCCGTGCTGCACGTCGCGCTGCGCATGCCCGCGGACGAGTCGCTGGTCGTGGACGGCGTCGACGTGGTCGCGCAGGTGCACGAGGTGCTCGGCCGGATGCGCCAGTTCTCCGACCGGATCCGGTCGGGGGAGTGGACCGGCTTCACCGGCAAGCGCATCCGCAACATCGTCAACATCGGCATCGGCGGCTCCGACCTCGGGCCGGTCATGGCGTACGAGGCGCTGCGCTACTACTCCCAGCGCGACCTGACGTTCCGGTTCGTCTCCAACGTCGACTCCACCGACTTCGCCGAGGCCACCCGGGACCTGGCCGCGGACGAGACGCTGTTCATCATCTCCTCCAAGACGTTCGGCACGCTGGAGACCCTGACCAACGCGACCTCCGCACGGGACTGGGTGGTGGGCGAACTCGGCGATGAGGCCGCGGTGGCCAAGCACTTCGTCGCGGTCTCGACCAACGCCGGCCGGGTCCGCGAGTTCGGCATCGACACCGCGAACATGTTCGGGTTCTGGGACTGGGTCGGCGGCCGCTACTCGATGGAGTCCGCGATCGGCCTGTCCATCATGGTGGCGATCGGGCCGGACCGGTTCGACGAGATGCTCGCGGGCTTCCACGAGGTGGACGAGCATTTCCGCACCGCGCCGCTGGCGGAGAACCTGCCGGTCCTGATGGGCCTGCTGGCCGTCTGGTACCGCGAGTTCTTCGGCGCCCAGACCTACGGCGTGATGCCGTACGCGCAGTACTTGAAGCGGTTCCCCGCCTACCTGCAGCAGCTCACCATGGAGTCCAACGGCAAGCACGTCACGCTGAACGGGCGGCATGTGGACTACGACACCGGCGCGGTGTTCTGGGGTGAACCCGGGACCAACGGGCAGCACAGTTTCTATCAGCTGATCCACCAGGGCACGACGCTGATCCCGGTCGACCTGATCGGGTTCGGCAAGTCGCTGAACCCGCTGCGTGATCACCATGACAAGCTGAACTCGAACGTGTTCGCGCAGGCCCAGGCGCTGGCGTTCGGCAAGACCGAGGACGAGGTGCGGGCCGAGGGAACGCCGGAACGGGTGGTGCCGCACCGCGTGATGGAGGGCAACCGCCCGACCAACGTGCTGCTGGCCGAGACTCTCACCCCCCGGCTGCTGGGCGCGCTGGTGGCCCTGTACGAGCACAGCGTGTTCACGCAGGGGACGATCTGGGACATCGACTCGTTCGACCAGTGGGGCGTGGAGCTCGGCAAGGTGCTGGCGCAGAGGATTATTCCGGAACTCGAAAGCAAGGATGAGCCAAAGCTGAAGCACGACAGCTCGACGAACAATCTGATCCGGCGCTATCGCAAGCTGAAGAAGGGCGTGTAGCAGCAGGCTGGCTTTCCATGGGAGAGTCGTTGCCCGCTCTCCCATCTTGAAAACCTGCGGAGATGTTGCGGCCGAATGCCGGAGTGAGGCGTGGAACCAGGCGTGTTTGGATTTCGTCTCCCTGCGCAGGTTACTGCGTCAATCGATT
>PLRW01000027.1 GCA_003164955.1 Actinomycetota bacterium
GCCGGCGGCAACGGCGCGGCGCCCGTGGTCCCGGCGGGGCTGGCCCCGCGCCGGGCCGGCGCGCTCCAGTACACCGCGCCCTCCGTGGACGGCGGCACCCACGTAGAAAGCCACACCGAAGGCGCCCGCAGCGGTGACTTCGCCAACGTCGGCCGGAACGACCCGTGCCCGTGCGGTTCGGGCCGCAAGTACAAGCGCTGCCACGGCGATCCCCGCAACCGCACGGCGGACTGACCCCGCGCTCGGCTCCGCGCTCGTTAGGCCGACTCTACGGCCGTGCATAGCCAGCGTGCCCGGCGGGCGGCCCGGCCCCACGTGGCCGGCTGCGGACCGGTCCGTTCCAGCCGGGCAGCCAGGGCGCGCGTCCGCGACCCGAACCCGACGATGACGGCGACCTCCACCACGTCCTCCATCGGGTGGGACGTCAGGACCCGTTGCACCCGGGGACGCTGTTCGGTGGCCAGCAAGGGAGCGAGGCGGCGGATGTGCGCCCGCGCGCGCTGGGTGGTCCACGGCGTGATCTGGCTGGCCGGACGGGAGCCCGCGAGCGTTTCCGCGAGCACCTGGGCGAACTGGCTCGGCCACCGGTCAGCGTCGGTATCACCGCTTCCCCGCGCCCGGCGTCCCCGTTCGTCCTCGTGCTGGCCGGGCACGGGATCCTCATCCGGGCCGGGTGCCCCCATCCGGCCGGTGGCCTCCATCTGGCCGGTACCTGTATGGCTGCCGTCGCCGCTGGCGCAGGGCTCCCCGTCCGCGTGCGCTTCCCCGGCCCGTACCTCATCGTCGTAGGGCGGCCAGGAATCGGGTACCTCAGTGAGGCGGACGGCCGTCAGATCGGGTAGCGGCCGCCCTGGAGCCGCAGGCTGGCACGGGCACGGCTGCCCCGCGGCGTGAGCCCGGCACGGGCACGGCCGCGTCAGGGCCTGGGACGGGCACGGCGGAACGTGCCCTGGCTGGAGACCTTCGGCAGCAGGCGAGTCGTCCATGGTCCCTCCGGGAAACCAATTGCATGCGGTCGAGCGCCCGCCAGCACTCTTCTCGTTCGCGCCCTTCTGTGGCACATCTGCTGTTCTACCGCCCCCCAGTGACATTTTGGGCGCCCCGCACCGGCGGCCCAGGTACATATGATCCCGGGGGAGCGGGCACCGCCCTGGCGTAAATAGTAAAGTTTCTTGCATACTAGATGGACCTGCCGAGAAGAGACGGCCCGCTAAAGAGATGGCCCGCTAAAAAGAGATGGCCCGCCGGGAGAGGAGCCGTGCGCGTTGGCCGAGATGCTGATTGAGGCCGAACGCATCGTGCCGGCCGCCGCCCTGCCCGGCTTGGCCGACCGCCTTCATCTCGCCCCCGGTTATGTCCTGGTGCGCGACGGCGTGATCGAGACGGTCGGGGAGGGCCCGCCGCCGCGTCAGCCGGATGTGCGACTGGATTCCGGGGTCCTCGTCCCCGGCTTCGTCGATCTTCAGGTGAACGGGTATTTCGGCGCCGAGCTCGAGGCGGTGCGGGCCGCCGAGAGGCGGATGGTCGCCGCCCGGCTCCCGGAGACCGGGACGACCGCCTTCATGCCGACGTTCATCACCGCCCCCGTCCCGCGGCTCGCCCGTGCCCTGCGGCTAGCCAGTGCCCTGCGCCAGGCCGCCCGCCGCACTCGCGAGCAGGGCCCGGAGGCCCGGGTGCTGGGCGTGCACCTGGAGGGGCCGTTCATCTCACCGCTGCGCGCCGGGGCGCACAACAAGGACTGGATGACCGATCCGGCGCCCGCGGCCGTCAGCGAACTGCTCGACGCCGGCGGCGGAATCCTGAAGATCGTCACCCTGGCCCCGGAACGGCACGGCGCCCTGGACGCCATCACCCGCCTGGCCGAGGCGGGCGTCCTGGTCAGCGTCGGCCATACCGACGCGCTCGCCAGCCAGGTGGCGGCGGCGGCCGGCGCCGGGGCGCGAATGGTGACGCACCTGTTCAACGCCCAGCGCCCGCTGCATCACCGGGAGCCGGG
Organism: Actinomycetota bacterium; assembly: GCA_003164955.1. Classification (GTDB taxonomy): domain Bacteria; phylum Actinomycetota; class Actinomycetes; order Streptosporangiales; family Streptosporangiaceae; genus Bog-532. The sequence goes on from PLRW01000027.1 coordinate 1,997, forward strand.
GACACCGGGCCAGGCGCTGTCGGATCCGCGGCTGACCAGCGGGCTGATCGCCGATTTCCATCACGTGGCGCCGGCGGTCTGCGCGGTCGCCTTCGCGGCCGCGCCGGGGCGGATCTGCCTGGTCACGGACGCGGCCGCGTGCGCCGGGATGCCACCGGGGACGTACCTGCTGGGCGGTGAGCCGATCGAGTTGCCCGATGGGGACGGGACACCGCCGGTCCGGGCCAGCGGAACGCTGGCGGGCTCGGCCCTGCGGATGGACGTGGCCGTCGCGAACATGGTCCGCGCCGGCGCCGGGCTGCCTCATGCGGTCGCCGCCGCGACCCGGATACCCGCGGATCTTATCGGCCGCCCCGAGCTGGGCCGGATCGTCCCGGGCGCGCGGGCCGACCTGGCCTGGCTCGGTGAAGATCTGCGGGCCCGGGCCACCTGGGTGGACGGTGACCTGGTGTACCGCGAGGAAACGATGAGGGAGTGGTGACATGTCGCCCCCGACGACTTCGGTGACACGGATGCGGGCCGAGATCGAGGAGCAGCCGCAGGCGTTGCGCGCCACCCTCGGCGCCTTGCTCCCGCGCATCGGAGAGATCGCCGCGCTCGGCCGGGACACCCGCCAGGTGCTGTTCATCGCGCGCGGGACGTCCGACAACGCCGCCGTCTACGGCAGCTATCTCGTTCAGGTGCGTACGGGCCGGCTGGCCACCCTCGCGTCGCCGTCGGTCGCCACGGCCTACCGCAGCCGCCTCGACCTGTCCGGGGTGCTCGCGGTCGCGCTGTCGCAGTCCGGGCGGACCGAGGAGATCGTCGAGACGCTGGCCTGGGCGGCCGATTGCGGGGCGCGGACGCTGGCCATCACCAACGGGGCCGGCTCACCGCTGGCGGAGGCGGCCGAGGTGGCCCTAGTGACCGAGGCCGGGGTCGAGCGGGCGGTCCCGGCCACCAAGACGTTCACCACCGCGCTGGCGGCGCTGGCCGTGCTGGGCATCGCCCTCGCGGCCGACGCGGAGGGCACGGCGGGCACAGACGGTGCAGCGGGCGCGGAGCCGCTGGACGCCGGCGAACTGCGTTCCGTGCCCGATGAGATCGAGCGCCTGCTCGCTACGCGGAACGACCTGGAGCCCGTCATCGAGGGTCTGGCCGGGGTCGAGGGCGTGGTGGTCTCCGGGCGCGGCTACGCCTCCGCCGCGGCCCTGGAGTTCGCGCTGAAGCTGAAGGAGGCGTGCTACCTGCACGCCATGGGGCTGTCCTTCGCGGACCTGCTGCACGGCCCGATTGCCGTGGTGGACGACCGGACCCCGGCGATCATCATGGCCGCGGACTCCGGGCCCACCCTGGCGGGCGCGGTCGCGCTGGCGGGCCGGGTGACGCACGCGGGCGCGACCGCGTACGGCATCGGCGGCGGCACGGCTCTGGCCGCGGCGTGCGCCTACGCCCTGCCCGGCCCGCGGTTGCCGGAATGGCTCGCCCCGATCGGGCTCATCACCGCCGGCCAGTTGCTCACCGAGGCGCTGGCCCGCCGCCTCGGCGTCAACCCCGACAGTCCCAGGGGCCTCAGCAAGGTCATCCAGACGGGCTGAGGGCCAGTTGCGGGGACGGCGCCACCGCGGGCGCCAGCAGGCCGCGGCGGCGTAGTTCGGGGCGGACGCCCTCACCGAACCAGTAGGCCTCTTCCAGGTGCGGGTAGCCGGAGAAAATGAACTCCGTGATGCCGAGCGCGGCGTACTCCTCGATCCGGTCCGCCACCTCCGCGTGGCTGCCGACCAGGGCGGTCCCCGCGCCGCCGCGCACCAGCCCGACCCCGGCCCACAGGTTCGGGTAGATCTCCAGGTCGGTCGCGGCCCCGCTGTGCCGGAACCCTTCGTGCAGCTCACGCATCCGCTGCTGGCCGACCGACTCGCTGCGGGCCAGGACCTGCTGGGCGTGCTCGACCTCCGCCGGGTGGAGGTAGCTGAGCAGCTTGTCCGCCTCCGCCCACGCCTCCCGGGCCGAGTCGCGCGTGATCACGTGCAGCCGGATGCCGAAGCGCAGCGTCCGGCCCTCGGCCGCGGCCAGATCGCGGATCCACGCGATCTTCTCGGCCACCTGAGCGGGCGGCTCACCCCACGTCAGGTACACGTCGACGTGCTTGGCCGCCACCGGCCCGGCGGCCGGGGACGAGCCGCCGAAGTAGACGTCCGGGGGCGGTTCCGGCGGCGCCATCACGGTCGCCCCCTCCACCTGGTAATAGTCCCCGCGGAAGTCGTACGGTACGCCGCTCCACGCGCCGCGGACGATCGAGAGGAACTCACCCGTGCGCCGGTACCGCTCGTCGTGCGGCAGGTGGTCACCGAACCGGCGCTGCTCGTCCGCCTGGCCCCCGGTGACCACGTTGAGCATCAGGCGGCCACGGGAGATCCGCTGGTAGGTCGCGGCCATCTGCGCGGACAGCGTCGGCGAGGTCACCCCGGGCCGGAACGCGACCAGGAACTTCAGCCGCTGGGTCTCCCGGATCAGCGCCGCGGTGACCAGCCACGCGTCCTCGCAGTGCGTCCCGGTAGGCGTGAGCACCCCTTCGAAACCGTTGCGCTCGGCGGCCTGCGCGACCTGAGCCAGGTAGTCGATGTCCGGCGGCCGGATCGCGGTGGCCGCCGCCCCGTCGGCCGCGTGCGGCACGGGGTGACCATCGGACCCGAGCGGGACGCTGTGCCCCCGGCCGATGATGGCCCGGCCGTCACCAGACGTGGGCAGGAACCAGTGGAACGTCAGGGTCATGACGACCCACCCGGCACCGTGCCGTTGTAGGTGGTCACGGTGTACTGCTTGATGTTCACGCTGTTCGGGATCAGGCCGGCCTTGTAGAAGGCGGTCACGAGTTGCTGCTCGGCGGAGATGACGCCGCTGGTGATCGTGATCGGCTTATTGATGTCGTCCTTGGCCGCCTGGGTCATGACGTTGCTGGGCAGGCCGGTCGCGTCGCCCCAGAGCTTGGCCCAGGTGGCGATGTGCGTCGCCGACCAGACATAGGCCTGGTTCAGGATCGTGAGGTAGTCCTTGATCGCGGCGGCCTTGGCCGGGTTGTCCAGCGCGGCCTTCGAGGCCACCTCGAAGGAGTCGGGGGAGCCGTAGCCATCCCCGTTGACCAGAATCCGGGCGTTTTCCAGCAGGGTGGTCTGCTCGATGTACGGCGACCAGATGTCCCAGGCGTCCACGTGCCCGGAGTTGAACGCGGCCAGCGCGTCGGCGGGCTGCAGGTAGTCGAGGGTTACCTGCTTGATGGTCAGGCCGGCCTTGTTGAGCACGGTCAGCAGGTGGTAGTCGGCCGAGCTGCCCTGGGCCACCGCGATCTTCTTGCCCTTCAACTGGGAGATCGAGGTGATCGGGGAGTTCTTCGGCACCACGATCGCGGCGGCGGCCCCCGGGGTGACCCGGGCCCCCGCGATGGCGATCGGCTCGTTGCCGCTGGCGGCGAAGACCGGCGGGGCGTCACCGACGCCGCCGATGTCCACCGAGCCGGATCCCATGGCCTGCAGCATGGGCGGCCCGGAGGTGAAGTCGCTCCAGCTGGCCTTGAACGGCAGCTTGTTGATCAAGCCGGCTGCCTCCAGCAGCGCCTGCGCGCCGGTGCCCTTCTGGTCACCGATGTTGAGCGTCACCGACGAGACGTTGGTCGCGCCGCTCGAACTGGAGCCGGACGGGGAACTGGCCGCCGGGCTGGATGACGACGATGAGCACGCGGCCGCCGCGAGCACGGCCGCGGTTCCCGCGACCGCGATCAGGACGCGTCCGTATCTGGGCCGTACTGGAGTAGTCATATGTGTTGTCCCTTATTTCTCAGTCAGTCCGCGTCGAGGGTGTCCGCGTCGCGGGTGGCCACGCCCAGCTCAGTGAGCAGGCGGATTCGCAGGGCCACCAGGTCCGGGTGGTCCCGGTCCCGGGGCCGGTCCACGGTGATGGTGGCGGAGTGCGCGATCTTGCCGTCGGCCAGCACGAGCACCCGGTCGGCGAGCGCCAGCGCCTCGTCCACGTCGTGCGTGACGAGCAGCACGGCCGGCCGGTGCCGCTCCCACAGCGAGAGAACCAGGCCGTGCATGCTGATCCGGGTCAGCGCGTCGAGCGCGCTGAACGGCTCGTCGAGCAGCAGCAGGCCAGGGTCGCGGACCAGGGCGCGGGCCAGCGCGGCCCGCTGGGCCTCGCCGCCGGACAGCGTGAGCGGCCAGGCGTCGGCGCGCGCCGCGAGCCCGACTTCGTCCAGGGCCGCACGGGCCACGCCGCGCGGATCACTGGCGCGCAGGCCCAGGCTGACGTTGGCCAAGACGCGTTTCCACGGCACCAGTCGCGGCTCCTGGAACACCACCGCCACCGCGGCGTTGACGGTCAGGTCACCGGTCACGTCCCGGTCCAGCCCGGCCAGGGCGCGCAGCAGGGTGGACTTTCCGGTCCCGCTGCGGCCGATCATGGCCACGAACTCACCGCTCCTGATCTCCAGATCCAGGTCGTCGAGGACGATGCGGTCGCCGAAGGATCGGCTCAGGCCGCCGGTCAGCGCCACCGTCCCCGCCGGGGCAGTCAGTGTCCCCGGTGGCCCGGGAGAGCCCGGGGCCGCCGTGGAGCGTCCGCGCGCGGCTCGTTCGGCCGCTAGGTCTCCAGGATTCCGCGTCGCCACGTCAGGGCCCTCCTCTCGATTAGCCGGACGATGTAGTCGGTCAGCAGCCCGAGGATCAGGTAGACGAACAGGGCCACGAAGATCACGTTCTGCTGGAGGAAGGTCTCGCCCTGGTTGATCATGAAGCCGAGGCCGGAGTTGGCGTTGATCTGCTCGGCCACGACGAGCGCCAGCCAGGCCACGCCCAGGCTCTGCCGCAGCCCGACGAGGATCATCGGCAGCGCGCCGGGCAGCATGATGTCGCGGATCATCTCGCGCCGGCGCAGCCCGAGGACCTGTCCCAGTTCGGCGAGCTTGCCGTCGACGCCGCGGATGCCCGCGAAGGTGTTGAGGTAGAGCGGGACGGCCGCGGCGAGCGCGATGAGCCAGATCTTCGGCGGGTTGCCGATCCCGAACCACACGATGAACACCGGGATCAGGCCGAACAGCGGCAGCGTGCGCGCCGCCTGCATGATCGGATCGACCGCGTTCTCGCCGAACCGGCTGAGCCCCGCGATGAAGGCCAGGATCAGGGCGCAGCCGCCGCCGATCGCGAAGCCGATGGTCACCCGTTCGAGCGAGATCGCCATCGCGCTCTGCAACGTCCCGTAGACCGGGGAGTTGGTCGTGGTCAGGTGCACCGCGGTTGACCACAGCGTGGTCAGCGAGGGCAGCTTCTGCTGCGATACGACCCCGGTGGTGGTGAGGGTCTGCCACAGCGCGAGGACCGCGATCGGGCTGATGAGGCGCATCCAGCCCCTGTGCCGCCAGGCCCGGCCGCGTCCGGAGCGCGCCTGCGGGGAGGTTGTGACGCCAGCGAGGGGCAGGCTTCCCGCGCCGGCTCCCGGGTCGGCCGGGCTGCCCCGCCTGGTCGCACTGGTCCTGGTGGATACGGACACGGTTTAACCTCTTCCGTGGTGAATCAGAGCGGCGCACCTCATATTGGCCAGTTTTTCCTATTAAGTCAACTGGAGTAATAGGGAAATAGGTCCAGGATAACCGGGCTTACGATCACAGTTATGTCTCCATTCCTACGCGGCGTAATCATCGACTGGGCCGGCGTGCTGACCAATCCGCTGCGCGGCACGGTGCGCGCCTGGGTCGAGGCGGAGGGCATCGACTGGGACAGCTACGCCGCGTGCATGCGCGCGTGGCTGGACGACGCCTATCTGCCCGAGGCGGTCGGCAACCCGGTGCACGCGCTCGAGCGCGGCGAATGCACCGTCGAGGAATTCGAGCGGACCCTCGCGGCGCGGCTGCTGCGGCTCGACGGCGGGACCGTACCGGCCGAGGGCCTGCTGAAGCGGATGTTCGCGGCGAGCCTGACGGTCCCGGTCATGTACGACATGCTGCGCACGCTGCGCGCGGCCGGCATCCGCACCTGCCTGCTGTCGAATTCCTGGGGACCCGGCGGGTATCCGCGCGAGGACTTCCCGGAGCTGTTCGACGCCGTCGTCATCTCGCACGAGGTCGGCATGCGCAAGCCCGAGCTGCGGATCTTCCGGCACGCGGCCGAGCTGATCGGGCTGCCGCCGGAGATGTGCGTGTTCATCGACGACATCGAGGCCAACGTGGCCGCGGCTCGCGCCTGCGGCATGACCGGCATCTGGCACGACGACCCCCAGCGCACCGCAGAGCACGTCTCCGGCCTGCTCGGCATCTCCCTGGCCCCGTCACGCTGAAACCCGGTCACGCTAAACCCAGTGACGCTGACCGCCTGGCCCCGTCACGCTAGCCTTGTGCGCCATGGCGGACCAACCCGGGGCCTCCGGCTCCCCAGAGGCGTCCCGCGGGCCCCGGACGTCCCGCTATCCACAGGCTTCCAGCGAAGGCCGTTCGGCCAACATGCGTGCCATCCGGCGGACCGACACCAAGCCCGAGCTGGCCCTCCGCCGGGCGCTGCACCGGCTGGGGTACCGGTTCCGCAAGGACTACCGCCTCGACCTGGCCGCCGGCAAGCGGGTACGGCCCGACATCGCGTTCACGGCGCGCAAGGTCGCGGTCTTCGTGGACGGATGCTTCTGGCACGCCTGCCCGGACCACGGCTCCAAACCGTCGGTCAACCAAGGGTACTGGGCGCCGAAGCTACTGCGCAACGTGGAACGGGACCGCGCGGCCGATTCCGCGCTGGAGCTGGCCGGCTGGCAGGTGGTCCGGCTCTGGGAGCACGTGCCGATCGACGCCGCCGTCGCCGCCGTGGTCGCCGCACTGGGTACCCCGGGCCAGCAAATGCCCCGGCCGCCGCAGCAGTCCCACGAGCCGGGCCAGCAAAAGGACCGCCAGCACGCCACGCCACCAGCGGACCTGTCACACTCTTGATCGGCTTGCCACTGGGCTTGTTCCACCTGTGATCGACCGCAGCAGCGCGAGGAACCCATGCGTGTATACCTTCCGTCGACCCTCCCGGCGCTCGCCGCCGCACTCAAGACCGGCGAGATCGGGCCGGCCCCTCAGCTGGGGTTTGCCGTCACGCCCGCGCTCCGCGAGGGTTACGCCGTCGGCGACGTGGACGAACTCGAGTACATCGCCCTCATGGAGGGGGCGCGCACGTCCCTGCGGCTGCTGGCCACCGATCCCGGCGCGCCGCCGCGCCGGGTCGTCCTGGCCGCGGAGGTCTCCGATGACGACATCGGCCGGGCCGGCGACCACGGCCAGCCCGCCGCTGTCCAGATCCTGAGCGCGATCCCGCTCACCGACGTCGCCGCCGGCCATATCGACGGCCTGGACGCCGCCGATGACGTGCGGGCCGCGGTCGCCGCGCTCGCCGCCGCGGACGAGGGGGACGACGACGCCCGCTTCACCGTGGACGGCGCCGAGGGTCACGAACTCATGTGGTACGCGACCCAGGAACTCGAGTTCTCCGACGGAGACAGATTCATCGACTGGGATGGGGGGCCCTCAGCTCCGGGCCGGTGAGCACGCGGGCAAAGAGGGGTAGCCTCCGAGCATCGAGGTGAAGAGCATCGAGGTGAACAGCAGGGAGGTCGCCGGCATGGATGCCGTCACCGACGTGCCGGTCCCGGCCAACGAGCCGGTCCGTCAGTACCAGCCGGGGAGCCACGAGCGAACCGTGCTGGAGAAGAAGATCAAGCAGCTCGCTGCCGAGCGGGCCGAACTTTCCATGACCATCGGCGGTCAGCTCCGGATGGGCGGCGGCGACGCGATCGACGTGGTGCAGCCGCACAACCACCGGCACGTCCTCGGCCGCCTGGGTAACGCCACCGACGAGGACGTGGCCGCCGCGATCGGCGCCGCCGGCGCCGCCGCGCCGGGCTGGCGGGCGCTGTCCTTCGACGACCGCGCCGCCGTGTTCCTGCGCGCCGCCGACCTGCTCGCCGGTCCGTGGCGCGCGACACTGAACGCGGCCACCGTGCTCGGCCAGTCCAAGTCGCCCTACCAGGCCGAGATCGACGCCGCGTGCGAGCTGATCGACTTTTTCCGCTTCAACGTCCACTACGCGCGGCAGATCCTGGCCGAGCAGCCGCAATCGGCGCCGGGCGCGTGGAACCGGATGGAGTACCGGCCGCTCGAGGGGTTCGTCGTCGCGATCACCCCCTTCAACTTCACCTCGATCGCGGGCAACCTGCCGGCCGCCCCGGCGCTGATGGGCAACGTGGTCCTCTGGAAGCCGTCCCCCACCCAGCAGCTGGCCGCGCACTACACGATGCGCCTGCTGGAGGCGGCCGGGCTGCCGCCGGGAGTGATCAACATGGTGACCGGGGACGGGCAGGCGGTCTCCCGGGTCGCGATCCCGCACGCCGACCTGGCGGGCATCCACTTCACCGGCTCCACCGCGACGTTCCAGCACCTGTGGCGCACGGTCGGCGAGAACATCACCGGGTACCGCGGCTACCCGCGCCTGGTCGGCGAGACCGGCGGCAAGGACTTCGTGATCGTGCACCCGTCGGCGAACGAGAACGCCCTGGCCACCACGCTGATCCGCGGCTCGTACGAATACCAGGGCCAGAAGTGCTCGGCGTCGTCCCGCGCGTACGTGCCCCAGTCGGTCTGGGACCGGCACCGCGACGATTTCATCGACCAGGTCGAGTCGCTGACCATGGGCGACGTCGCGTCCGACCTGTCCCTGTTCATGGGGGCGGTGATCGATGAGCGGGCCCTGGCCCGGCACGCGGCCGCCTTCGAGCGCGCGCGCCACCGCCCGGCGGTCCGCGTGCTCACCGGCGGCCGTACCGACGGCCACGAGGGCTACTTCGTCGCGCCCACCGTGCTGGAATGCACCGACCCGGCGGACGAGGTGTTCACCACCGAGTATTTCGGGCCGATCCTGGCCGTCCACCCGTACCCGGACGACCGCTACGCGGACATGCTGGCGCAGGCGGCCAACGTCGCCCCGTACGCGCTGACCGGCGCGATCCTGGCTCAGGACCGGGCCGCGATCGCCGAGGCGGCCGAGCAGCTCCGGTTCTCCGCCGGGAATTTCTACATCAACGACAAGCCCACCGGCGCGGTGGTCGGCCAGCAGCCGTTCGGCGGCGCGCGGGCCAGCGGCACCAACGACAAGGCCGGGTCGGTGTTCAACCTGATCCGCTGGGTGAGCCCCCGGGCCATCAAGGAGCTGTTCGTGCCGCCCACTGATTACCGTTACCCGCACATGGGCTGACCGGGTTGGCGCGCGGGTACGGCGTTCTTCATAAAGAATGGCCCCAGATAAACAACGGCCACAGCACGCTGATCGGTACGGCCGGACTAGTCCGGACAGGATCGCCGGACAAGATCGCCGGACAAGATCGGAGGTATCCATTCATCGCCTGGTGCTCTGGAACATCGATCTGACGCTGGTTGATGTAACACGGGTGACACGAGAGGCCTACGCGGAGGCCTTCCGCACCGTGACGGGACGGCCCCTGGTCCGGCTGCCGCAGATGGCGGGCCGGTCAGAGTCGGAGATCTTCTTCGATGCGCTCGCGCTCAACGGAGTGGACGTCAGCGCCGTCGGCCCGTCCGAGCAGCTCCTGGTCCCGTTCGGAGGCGAGCTGGCCACCGCGCTCGCCGCTCGCCGGGACCTGCTGCCCCGCAACGGCCACGCGATGCCCGGGGCGCGTGCGGCCCTGACCGCGGTCGGGAAACTCGACGGCGTCATCCAGACCGTGCTGACCGGCACCAGCAAGCCGAACGCCCTGCTGAAGCTGCGCAGCTTCGGGCTGGAGAGCTTCTTCGACTTCACCGTCGGCGGGTACGGCTCCGAGCCGTATCCGAAGGGTGCCCTGGTCCGCGTGGTCAGGCTCCGCGTGGCCGAGAAGTATCACGTCACCCTGGGCGAGCACGCCTGTGTCTACGTCGCCGACTCGGCCCGGGACGTGGAGGCGGCCAGGATGGGCGGCGTGGCCTCGGCGGCCGTCGCCAGCGGGCGCTCGACCGCGGCGGAGCTCCGGGCGGCCGGCGCCGACACCGTGTTCGCCGACCTCACCGACGCTGCCGAGGTGGCCGTCGAGGTCGACCGCCTGACCCGCCCGCGTCCCGGTCCGCGTCCTGGCCCGTGATCGCGCGTGCGTTCCCGCGCGTTACGGCTGATAATCGGCGGGTAGAGCCACCCGGGCGTTAACGAAGGGTGGGATTGCATCGCCGCCGCGGGCGGCAAGAGCCGGCTGAGCAAGGCCACTCCGCCGGTGCCGAAGGAGGCCATCGACAGCCTGCAGGCTGATGTCCACGAGGTGAAGGAGAAGGCACACCGATGACGACGGATAGACACGCGGAGACGGGCCCGGATTCCACCGTGCCCGACGAACCCGAGCAGCTCCGGCAGGAAATCGAGCGGACCCGTGAGCAGCTTGGCGAGACCGTCGAAGCGCTCGTGGCCAAGGCCGATGTCAAGGCGCGGGCCAAGGAGCGGACGGCCCAGCTGTCACAGACGCTGAAGGACAAGACCGCGCAGGCCAAGGAGCAGACCACCGCGCGTGTCGGGCAGGCACGGGGCCGGCTCGCCGGCAAGACTCCGGATGCGAAGACCGTGACCGAGCCGGTGCAGCGGGCTGCCCGGCACGTGAAGCAGCACGCGGCCACCCCGGCCGGGGGACTGGTCGCCGCGGCGGCCGCCGGGGCCGTCGTGCTGGGCTTCATCGTGATCAGGCGGAGGAGACGGCGTTGATCATCCTGAAGATTCTTTACAAGCCGTTCGGCATTATGGTGAGCGTGCTGAGCGGGCTGATCGCCGGCGCCATCTTCAAGCGTGTCTGGAGGTTCGCGGCGCACGAGGACGAAGCCCCGGACGCGACCGATGCCCGGCGCGGCTGGAGTGAGGTGCTCATCGCCGCGACGGTTCAGGGCGCCATCTTCGCCCTGGTCAAGGCGGCGACCGACCGCGGTGCGGCGACCGTGACCCGTAAGCTCACCGGTTTTTGGCCAGGTAAAGGGGCCGAAGTCGAAGACTAGCCGGTGTGACGCGCGCGGCCCAGTGTGACGCGCGCGGCCCAGTGTGTTGCGTACGGCATTGCCAGCGTCACGCTCAGGCTGAATGCTGAGGTCATGGCCATCAACGAGGAAGCCAGTCCGGCCGGATCCGGGGCAGCAACGGACGAGTTGCTGGAGCCGGGGTACGGCGATGTGCTGTGGACCCCGGACGAGCGGGTCACCGAACGGGCCCGGATCACCGCGTACCTGCGCTGGCTGGCGACCGAGCGGGGCCTCGCCCTTGACGGCTACGACGCGCTCTGGCGCTGGTCGACCAGTCACCCGGCCGATTTCTGGGCCACGATCTGGGACTACTTCGACGTGCTCGGCGAGCGCGGGACCGGGCCGGTGCTGGACGGCGGCCCCATGCCGGACGTGCGGTGGTTCAGCGGCGGATGCGTTAACTACGCCCGGAACGCGCTGCGGGCCGCGCGGACCGATCCCGGCCGTGTCGCGCTGGTCTGCCGATCCGAACGGGCCGAACGCGAGACCCTCACCTATGGCGAGCTGGCCGCCGAGGTCGCCCGGGTGGCGGGCGGCCTGCGTGACCTCGGCGTGACCACCGGGGACCGGGTGGCGGGGCTGCTGCCGAACGGCCCGCACGCGATCATCGCGCTGCTGGCCACGGCCAGTATTGGCGCCGTCTGGTCCTCGTGCTCGCCGGACTTCGGCGCGGCCAGCGTGATCGACCGGTTCGCGCAGATCGAGCCGGCCGTGCTCATCGCGACCGGCGGTTACTCCTACGGTGGCAAGGAGTACCGCCGCGACGACGTGGTCCGCCAGATCGCGGCCGAACTGCCGAGCCTGGCCGCAGTGGTAATGGTCGCCGGCGTGCCTGACCAGGACAGCGTGCCTGACCAGGACAGCCAGGGCGCCCAGGACCGGCCTCAGGTGCTCGCTTGGGCCACGCTGGGCGAGCCCGGCGGCGCGGAACCGGACTACGAGGACGTGCCGTTTGATCATCCGCTGTGGGTGCTCTACTCCTCGGGCACCACCGGCCTGCCCAAGCCGATCATGCACGGTCATGGCGGCGTCATCCTGGAACACCTCAAGACCCTGTCCTTCCATCAGGACGTGGGGCCCGGCGACGTGTTTTTCTGGTACACCACGACCGGCTGGATGATGTGGAACTTCCTGGCCGGCGGCCTGCTGGTCGGGGCGACGCTGGTGGCCTACGACGGCAGCGCCACCTTTCCCGGCACCGACGCACTGTGGCGGATCACCGCGCAGGAAGCCGTCACCTACTTCGGGGTGGGCGCGCCGTATCTGCTCGCGTGCGCCAAGGCCGGCCTGGCACCCGGCCGCGACCTGGACCTTTCCGCGCTGCGCGGGCTCGGCTCGACCGGGTCGCCGTTGCCGCCGGAAGGCTACCAGTGGGTCTACGACCAGGTGAAGACCGACCTGATTCTCGGTTCCTTCTCCGGCGGCACCGACCTGTGCACGGGGTTCGTCGGGCCGTGCCCGCTGCTGCCGGTCCGTTCCGGTGTGATCGCGGGCCGCTGCCTGGGGGCGAAGGTGGAGGCGTTCGACCCGGCCGGGCGTTCCGTCGTGGGTGAGGTGGGCGAACTGGTCATCACCGAGCCCATGCCCTCGATGCCGGTCGGCTTCTGGAACGACCCGGACCGCGCGCGCTACTACGGCAGCTACTACGCCGACTTCCCCGGCGTCTGGCGGCATGGAGACTGGATCAAGATCCTGCCCGATGGCGGGGCTGTCATCTACGGCCGTTCGGACGCGACGCTGAACCGGGGCGGCGTGCGGATGGGCACCAGTGAGTTCTACCGCGTCGTCGAGGCGTTCCCCGAAGTGGCGGACAGCCTGGTGGTCGACACCGGTCAGCTCGGCCGCGAGGGGCAGCTCGTGCTGTACGTCACGCTCGCGCCGGGACAGGAACTCGGCGACGATCTCACCGGACGGCTCCGCGCGGCGCTCCGGGCCAAGCTGTCGCCGCGGCACGTCCCGGACGCTATTCACGCCGTCCCCGGCATACCGCGCACCCTTTCCGGTAAGAAGCTGGAGGTGCCGGTGCGGAAGATCCTCCAGGGCACTCCGGTCGCCGCGGCGGCTGACCCGGACGCCCTGGTCAACCCGGACGTTCTGGTGCACTTCGCGCCCCCGGGCGGGCGCCGGGACGGTCACCGGAACGCGGAGTGAGAGCTTCCCGCGGACGGCCGCGGGAACGCGGAGCGCCGGATAGCCTAGGTGGCTGGCAGCGGGAGGACCCGCTGCCGCCGCCCGCAACGCCGAACCGAACACGGTTACACACGGAAACCGGTCCGTAACTTCATGACGCTACGGTGCTCGCCGGGGCGGCCGGAATGCGGCCCCTCGCCGGACCGGTACTTGGCGGCCGGCCTCGTGCGGGGTACGAAAGTTACATATGCGGCTGAGTACAGCTGCGGGCCTGTAGGGACAGACAGCGATGCCGGAAATGACGGACGAACCTCAGGACGATGTGCTTGATCAGGCGGCACAGTCCATGGCGGCGGCCCCCGGGGAAACCGGGGCGAGCGGCCCAGCAGGGGCGACGGTGGGTGATCTGACCGGTTTCCTGCGTGCGTACTACCGGCACGCCACCGCCGAGGACCTCGCTGCCTTCGGCGCGGAGCGGGTCGCCGCGGTCGCGGCCCGGCACGTGGCCCTGGCCGTGCAGCGCCCGCAGGGCCGGGCGCTGGTCAGCGTCGCGGACGCGGTCGCCGGGCCCGTCCCGGCCGGCCCGGCGAGTGCGCCCGCCGCCATCACGTCGTCCAGCCCGGTGCGGATCGTCGTCGACATCGTCACCGACGACATGCCGTTCCTGGTCGATTCGGTGACGATGGAGCTGAACCGGCACCGGGCGAACATCAACCTGATCCTGCACCCCCGGCTCGTCGTGCGCCGGGACGTCACCGGCAGGCTGCACGGTGTGGTCGGCAGCGTGAACCGCGCCCCGGCGGTGCCCGGTGAGATCACCGAATCCTGGATTCACGTCGAGATCACCGGGCTGCGCGACCGCGTTTCCCGGGCCGCCCTGGAGGCGGGACTGCGGCAGGTCCTCGACGACGTCCGGGTCACGGTCGAGGATCAGCCCAAGATGATCGCGGCCGCTGCCTCGCTGGCCGTCAGCATGGCCGGGGACGAAGTGAGCCTGCCGCTGCCGGGGCGGACCGAACCGCAGTCGCTGAACGGCCGCGATACGGAAGCCGGCGAACTGCTGAGCTGGCTGGCCGACGGGCATTTCATCTTCCTCGGCTACCGGGAGTACGACCTGGTGCCGGGCGACGACGGCGAGGCGCTGCGCGCGGTACCCGGCACCGGGCTCGGCTTCCTGCGGCACGACCGGCAGGGTTCCGAGTCGTTCGCGGCGCTGCCCGCCGACATCAGGGCCAAGGCGCGGGAGCCGCACCGGCTCGTCCTGGCCCAGGGCAATTCGCGGTCCACCGTCTACCGGAGCAAGTACCTCGACTACGTGTCGGTCAAGAAACTTGGCCGGGACGGCCGGGTGATCGGCGAATGGCGGTTCCTCGGCCTGTACACCCACTCCGCCTACACCGAGAGCATTGCCCGCATCCCCGTGCTGCGCGGCAAGCTCGCCGCCGTCCTGGGCGCCGCGGGGGTTACTCCCGACATCCACGACGGCAACGACCTCATCGAGATCCTGGAGAACTACCCGCGCGAGGAACTGTTCCAGATCTCCACCGGCCAGCTGACCGAGATCGCGATGGCCGTGCTGCGGCTGCGCGAGCGCAAGCAGACCCGGCTGTTCCTGCGCCGGGACACCTACGGGCGTTACATTTCGTGCCTGGTGTACCTGCCCCGGGACCGCTACACGACCGCGGTCCGGCTGCACGTCCAGGAGATCCTGCGCGTGACCCTGCACGGTGCCTCGGTCGACTACAGCGCGATGGTGGGGGAGTCGGCGCTGGCCCGGCTGCACGTCGTCGTGCGCGGCGAGCGCGGGCGGCCGCTGCCCGACGTGGACGCCGCGGCGCTGGAACGGCGGATCGCGGCGGCGGTCCGCACCTGGGATGAGGACCTCGAAGAGGAGGCGCTGCGCACGCTGGGCCAGCAGCGGGCCCGGCTGGTCCTGGGCCAGTTCGCCGCCGCCATCCCGGAGACGTACAAGACCGACGTGACCGCGGCCGACGCCGTCGGCGACCTCGGCCGCATCCTGCAGCTGCGCGAGTCCGGCGACTCGTTCGCGGTCCGGTTGCGCGACGACGACAACCCCGGCGGCCAGTGGCGGCTGCGCGTGTACCGGTCGGGGGCGCCGGTGATCCTCTCCGATGTGCTGCCGCAGCTTCAGCACATGGGGCTCGAGGTGGTCGACGAGCATCCCTACGAGTTCGCCGCGCCCATCGGCTTGGATGCGGGCGGTACGGATGCGGGCGGTACGGATGCGGGCGGTACGGATGCGGGCAGCATCGATGCGGGCGGTACGGAGCCGTTCTGGATCTACGACTTCGGGCTGCGTGCCGAGACGACGGCCTGGAAGGAGCGCTCCCGCCACGACGGCGGCAAGGAACAGTTCGAGCAGGCCCTGTGCGCGCTGTGGCGGAACGAGATCGAGGATGACGGCTTCAACGCGCTGGTCCTCGACGCCGGGCTGACCTGGCGAGAAGTCGTCGTCCTCCGGGCCTACGCACGGTACCTGCGCCAGGCCGGGAACCGGTTCAGCCAGGGCTACATTCAGCGGGTGCTGCGCTCGAACGCCACGGTCACCCGGCTGCTGGCCCGCCTGTTCGCCTCCCGGTTCGACCCGGCCCGGCAGCGCGGCCAGGCCGAGCGCAGCGAGGCGATCGTGGAGGAGATCCGCGGCGAGCTGGACGAGGTCGTAAGCCTCGACCACGACCGGATCCTCCGGTCCTACCTCGCGCTGATCGGTGCGACGCTGCGGACGAACTACTATCGCTCGGCGGGCCCGGGGCCGGCCCCGGGCAAGTACCCGGACGGCGGGTCGGCCTGTGTGCCGCCCGCGCACGCGCCGTACCTGGTCGTCAAGCTCGACCCGGGCCAGGTGGACAGCCTGCCCGCGCCGCGGCCCACGTTCGAGATCTTCGTGTACTCGCCCCGGCTGGAGGCTGTGCATCTGCGGTTCGGCCGGGTGGCCCGCGGCGGCCTGCGCTGGTCGGACCGGCTGGAGGACTTCCGCACCGAGGTGCTCGGTCTGGTCAAAGCGCAGGAGGTGAAGAACGCGGTCATCGTCCCGTCCGGGGCCAAGGGCGGTTTCGTGTGCAAGCAGCTGCCCGATCCCGGCGACCGCGAGGCCTACCAGGGCGAGGTGCTCGCCTGCTACAAGATGTTCATCAGCGCCATGCTCGACGTGACCGACAACGTGGACGGTGAGCGGGTCCGCCCGCCACGCGACGTGGTCCGGCACGACGGCGATGACCCGTACCTGGTGGTCGCGGCGGACAAGGGGACTGCGACCTTCTCCGATGTGGCCAACGAGATCGCGGTCAGCTACGGGTTCTGGCTCGGTGACGCCTTCGCCTCCGGGGGCTCGGAGGGCTACGACCACAAGCGGATGGGCATCACCGCGCGCGGCGCGTGGGAGTCGGTGAAGAATCATTTCGCCACGCTCGGCATGAACCCGGCCACCGACGAGTTCACCGTCGTCGGCATCGGTGACATGTCCGGCGATGTGTTCGGAAATGGGATGCTGCTGTCGTCCACCATCAAGCTGGTGGCGGCGTTCGACCACCGGCACGTCTTCCTCGATCCCGATCCCGATCCCGCCGCCAGCTTCGCCGAACGGCAGCGGCTGTTCGCGATGGCCCGCTCGTCCTGGGCCGATTACGACCGGTCGCAGATCTCGCCCGGGGGCGGCGTCTGGCCGCGCAGTGCGAAGTCAGTGCCGCTGTCGCCCCAGGCGCGGGTGGCGCTCGGCGTCGATGACGCGGTGCTGGCCCTGTCCCCGGACGAGCTGATCTCCCGCATCCTGACCGCGCCCGTCGACCTGCTGTGGAACGGCGGCATCGGCACGTACGTCAAGGCCACCAGCGAGCCGCAGACGGCCTGCGGTGACCGGTCCAACGAGGCGGTCCGCGTCAACGCGTCACGGCTGCGGGCCCGGGTCCTGGCCGAGGGGGGGAACCTCGGCCTCACCCAGGCCGCCAGGATCGAGTTCGCGCTGGGCGGCGGGCTGGTCGACACCGACTTCATCGACAATTCGGCCGGCGTCGACACCTCCGACCACGAGGTCAACATCAAGATCCTGCTGGACCGGGCCGTCCGGGACAGGGAGATCTCGCACGATGCGCGCAACCACCTCCTGCAGGAGATGACCGACGAGGTCGCCGCGCTCGTGCTGCGGCACAACTATCACCAGAACATGGCGCTGGCCACCGCGCGGTCCCAGGCCCCGCAGATGCTGCACGTGCACGCGCGTTACCTGCGCATGCTGGAGCGCGGCAAGCGGCTGCGCCGTGGCCAGGACGCCGTGCCGGGGGAGAAGGAGATCGCCGAGCGCCGGTCGGCGGGCATGGGCCTGGCCAACCCGGAGCTCGCGCTGCTGCTCGCGCACACGAAGATCGCCGCGGGCGAGGAGGTACTCGCATCCGGCCTGGCCGACGACCCATACCTCCGCCGCGAGCTGACCGCATACTTCCCCGCGCCGTTGCGCGCGTCCCAGGCCGGCCGGATGCAGACGCACCCGCTGCGGCACGAGATCATCACCACCTCGGTGGTCAACGAGATGGTGGACACGTCCGGCACCACGTTCGCGTTCCGGCTGAACGAGGAGACCGGCGCGTCGGTGCCGGACATCACCCGGGCCTGGCTGGTGACGCGCGAGGTCTTCGCCATGCGCGACTTCTGGCAGCAGGTCACCGCGCTCGACGCCGTGGTGGACATCGGCACGCAGATCACCCTGCTGCTGGAAGGGCGCAAGCTGGTCGAGCGGGCGTGCCGGTGGCTGCTGTACAACCGGCGGCCGCCGGTCGACATCAGCGGCGCGGTGAACTACTTCGGCAGCGGCGTCCTGGCCGTGCGCTCGGGCCTGCCCAAGCTGCTCGCCGGCCGGGACACGCAGACCTTCGAGGAGCGGCGGGACGCGTACATCGTACGCGACGTGCCCGCGGGCCTGGCCGAGACCGTGGCCGGCATGGTGTCGTCGTATTCGGCGTTCGACATCGTGGAAAGCGCCGCGGCCACCTCGCGCGGGGTGGAGGAGACCGCGGAGGTCTACTTCGATCTGGCCGACCGGCTGCAGATCGCCCGGCTCCGGGACCGGATCACGGCGCTGCCCCGTGACGACCGGTGGAGCAGCATGGCCCGGGCGGCCATCCGGGATGACCTGTACGCGGCGCACGCCGCGCTGACCCGCGACGTCCTGGGTGCCACCGGGCCGGGCACGCCCGAAGCGCGCCTCGCCACCTGGACCGAGCAGAACGCGGCGGCCGTCGGGCGGGCGACCCGGACCCTGGGGGAGATCTGGGAGAGCGAGCGCTTCACGTTCACCACCCTGTCGGTCGCGCTGCGCGCCGTCCGGGCCCTGGTAGCCTCCAGCTCCCTCCCCCAGCCAGGCTGACCGCCCTCAGGTGCCGTGGACGAAGGTGGGAACGCCGCTCACGCCGATCACCCGGAGGGTGGCCTTCTGCGTGGTCGCCGCGGGGTCGAGCGCGATGTAGCTGTACGTGGAGTTCACGTTCAGCCCGTGCTGGAACGGCGGGTGCTTGGCCGGCACCAGGCTCTTGAATGCGGCCGGCACCTGGATGACCGGCAGCTTGGCCTTGCTGTGCGCGGGCGGCAGGTGGGCCGGCACGGTCGACGTGGCCAGGGTCATGGTGTAGAAGACCAGCGCCCCTCCGTCCGTCGTGCGCAGCGCGAAGAACGGGAAGCTGGTTCCCTCCAGCTCCCAGGTGTAACTGTCGTTCTGCGCGGCGACCTGCCGGGCGATCGCCGTGTTCGCCCGGTACAGCCCGGTGGTCTGCGGGCCGGGCTGGACGACCGGGGCGGCGGCGCTGGACGGGCCGTCGTCCGCGACGGTCGCGTGTATCGCGCCCACGACGTCCGGCCGCAGCTTCAGCGCCTGGTCCGACGTGGCCAGCGCGGTCGCGTAACCGGCCTTGTCGACCGCCACGTTCAGCGCGGGGGCGCCCGCGTCGAGCACGGCGGAGCCGCTGAGCGCCCAGGTGACCTCGGCGTCCTGCCGGTCGAACACCAGCAGCGCGGTCTGGGTGGCACCGCCCGTGGCCGGGCGTTCCGGTACCGTGGCCATGAACCACTGGGGGTACGTGGTCAGCCTCGGCACGTACAGTGTCGGCGGCCCGTAGACCGGGCCGGTCATCAGCTGCCCGCGGGCGGTGGCCACCGTGTACGTGGCCGAGGTGATGCTGTACTGCGATCCGGTCAGCAGCGACAGGGCCAGCAGCTCATTGTGGTTGGCCAGCGCGACCCTATTCGCGGTGACGAACGAGTTGTACACCCCGAGCGCGCTGGCCGGGGTGGGCCCCGTCACCGACGCCGTCGTCGCCGACGCGGCGGTGCCGCAGCCCTGTACGGACAGCAGTAGCCCGAGCGCAGCCAGTGGGCCGATAATGGCCATGAGCGCACGGGGAATGCCCTTAACAGTCGCATTCATGTTCGTATCCACCAGAAACCGGGGGCGTCCCGGCCCCACCCTTGTCTGCACAGTCCAGGCCGGCGTATGGACGGACTCGCTCGGCAGGATACCTGGCTGGTGCCTGCCACCGTGCCGGCATGCGCCACGAGGCATCGGCTCGCATAGGCTGTCCGCCATGGCAGCTACCGATCCCGCTGATGAGATCTCGGAACTGTCGTCGAAGCTCACCAGCGTAGAGGCAGTTCTCGATCCCAGCGCCATGCGGGCTGAGGCCGAGAGCCTACGCGAGCAGGCCGCCGATCCGGACCTATGGGGCGATCAGCAGCACGCCCAGGCGGTTACCCGCCGCCTTTCCTACGTTGAGGGCGAGCTGGCCAGGCTGGAGGACCTGCGGCAGCGGCTGGACGACACCCGGGTGATGTTCGAACTGGCTGACAGCGAGCACGACGAGCCGACCCGGGCCGAGGCGCAGCGCGACCTGGCCTCCCTGCGCAAGGAGATCGACCAGCTCGAGGTGCGTACGCTCCTGTCCGGGGAGTACGACGCCCGCGAGGCTCTCGTCTCGATCAACGCGCAGGCGGGCGGGGCCGACGCCGCCGACTTCGCGCAGAACCTGATGCGCATGTATCAGCGCTGGGCGGAACGGCACGGGTACCCGACCGAGGTGTACGACATCTCCTACGCGGAGGAGGCCGGCATCAAGTCGACCACGTTCGCGGTCAAGGCGCCGTACGCCTACGGCACGCTCCGCGGCGAGCACGGCACGCACCGTATGGTGCGGATCTCCAAGTACGACAACCAGGGCCGCCGGCAGACCTCCTTCGCCGGCGTCGATGTGGTGCCGGTGGTCGAGCAGACCGACCACATCGAGGTCAACGAGGACGAGATCCGGGTGGACGTATACCGTTCCAGCGGGCCCGGCGGCCAGGGCGTCAACACGACCGACTCAGCGGTGCGGATCACCCACCTGCCGACCGGGATCGTGGTTTCCTGCCAGAACGAGCGCAGTCAGATCCAGAACCGTGCCTCGGCCATGTCCGTTCTGCAGGCCAAGTTGCTGGAGCGCAGGCGCCTGGAGGAGGCTGAGGAAATGGCCGCGCTGCGCGGTGAGATCACCGGAAGCTGGGGCACCCAGATCCGCAACTACGTTCTCTACCCCTACCAGAACGTGAAGGACGTGCGGACGGGCATGGAGACGGGGAACACGACGGCCGTCCTGGACGGCGAGATCGACGACTTCATAGAAGCCGAAATCCGCTGGCTCCGCCGCGCCCAAAACGGCGAAAAAGACTAGCCCGGGGGTTGCCCCCCGGGCCAGCAAAGTCCGGGGGGTCGTCCCCCTGGGCCAGCACAGCCCCCCCGGGCCAGCACGGTCACAAATTCCCGTGCACCGCCAGGACGGCCAGCAGGACGATCAGCAGAACCGACGCGATCAGGATGTGCGGAGTGTAATTTGCCTGGGTATGGTGCACTTCCGTCTTGGCTGTCCGGCAGGCTGGACAGCGGCCCTCGCTCACCGGGCCCCCGCAACGCGCGCAGATTAGGTGTTCGCAGCTCAATGGAAGTCCTTCCGGCCGGTCGTCCCCTGCACTTGGAGCGTTATAGGGCTGTGCTCGCCAGTTTCCCCCTACACTGTTCCATTGACTAATCCAGGCTACCCGTTGGGGTGCCACCAATCGCCGCGTCTACGGCGGAACGCCAGGCCACGTGCCGTTTTGCAGGCCATGCGAGCCCGGTAGGCGCCCGCTGGAACTGTGAAAAGGCGCTTCCGTCCCTCGTCCGTTCCCGACATCGCTGTGATGGTTCTGTGATCAATTTCGATAACGTCACCAAGATTTACCCGAGCCAGAGCCGGCCCGCTCTGGAGAACGTCAGCATCTCCGTGGAGAAGGGGGAGTTCGTCTTCCTCGTCGGCCCGTCCGGGTCCGGTAAGTCCACGTTTCTCCGGCTGGTGCTGAAGGAGGAACGGCCGACCGATGGCCGTATCCGGGTGTCCGGCCGGGATCTGGCCCACCTGTCCAACTGGCGGGTCCCGATGCTCCGGCGGCGGATCGGCTGTGTGTTCCAGGACTTCCGGCTGCTGCCGAACAAGAACGTCTACCAGAACGTGGCCTTCGCGCTCGAGGTGATCGGCAAGCCGCGCCGCTTCATCCGCAAGGTGGTGCCCGAGGTGATCGATCTGGTCGGCCTGGAGGGCAAGCACGAGCGGATGCCGGATGAGCTGTCCGGCGGTGAGCAGCAGCGGGTGGCGATGGCGCGGGCCTTCGTGAACCGGCCCATGATCCTGCTCGCCGACGAGCCGACCGGGAACATCGACCCCGCGACGTCGATCGGCATCATGAAGGTCCTGGACCGGATCAACCGGACCGGCACCACCGTCGTCATGGCGACCCATGACGCGGCCATCGTCGACTCCATGCGCAAACGGGTCATCGAGCTCGAATACGGCAAAGTCGTACGGGACCAGTCTCGCGGTGTGTACGGCCAGGCGTACTGACGTGCCGTAGCCTGGCCGCCAGGCGCCGGCGGCCCCATTCCGCCCGGCCACCGCCATTACGACCGAGTACTGCGAGGGATCAGCCAGCATGCGTGCCCAGTTCGTTCTCCAGGAGATCTGGATCGGCCTGCGCCGGAATCTCACCATGACGGTCGCGCTCATCGTGGTGGTGGCGATCAGCCTTTCCCTGCTGGGAGTGGGGCTTCTCTTCGTCAAGCAGGTCGACGCGACGCGCAGCTACTGGCAGGGCAAGGTCGAGCTCTCCATCTACCTGTGCACGGCGCAGAGCGTCAGCGTCCAGTGCAAGCAGAACGGCCCGTCCACCGCCGCCCAGCGGCAGCAGATCCAGCAAACGCTCACGTCGATGCCGCAGGTCGCCAGCGTTGTCTACCAGTCCCAGCAGCAGGCCTACCAGCAGTTCAAGCAGGAGTTCTCCAACAACCCGTCGTTCGTCTCCACCGTCGCCCAGGGCGACATACCGGACTCCTTCCAGGTAAAGCTGAAGAACCCGCAGGCGGATTACGGCACTGTCGCGTCGTCGGTGACGGGCAAGAGCGGCGTGGACTCGGTGATCGACGACCGGTCGATCCTGGCCAAGTTCTACAAACTGCTCGGCGGAGCGCGCAACGCCGTGGTCATCGTCGCGGTGATTCTGCTGGTCGCGGCGACCCTGCTGGTCGCCAACACGATCCGGCTCTCCGCGTTCAGCCGCCGCCGGGAAACCGGCATCATGCGGCTGGTCGGCGCGTCGAACTTCTATATTCAGCTGCCGTTCCTGCTGGAGGGCATCATCGCCGGCCTGATCGGCTGGGCGATCTCCGTTGGCCTGCTGATTGCCGTGAAGTCGCTGTGGCTGGATACGCTACAGCAGTACTTCACTTTCAATGTGATCCTCAGCGCGGGTGACCTCGTGGAGGTCGTGATCCTCGCGATGTGCGTGGGCGTGCTGCTGTGCGGCGCGACGTCGTTCCTCACGCTTCGCCGTTACCTGCGTGTGTGACATGAACAGACGGGAGGGACGTGGCTCGGGAGCAAGGGCGAAAGGTAATCGCCCGCAACCGCCGCGCCCGGTTCGACTATCGGATCGAGGACACTTACGAGGCTGGGCTGGTGCTCACGGGGACCGAGGTGAAATCACTCCGGGCCGGGCGCGCGTCGCTGACGGACGGTTTCGCCCAGATCTCCGATGGAGAGGTGTGGCTGTATAACGTGCACATTCCCCAGTACACCGAGGGCACCTGGACCAACCATGAGCCCCGGCGGACCAGGAAGCTCCTGCTGCACCGTAAGGAAATCGAAAAGCTATCCTCCCGGACCGCTGAGCAGGGCCTGACGCTGGTTCCGCTGTCGCTGTACTTCAAAGACGGCAAAGCCAAGGTCGAGCTGGGCCTCGGGCGCGGCAAGCGGACCTACGATAAACGTCATGACCTGGCGAGCAGGGATGCGGCCAGAGAGATGGACCGTGCCCTCCGCCGGCGACGGTAACGGGGAGGAGGAAAGTGTCCTTCTACACCCGTGACCGGGGCAGTCACGCCGGCCGTAACCGGCCGGTGCGAGTGGCCTCGCGTCCCGGCCGCCGGGCCGCCCCGCCGGGTCCGCGACCGCCCCTCCCGCCCCGCCCGGCTTCGGCGCGCGGGCAGCGGCAGGCCCGGCGCCCGTCGAGGCGGGCCCGGCGGATCCGGCTGATCGCGATCATCGTGCTGGCCGGCATCGTGACCGGTGGTTTCGTGGACGGCTTCGGGCAGGAGACGTCCGCGGAGGGAACGGTCCAGGCGTTCCTGCAGGCCTGGCAGAGCCACGATTACAGCGCGGCCGCCTCCTATACCACCGGCCGGGCCCCCGCCGTCTCCAGCGCGCTCGCAGGCGCCTTTACCCAGCTGGACGCGACGGCCATGTTCCTGTCCATGGGTGATGTGGACCAGCGCGGCGATACCGCCGAAGCGCACTTCTCCGCCTCGGTGAACCTCGGCGAAGGTGGCCACCAGTGGACGTACTCCGGCCAGTTCGCGCTGCGCCGGACCGGTTCCGGCTGGAAGGTGCAGTGGGCGCCCAGCGTCATCAACCCCGAGCTGGGCCCGGGTGAACGGCTGGCGGTGATGACCGAGGTCCCGGCGCGGGGCATGATCCTGGACGCCACGGGACAGCCGCTCCAGGTGCCCTCCGTGGTGTACCAGGTCGGCGTCTGGCCCAGGGCACTGGCCAACCCGGCCGCCACGGCCCAGGACTTCGCTCAGGTGACCCAGCTCAACCCCGACCAGGTGCGGGGCCAGATCCAGGCCGCCTCGCCCGGGCAGTTCCTCACCCTGGTCTCGCTCGACCGGGACGACTACGCTCAGCTGGCCCCGGAGCTGGCCCGGGTCCCCGGTTTGCAGGTGCACCGGGTCAGCCAGCGGCTCTTTTCCTCCGAGGCCAGTGAGGTCGTCGGGACGGTTGGTTCGGAGAATTCCCCCCTGCTGCGCGACGAGGGCGCTTCGTACCAGCCCGGCACCACGGTCGGCCTGACCGGCCTGCAGTCCGCGTACCAGCGGGTGCTCGCGGGCTCGCCGACCACCAAGGTGGTGGCCGAGAACAGCACCGGGGCGCAGACCGCCGTCCTGCAGCAGTGGGCGGGGATATCCGGGCAGCCCGTGCAGACCACGATCAGCTCTGGGGTCCAGGCGGCGGCCCTCAGCGCGCTGAACGCCGCCCCCGGCGTGGCTGCGGAGATCGTTGCGGTGCAGCCCTCCACCGGGAAGATCCTGGCCGTCGCGGGCCAGAGCGCGCCCGGCGGGCAGGTCCCGGACGGCGGCGCACTCAACGCGCATCTGACGCCGGGCACCGCGTTCACGATCGTGTCGACCGCCGCCCTGCTCGGCTCGGGCTTTTCTCCCGGCACCGAGATCCCGTGCACCAGCGTGGCCAACGTCGGCGGCCAGCTGTTCAGCGATCAGCGGCTCGCGTCCAGCCTCGGCACCGACACGTCGTTCAGCACCGACTTCGCGCAGGGCTGCGGCACCGCGTTCGCGGGGCTGTCCCGCCGGCTGACCAGCAGTGCCCTCAACAGCACGGTGACCGGCTTCGGTATCGGGTCGAAGTGGCAGCTGCCGCTGGCGGCCTTCTCCGGTTCGGTGCCCTCCGCGACCAGCGACGGCCAGCTGGCCGCCGAGACCATAGGCGAGGGGGTTCAGGTCAGCCCGCTGGGAATGGCCCTGATCGCCGCCGAGGTCGACTCCGGGGTCTGGCACTCGCCCGTTCTCGTCACGAACCCGCCCGACGGCGGCGCGTCCAGCACGATCCCCCTGAACGCGAGTGCCCTCACCTCGCTGCGCACGCTGATGCGGGAGGCCGTCACCTCCGGCTCGGCCAAGAGCGCTGATGTGGCGGGCGCGCCCGTCTACGGCCAGACCGCGCTCATCCCGACCGGAAGCGGCCGCAGCGCCCAGTGGCAGAGCTGGTTCGTCGGCTACCGCGGGGACGTGGCGTTCACGATCCTTACGTCCAACGAGTCACCGCAGATCTCTGCCTCCGCCCTGGCCGCCCAGTTCCTCAGCGCCCTGCCCGGCTAACCCTGCCCGGCTAACCCTGCCCGGCTGACCCAGCTCCTGGCCCAGCTCACCCACCCCGTGATCTATTCGTTACAAAACTCTCTGTAACCAGGCGCAACCATTTGACTACTCTCCGGCGTCTTAGCTGGTGACTGGGTTTCGCTAGGGGGGTTGCGGCCTCAGTCAGGAGATAGGACCGGGTCTCATCTCGGGGGAGGCCCGGGTATCAGGACCGGCTCCGACCCTGCCGGTCCGGCCCCCGCGGGCGCTGGTTCACCGCCACCGCCCGCGGGGGTCATTTCTGTATTGGCTGGCGGGAATCTTGGTTGGCGCGCCGGCGTTGAAACATGTACGGTTGGGCGGAGCAGGTCATCGCGTGCGATGCCCGGTTGAAAACTCAAGAGGGGGTGAACGGTTTCGACTTCGGTGGTTGATTCAGGGGAAGCGGGCCGAGGGTTGCGGTTGTGACCTCGTTAATCACATGATCGCAAACCAATAAGTGCCAATTCAACGCGCACTGATCTCGCTCTCGCCGCCTGAGGCGAGTTAGAGATCTGTCAGCCCGGGGATGCCTTCGACCCGGTGCCTGGCATCAGCTAGAAGGATTACCGTCTAGCCCGGTCACGGGACTAGCGCGGGACATCAAACAGTGACTGAGCCCGTCGGCATCTTGCCTGTGTGAATGCCGGGGCTGAGAAAAACACAGCAGGCTGCGCCCGGAGAAGCCCTGTTGATGCACTGAAGGACGCGGGTTCGATTCCCGCCACCTCCAAGAGTGTTCAGTGGAAACCCTGAACATTGTTGGGGGTGCCCGTTCCCTCGCAGTACCGCATACGTGAGCCCGGTGGCCATCAGGCCGCCGGGCTTTTTCATGATCGGCTCCAGTCGGCGACGGCTGTGACTGCTGCGTCACCGGGGACCTCAGACGGGTTCCTCGCCCGTCCCTGCGCCCGCCCGCTCATCGACAGCCTCTCGCCTTTACACGTAAAGGCGCCATCACGTACAACAAAAGCCGCCTCCACCACGTCGCTCTACCGCTCGTCGCGCCGGAAACGTTAGCTGCCGGTCACGCTGGGGGCGATCTCGCCCCGGCCGGCCTGCTGGATGCCGACGGGCGGCGTGAAGCCCGCCTGGATATGGGCGCAGGGGGAAATGGGTGGCGTTTAAACCGGAACATTAGGGACAGTCGGCAAGATCATAGGGACCTATGCGGCCAGAAGCCTGCAGGGGGGCGTAAGTGGTGGTTATGATGACTCGTCAGTTACCGACATTACACACAGCGTGGGCAACATGACTTTCGGGTGCGCCGCACGCCGGCTACGGGAAGGGGCCGGCAGGGAATGGGCCCGGAGATGGCCGCCCGTATCGCCGTGGGAAGTGGTCGAGGATGAGTGACCTAGTTGAGCTGACGTCCCGTTTGCTGGACGATGGCTTCGTGATCTGCTCGGAGAAGACAGGAGACCGATTCACGGTGCTGCTGCGCCGTACCCGTGCGGAGGGGCGCCGTGTGTTCTGCGGGACCGGGGACAGCTTCCCGGACGCCCTGGCCAGCGCGGCGGAGGAGGCTGAGGTTCCCGCCGCATGATCACTGCGCAGGCGGGTAACGGCGCCCGCCCGCGCTCAGCAGTGCGCTCCGCTAACGACGCCGCTTAACGACGCCGGAGCTGACCCCGGCGTGACGATCCCGTACTCGTGAATCTTGCGGTAGATCGTCGCACGCGACATCCCGAGCGATTCGGCCGCCTTGACCTTGTTGCCGTCGCAGTCCAGGAGGCTCAGCACGATCGCGTCGCGTTCCATCGACTCCAGCGGGCTGAGCAGGCGGCGGCTCACCGTCCAGCATTCGGGCGGCAGGTCGGTCGGCTGGATCGCGCCAGCCCGGCGTCGCTGGACGACGCGCTTCAGCACCTGCCACAGCTGCCCGGCGTTACCCGGCCAGCTCGACCGCAGCAGCAACTGCATCGCCTCCGGCGAGCAGACCACCCGGCCGTGCTGGCTCAGCCGGGCCAGGAAGAACGGCACCAGTTCCTGCAGGTCCTCGATGTGGTGGCGCAGCGGGGGCACCTCTACCGTGGCCGGGAAGAAGCGCAGCAGCTTGGTCAGGTCCGCGTTCGCGTTCTTGCGGTTCAGCGTGACGGCTACTTGCAGCGGGGTCTCCCGCTGGATGGCCCGGGCCTCCTGCAGGGCGTTCGACAGCGAGTGCACCTGCTTGACGTTGAGCTCGTCGACGTGCCGGATGACCAGCATGCCCTCGCTGTCGAGCAGTTCGGTGCGCGCGGTCACCAGCCACGCCGCGCCGGTCACCTCCGACGCGTCGAGGACGTGCAGCCGCCCCGCCGGGTTGCGCCGCTGGTGCACGGCCTTGACCAGGGCCATCTTGCCGACGCCCGGCTCGCCTTCCAGGGTCAGCCACTCGCCGGCGTCGTAGGCCAGCTCCGCCTCGCGGCACGCCCGCGTCCACAGCACACCCGTGCCGACCAGCCCGGGCAGGAACATCGTGGCCTTGGCGCCCGCCTTGCCGGGGGCCGCGGCGGGGCGCGGGGCGGCCTCCATCAGCTTCACGTGCACGATGCCGTCCATGAACGGGGTGTCACTGGCGATGGGGCGGCAGTACAGCCGCGCCCGCAGCCCGGTGGGCAGCTCCGCGGTGACGGCGCCCGCGTGGTGGCGGGCCAGCACCTCCGCGGCCTGGCCGATGAGCGCCGCCTGATCGGCCGGATCGAGGATCCGGCGGGCGTAGTCGTTCATCATCACCACGTCGTTGCCGATCGCCAGCACGATCCCGCCGGTCCGCCGGCAGGCGCGTACGTACTCCTCCAGGAGGCTGAACTCGCGTCCGCTGCTCCCGTTCAGCAGGGCCTGGGTGATCTGGCCGGCCGTCGACTTGACCAGGGCCACCAGTAGCGGGTCGGCGTTCTTGCGCCAGCACGTCAGGTCGATGACGCCGACCGTTTTGCCGGTGATGGGGTGGTGGATGGGTACCCCGGCGCAGGCCAGGCCCTCCAGGTGCTCCGCGTAGTGCTCGTGGCCGAAGACGTGGGTGGGCCGCCCAGCTTCCAGCGCCGTGCCGATCCCGTTCGTGCCGACGAGCTCTTCGGAGTAGTTGAAGCCCGGAGCCAGCTTGACGCCGTCCAGGTGACGTTCGAGATCGTGATCGGCCGTCAGCCGGGACAGCACGAGGCCGCTGGCGTCGGTGAGGATGATGCTGATGGGCTGCCCGTCGAGCTGTTCGTGCAGCTGGCGCAGCACCGGTTCGGCGTGCCTGGCCAGGGCGGTCTCCGGATCGGGATCGCGGGTGTACCGCAGCTCGATGCGGTCGGCCGCCACCCGCCAGTCTCGTGACCGGCGCCAGGACGCGAGGATGGGCTCGCGCACTTCATGCGGGCCGACCGGCTCGGCGGCCAGGAATTTCTCCCGGGCTATCGCCAGCCGGTTATTGCCGTTCACGGCCTGCAGCGGCGTTGCTGCCTGCACCATGGTGCCTCCCCGAACCGTGCGGACGGATGTCTCAGGCTGGAGGCTCAGCCTGC
This sequence comes from Actinomycetota bacterium, assembly GCA_003164955.1. Lineage (GTDB taxonomy): Bacteria > Actinomycetota > Actinomycetes > Streptosporangiales > Streptosporangiaceae > Bog-532. The sequence continues at coordinate 31,122 of PLRW01000027.1, forward strand.
GTAGGGGGCGCATCCTGATTTACGTGGCTGATACCAATCTAAACGAATCGTTAAACGCCTTTGCTCTGCCTGCTGTCTCAAGTTGAGACCCCCGAGGTAGTGAGACCGGCGTTGGCTCGGTCGCGTCCCATCCGCCACGTTCGAGGCGGAACCGGCACTACCGCCTCAAGCGCGCTACGCCGATCACGTGCTGCGTCGATCATCCGCCAGGAGGTGGCCGTGGAGCCAGCTGAATCTCAGTCCGAGACTTTCAACCCGTGGAGCGTCGTCAATCTGGTGTTCGATCACCTGGCCCGTGAGGGCCTGCATCCGACATTGGGTGAGGGGGGCGATCCGGGCGCTCCCGCCGCCGAGCTCCTCAAGTGCATGGGGATTACCCCGGCCGCGGAGGGCAACCGGCACGTTGCCACCAGGGTCCAGGACCGGCTCGCCGAGCTCAGGGACGCCGTCTTCGGCGACGGCTGACGGTGGCGATCCGCCCCGTGGGGATCCGGGCCGAACGCCCTGGCCATCGTCATGTGTCTCATTTCGAGAGCTCACGACCACGGCAAACGGGATGTGATCCAGCACACGAGAACTTTTCGTATGGGTGGACCACGGACCGGCCGGGATACGAATGAACCCGGTCAGTGCCCGCCCAGGGGCTGCGCGGGAGGGCAGCCGGAGCAGCTCAAGAGGAAAGGGGTGACGATGAGTCGCCAGAGTGTGGCAAAGGCCCATCAGAAAATCCAGGAACTGTCCTGGGAACCGCAGTACCACGAGCCGGTCTCGCAGTACGGGACGGACTACACGTTCCGTAAGGCTCAGAAGAAGGACCCGCTGAAGCAGGTCCTCCGGTCCTACTTCCCCATGGAGGAGGAGAAGGACCACCGGGTCTACGGGGCCCAGGACGGCGCCATCCGGGGCAACATGTTCCGGCAGGTGCAGGAGCGCTGGCTGGAATGGCAGAAGCTGTTCCTGTCCATCATTCCGCTCCCGGAGATCTCGGCCGCCCGGGCCATGCCGCTGCTGTTCCGCACGGTTCCCAACCCGGAACTGCACAACGGCCAGGCGATCCAGATGATCGACGAGGTACGGCACTCGACGATCCAGCAAAACCTCAAGCGCCTGTACATGACCAACTACATCGACCCGGCCGGCTTCAACAACAGTCTCCGTAACTTCCAGAGCGACTACTGCGGGACGATCGGCCGGCAGTTCGCGGAGGGCTTCATCACCGGTGACGCCATCACTGCGGCGAGCATCTACCTGACCATCGTGGCGGAGACGGCGTTCACCAACACGCTGTTCGTGGCCATGCCCGCCGAAGCCGCCGCCAACGGCGACTACCTGCTGCCCACCGTGTTCCACTCGGTGCAGTCGGACGAGTCGCGGCACATCAGCAACGGCTACGCCACCCTGCTGATGGCGCTCTCGGACGAGAGCAACCACCAGCTGCTCGAGCGTGACCTGCGCTACGCGTGGTGGAACAACCACCGCGTGGTGGACGCGGCGATCGGCACGTTCATCGAGTACGGCACCAAGGACCGCCGTAAGGACCGCGAGTCCTACGCGGAGATGTGGCGCCGGTGGATCTATGACGACTACTACCGCAGCTATCTCCTGCCGCTGGAGAAGTACGGCCTGGTCATCCCGCACGACCTCATCGAGGAAGCCTGGAACCAGATCTGGAACAAGGGCTACGTGCACGAGGTCGCGCAGTTCTTCGCCACCGGCTGGCTCGCCAACTACTGGCGGATCGACCCGATGACCGACGAGGACTTCGAGTGGTTCGAGTTCAAGTACCCGGGCTGGTATGACAAGTACGGCAAGTGGTGGGAGAACTACAACCGCCTGTCCATGCCGAACGGTCACCACCCGATCGTGGCCGAGAACGTCGACTACGTGTACCCGCACCGCTGCTGGACCTGTATGGTCCCGTGCCTGGTCCGCGAGGACATGGTCATGGACGAGGTGGACGGGCAGGTGCGGACGTACTGCTCGGAGCCATGCCACTGGACGGACGCCACGGCGTTCCGGCCGACCTACCAGGGCCGTGAGACCCCGAACATGGGCCAGCTCATCGGCCACCGCGAATGGGAGACCCTCTACCACGGCTGGAACTGGGCCGATGTGGTGAGCGACATGGGCTTCGTCCGCGACGACGGCAAGACCCTGGTCGCCCAGCCGCACCTGAACCTGGACCCGAAGAAGATGTGGACGCTGGACCACCTGCGCCGCATGGGACCGGTGCAGAGCCCGAACGTGCTGCTCAACGAGATGACGCCCGAGCAGCGCCAGGCGTTCCACGCCGACTACATCAAGCAGGGCCCGGCGGGCAGGCCGGCTCCCGCAGACGCCTGAGTGCGCCTGCCTGAGTACGGGGCGCACGCCCGCACCGCGGCGGGAGCCGTAGTGCGGGCGGGCGCCCGAACATAGCCCGGATGCCCGTGCGGCGGGAGGGCCGGAGGAAGCCTTTGGCCCTCCCGTCCCACGGCGCAGCCCCCATGGGGGCGCAGCAGCAATCGTGAGGTGACCATGGGCGAGAAACACATCGTGCGTTTCGAGCCGGTCGGTATCGAGATCGAGGTCGACGAGGACCAGAACGTGCTTCGCGCCGCGGCCGAGCAGGGGATCATGCTCATGCACGGCTGCAAGGAGGGCCAGTGCTCCTCCTGCAAATCGTTCATCCTCGAGGGCGACGACATCGAGCTCGACCGGTACTCGACCTTCGCGCTGCCCGACTACGAGAAGGAGGAAGGCTACACCCTGCTGTGCCGGGCGCACGTCTACGAAGACGTGACGATTGAGCTGCTCAACTACGACGAGGAGATGATCCGCTCCGGCCTGCCGATCCAAGAGGGCGTGGCGGAGGTGGTGTCCAACGACCCGGTGACGCACGACATGCGGCACCTGGTCCTGCGGCTGGTCGAGCCGGCGGAGATCAAGTTCTTCCCCGGCCAGTACATGGACATCGCGATCCCGGACACCGAGGAAGTGCGGTCGTTCTCGATGGCCAACACCTCGAGCCGGGAGAGCGGCCAGCTCGAGTTCGTCATCAAGGTGTACCCGGACGGGCTGTTCTCGCATTTCCTGGACAAGAAGCTCCAGGTGGGCGACCGCCTGGACCTGAGCGGGCCGTTCGGGGTCTTCACCCTCCGCGAGGGCGACAACGACCTGATCTTCGTGGGCGGGGGGGCCGGCATGGCGCCGATCCTGTCCCTGCTCCGGACCCTGGCCGAGCGCGGCATCGATCGCAAGGCCACGTTCTTCTACGGCGCTCGCGGCCAGCGTGACCTGTGTTTCGAGTCCGAGCTGCGCGAGCTTGAGCGGAAGCTCCCCCGCTTCCGTTACCTCCCGGCGCTGTCCGAGCCGTCCGATGACGGCGGCTGGAACGGCGAAACCGGCCTGATCACGGATGTCGTCAAGCGGCACGCCGAGAATCTGGCCGGATCCCACGCCTACGTGTGCGGGCCGCCACCGATGGTGGAAGCCGCGGTGCCGCTGCTCGCGACGCTCGGCGTGGAAGAAAAGCGCATCTACTTCGACAAGTTCACGACCACCGGTGAACCCGAGCAATGACGCCCGAGCGATAGCGCCCTGGGCCATGGCGCCCCAGCCACGGCCCGCCCGGGCGATTACGCAGGTAATCCGGATCCTGAGCTGCGCTCTGAGCCAGACAGAGCGGCTCTCCCGGTAGCGCAATGAGCTGGAACGACGAAAGAAGGACTCATGACTACTTCGCAAGAGCGCAGCGTACCGAAGCCCGTTTTTACCGACGCCGAGGCCGGGGCCAAGGTCTTCCCGGACTCTGACCGCCGCCTGTACAACTACTTCACGCCGGCCAAGCGCAAGCAGTCCCACTACGAGGACGTGACCGTCGAGGTCCAGCCGGACCCCCGGCACTACCTGTCCCAGGGCTGGCTGTACGGCTTCTCCGACGGCCGCGGCGGTTACCCGCTGGACTGGACAGTCCTCAAGGCGTGGGGCTCGGACCGTCCGGAGCCCGAGCGCTTCCCCGGTTCCGGCGGCAAGGGCTACGACTGGCCGGCGACCGGCTGGCACGAGTTCCGCGACCCGAACGAAGAGTGGGAGCTCACGTTCTACCGGTACAACTCCAACGTGGTGCGCCAGCTCAACCAGAACATCGACAACGCGCGCCAGTCCAAGGCGTTCGAGCAGTGGAACCGTAACTGGGTCCGCTTCGTCGAGCGCAACCTGGGCGCGTGGATGCACGTGGACCACGGCCTGGGCCTGTACCTGTACGCCAACGCCCAGCGGCGCGCGCCGACCAACATGCACAACAACGCGATCTCGGTGAACAGCATGCACCGGATCCGGGCCGCCCAGGACCTGGCGCTGTACAACCTGACGCTGACCGAGGAGATCCCCGACTTTGACGGGTCCGCGCACCTCGAGGTGTGGAAGTCCGACCCGGCCTGGCAGGGCGTGCGTGAGGTCGCCGAGCAGCTCACCGCGATCGACGACTGGTGCGAGGCCATCTTCGCCTCCAACGTCGTCTTCGAGCCGCTGGTGGGCGAGCTGTTCCGCAGCCAGCTCGTGCAGCACGCCGCGCCGCGCAACGGGGACTTCGTGACCCCGACGGTCGTCGGCGCGGCCGAGCACGACTTCGCCGAGCGCGACCTGCGCTACACGCGGGCCATGTTCGAGCTGCTCACCGACGACCGTGAGTTCGCCGACCACAACAAGCAGATCCTCAACCAGTGGCTGTCGACCTGGACCGACCGCGCGATCACCGCGGCCCGGACTCTGCAGCCGATCTGGTCGCAGCCGGATAACAAGCCGCCGCGCTTCGAGGACGGGCTGGATGCCGTCAAGAACCGTTTCGCTGCCCTCGTGACCGAACTGCACCTGGACGTACCGAAGGAGCTGGCCCAGTGACCACGTTCAAGACCTCCGAGAGCCCGTTCAAATCCGACAACACGGCGTCGAACCGGGCCGGGGTCACCCTGATGAACAACCAGGTCGGCGCGGTCGTCGCACAGGTCATGAAGGAGAAGCCGAACGTGACCGTGACGTACCTTCCCTCCATGATCAGGGTTGACGCGGTAGGGCGAATGGATTTCGACTATGACGAGATCTCCGAGGCGCTCGGCGAGGAGCCTGGCTACTTCGACGCCTCGGAGTTCGAGGAGAACATGTCGACGCACTACGGCCGGATGGTCCACCTGGACGACCGGACGATCATGTTTTCCAACCCGGAGGACGCGGCCGAGTACATCGGCTTCGACCTGACGTCACAGGGCTAGCGCCCAGCGGAGACGCACTCGATCCAGCTTGGCAATTGGCAAGGAGGCACGGTGTACGAGAAGGATGGCGAGAAGTACTTCATCGTCGATAGCCACATGCACTACTGGAACGCGGCCCCGGACAACTGGGTGAAGGGCGCGGAACAGTACGCCAAGGGCTGGATCGAGTGCTTCCACGCGTACCAGTCGCTCGGCCCGCCCGAGACGCACTGGTCCATCGAGCACTTCCAGAAGTACTCCGAGGACGACCTGATGAAGGACGTCTTCGAGGACGGGCACGTGGACGTGGCGGTCTTCCAGCCCACGTACCTGAAGGAGTGGTACGCGGAGGGCTTCAACACCACCGAGCAGAACGCCGCGATGGGGGAGAAGCACCCCGGGAAGTTCATCTACAACACCCGCTTCGACCCCCGCGACGGTGACGAGGGCCTCAAGAAGCTGCAGGAGAACATCAGCCGCTACGGCTCGATTGGCGTCAAGCTCTACACCGCCGAGTGGAACAACGGCTCACGCGGCTACAAGCTCAGTGACCCGGGTGCCTACCGGTACCTGGAGGCCGCCCAGAACATGGGCATCAAGAACGTCCACGTGCACAAGGGCCCGACGATCTGGCCGCTGGACAAGGACGCGTTCGACGTATCCGACGTCGACCACGCCGCGACCGACTTCCCGGACCTGAACTTCATCGTGGAGCACGTGGGCCTGCCGCGGATCGAGGACTTCTGCTTCATGGCGACGCAGGAGCCGAACGTCTACGCCGGCCTGTCCGTGGTCATCGGCGGTCTCATGCACGCCCGGCCCAAGTTCTTCGCCAAGGTCATGGGCGAACTGCTGTTCTGGGTCGGCGAGGACAAGATGACCTTTGGCAGCGACTACGGCATCTGGGAGCCCAAGTGGCAGATCGAGGGATTCGTGGACTGGGACTACCCCAGTGACGAGTTCTCCGACTACCCGCGGCTGGGCACGGCCGGGAAGAAGAAGATCCTCGGCCTGAACGCCGCCAAGCTCTACGGCATCGAAGTGCCCAAGGAGTACCAGCTGCCCGCGGACGAGGCCACGACCCCGGCCAAGCAGGACGACGCTCAGCTGGTCGCGGGGGCATGACCGCTCAAACCACCGTGACCGGAGCGGGCCCGGGGAAAGACCACCCCGGGCCCGCTCCGGCGGCCGGCGTTAATTCAAGAACCCCGGAGAAGTCTCCCGGGCCCGCTCCGGCGGGCGGCGTTAGTTCGAGAACACCGGAAAAGTCCGCTGGGCCAGCTCCCGCGGGGATCCTGGCCGCTCTCGGGACGGTGCGTGACCCGGAACTCGACGAGCCGATCACCGCGCTCGGGTTCGTCGCGTCGTGCTCCCTCTCCCCGGACGGGGACGCATCTGTCCGGCTGCGCCTTCCCACGTACTTCTGCGCGCCCAACTTCGCCTTCCTGATGGTGGCGGACGCCTACGACGCGGTGACCGCGGTGCCGGGGGTACGCCGCGCCGAGATCGTGCTGGAGGACCATTTCGCCTCGGACGCCATCAACGGCGGCGTGGCCGCGCACGCGAGCTTCGCGCAGTCGTTCGACGGCGAGGCGGTCGGCGAGCTGCACGAACTGCGGGCCGACTTCCTGCGCAAGGCGGTCATGGCCGGCACCGACCAAGTGTGCCGGCCGCTTATCGCGGCCGGGACCAACCCGTCGCGGCTCCCGGGCATGGTCCTGGGTGACCTGCCGGCCTCACGCGAGCTGGACCGGCTGCGGCAGCGCCGGGCCGAGCTGGGCCTGCCCGCCGGCGACGACGCGCCGGTGCTGATCGACCCCCGGACCGGGGCGCCGGTCAGCGGCGACGCGATGCCGCTGCACCTGCGCAAGGCCAGGACGACACGGATCAGTATCGAGTCAAACGGCAGCATCTGCCGCGGCATGCTCCAGTACCGCTACGACACGCAGGGACAGGGCGAGGAGGATCAGTGAAGGCCGTCCGCTTGCACGAATTTCACCGGATGCCGGTGATCGACGAGGTTCCCGAACCGGAGATCAGTGGCCCGCTCGACGTCATCGTGAAGATCGGCGGGGCTGGCGTCTGCCGCACCGACCTGCACATTATGGAGGGCCAGTGGGATGCGGCGATGGGCACGCCGCTGCCGTACATCCTCGGCCACGAGAACGCCGGCTGGGTGCACGAGGTCGGCTCGGCGGTCACCAACGTGGCCGTGGGCGACACCGTCATCCTGCATCCCACGCCGACCTGCGGGCTGTGCCACGCCTGCCGGGCGGGCGACGACATGCACTGCGTCAACAGCTCGTTCCCCGGCCTGTCCGCCGACGGCGGCATGGCCGAGTACCTGCTGACCTCCGCGCGGGCCTGCGTGAAGCTGGAGCCGCAGACCAAGCCGGAGGACGTCGCCGCGCTCGCCGACGCCGGCATCACGGCCTACCACGCGGTCCGCAAGGCCATCCCGCTGCTGTACCCGGGCACCACCTGCGTCGTCATCGGGGCGGGCGGCCTGGGCCACATCGGCGTCCAGTGCCTGGCCGCGCTGACCGCGACCCGGATCATCGTCGTGGACCGTAACCCGGACGCGCTGAAGCTGGCCGAGCAGCTCGGCGCCCGGCACACCGTGGTGGCCGACGGCCGGCACGTCGCCGCGGTGAAGGACCTGACCGGCGGGAACGGTGCCGAGGTGGTGCTCGACTTCGTAGCCGAGCAGGGCGCCGAGATGGACGGGTGGAACATGACCGCTCCGGCCGGCTCCTACTTCGTGATCGGCTACGGCGGCACGCTGGAGATCCCGACGCTGGACATCATCTCCACCGAGCGCAACATCATCGGCAACATCGTCGGCACCTACAACGAGCTCGCCGAGCTGATGGCTCTGGCCCAGGCCGGCAAGGTCACCCTGCACACCCGGACCTACCCCCTGGACGCCGCGGTCGAGGCGCTCAGCGATCTCGACGCCGGACGGGTCCGCGGCCGGGCCATTCTCGTCCCTTAGATCCATCTGTTTGCCGCATTCGTAAGTCCCAGGAGGACCAATGGCCAAGGAACTGCGTTTCAAAGAGGAAGCCCGGAGCCTGCTGCTGGCCGGCGTCGACCAGCTCGCCGAGGCCGTGAAATCGACTCTCGGCCCCAAGGGGCGCAACGTCATCCTGGAGAAGATCACCGGGTCGCCGGTCGTCACCAACGACGGCGTGACGATCGCGCGCGAGATTCACCTGAAGAACCAGTTCGAGAACATGGGCGCCCAGCTGGTCAAGGAAGCCGCGATCAAGACCAACGACATCGTGGGCGACGGCACCACGACGGCGACGGTGATCGCCCAGGCCATCGTGCACGCGGGCATGGACGCGATCGCCAAGGGCGGGAATCCCGTCCTGGTCAAGCGCGGTATTGACCTCGCGATCGGCCGCCTGGTCGAGCGCTTGCGCAGCGTCGCGCATCCGGTGAAGACCGAGGAGGACTACGCCCGGGTGGCGGCGATCTCCGCGAACGACGACGACCTGGTCGGCGCCGTGATCGCCAAGGCGCTCTTCACCGTGGGCGACGGCGGCATCGTCACGGTGGAAGAGTCGGCGGCCTCCGGGATGCGCGTCGACTTCGTGGAGGGCTTTGAGTTCGACAACGGCTACCTGTCGCCGTACATGGTGACGAACCCGGCCGCGCTGGAATCCATCGTCGACGACCCCTACATCCTGCTGTCAGCCGAGAAGATCACCAAGGTCCAGGAGCTGATGCCGCTGCTGGACAAGATCATGCGCGCGCCGCGGCCGCTGATCATCCTGGCCGAGAACGTCGAGGGCAGCGCGCTGTCCATGCTGGTGCACAACCACGTCAACGGGATCTTCCAGTGCGTCGCGGTGCGGGCGCCCGGCTTCGGTGACCGGCGGCTGCACAAGCTGGAGGACATCGCCGCGCTCACCGGCGGGGAGGTTCACAGCAAGCACTCCGGGTTCTCGCTGGAGACGATGACCGTCGAGCAGCTGGGCCGGGCCTCGCAGGTCCGGGTCAACGCCGACAGCACGACCATCATCGGCGGCCAGGGGTCCGCGGACGCGGTGGAGTTCCGGCTCGCCCAGATGCGATCGGAAATGGAACGGGCCACCTTCGGGATCGACGAGGACGTGCTCAGCGAGCGGATCGGTGCGCTGTCCGGCAAGGTGGCCGTGATCAGTGTCGGCGCCCCGACCGGCGCCGAGCTGAAGGAACTGCAGCACCGTGTGGAGGACGCGCTGTCCGCGACCAGGGCCGCGATGGCCGAGGGCATCGTCGCGGGCGGCGGCGCCGCGCTGCTGCACGCCGAAAGCGCGCTCGATGATCTGGACGTCAACGACGACTACACGATCGGCGTCAACATCGTGCGGGCGGCGCTCACCGAGCCGGCCTACCTGATCGCGGCCAACGCCGGCTACGACGGCGCCGAGGTCGTGGCCGGCATCAAGGCCATGGGACCGGACGAGGGCTTCGACGCCCTCGAGGGCCGTTATGGGAACATGATCGAGATGGGCATCATCGACCCGCTGCGGGTGGCCCGGTCGGCCCTGCAGAACGGGGCCTCCGTGGCCGGTCTGCTGCTCACGACCAACACCCTGGTCGCCGAGGAGCAGACGCCGTGGGGGGGCAGTGCCGCGCTGATGACGGAGTTCGGTCCCCTCGACGGGGGCCTGAACCAGCCGTCACCGGACTCCAGCACACCGCAGTCGCTCGGGCTCGGGCCGTCGGTCGGNNTGCGCTCGCGCGGCCGGATCCGCGGCGGGGTCGCGCTGCTCGGCCCCGCGTTCGTCGCGGCGGTCGCCTACGTGGACCCCGGCAACTTCGCGACGAACTTCTCCGCCGGCGCACAGTTCGGTTACGGCCTGGCCTGGGTCGTCGCGCTGGCCAACCTGATGGCCATGATGGTGCAGTACCTGTCGGCCAAGGTGGGCGTGGCCACCGGCCGTGACCTGCCCGAACTGTGCCGTCAGCTGTTCCCGCGCACCGTCACCCGGGTGCTGTGGGGGCAAGCCGAGCTGATCGCGATCGCGACCGACCTGGCCGAGTTCGTCGGCGCCGCGATCGGGCTGAACCTGCTCTTCCACGTGACGCCCCTGGTGGCCGGGCTGATGACCGCGGTCGTCGCGTTCGGCATCCTGGCTCTGCAGCAGCGCGGGCATCGCCGCTTCGAACTCGCCATCACCGCCCTGCTCGGCATCGTGTCGCTGGGGTTCGCCTACGACCTGGTCGCCGTGCACGCGTCTGCGGCCGCCATGGCCGGCGGCTTCGTCCCGCACCTGCCGTCGAGCAGCCTGCTGCTGGTTTCCGGCATCATCGGGGCCACCGTGATGCCGCACGTGATCTACCTGCATTCGGCGCTGACGAAGTCCCGCGTGGCGTGCCACGACGACGCCGAGCGCCGGGAACTGCTGAAGTTCCAGCGGATCGACGTGGTCGTCGCGCTCGGGGCCGCCGGGCTGATCAACCTGGCCATGCTCTTCGTGGCCGCCGCACTGTTCAGCCGTACCGGCGGCCGGGCGGCCAACTCGCTGGCCGCGGCGCACGCCGGGCTCGGGCACCTCATCGGCGGCGGCGCCGCGCTCGCGTTCGCGGTCGCGCTCCTCGCCTCCGGGCTGTCGTCCTCCAGCGTCGGCACCTACGCGGGCCAGGTCGTCATGCAGGGGTTTGTGCACCGCCAGATCCCGCTGTTCGCCCGGCGTGCGATCACCATGCTGCCCGCGCTGGTCGTCCTGGGGCTCAACCTTCCGGCCACCGCGAGCCTGGTGATCTCCCAGGTCGTGCTCTCGTTCGGGATCCCGTTCGCGCTGGTGCCGCTGGTCCTGCTGACCCGGCGCGCCGACGTCATGGGCGCCCTGGTGAACCGGGGCCTGACGACCGCGGTGACCGCCGGCATCGCGCTCGTGATCATCGCCCTGAACGGCTATCTCATCTACGTCGCCTTCGCTGGCTGACGTGCCGGCCTCGCCCCTCCGGTAAGCCAGCCTCGCCCCTCCGGTAAGCCAGGCCGGTAAGCCAGGGCGAGCGGTAACCGGGCCGAGACGGTATGAGACATTGTGCGCATGCCTGATCTCCCATACCCTGCGGACGGCGGCGTCACCCACGGGTATCTGTCCGTGCCCGGCGGGCCGGGGACGGTCCCGCCCCCGGAGCGATGGCCGGGTGTCGTGGTCATCCACGAGGCGCTCGGCCTGACCGATGGCATCAGGCAGCACGCTGACCGGCTCGCCCGCGCCGGGTACCTCGCGTTCGCGCCTGACCTTTACCTGGGCAAGCCGTGGGTGCGCTGCGTCCGCGGCGCGATCCGGCAGCTGAAGGCCGAATCGGGGCCGGCCTTCACGATGCTGGAGGCCGCGCGGGCGTGGCTGGCCTCCCGGCCGGATTGCTCCGGCAAGACCGGGGTGATCGGCTTCTGCATGGGCGGCGGCTTCGCGCTGCTGTGCGCGCCACGGGACGGTTTCACCGTGGTGAGCGTGAACTACGGGATGGTGCCGGCCGCCCCCCAGCACGCTCTGGAGGGCGCGTGCCCGGTGGTGGGCAGCTACGGCGGGCGCGACCCGATGGGGGTGGACCCGCCGGAACGGCTGGAGCGGGCGCTGACCGAGCTGGGCGTACCGCACGACATCAAGATCTACCCCGGGGCCGGGCACCGCTTCATGAACGAGACCGGTCCCGCCCTTGCGCCGCTGGCCCATGCGGCCCGGATGGGCTACCAGGAGGATGCCGCGGAGGACTCGTGGCGCCGCATCCTGAAATTCTTCGGTGAGCATTTGTGCTAGCCCGGGGGACGACCCCCCGAACCCCCCGCTGCGCTCCGCGCCCCGCTAGGGTACTTCGCCGACACACCGGCCANNAGGCCCGGTTCGCTGGGCCGGTTACGAACGCCTCGCCGTAGGTCCTGCTGCGGTTCCCGCCGACAGCACCGGCCGCTCACCCAGGCCTCCGGCCTGGGGTCGCTGGGCCGGTAACGAGGCGCCCGGCCGTAGCCGGCACGGGGCAGCGCGGCTAGCGGCCCTGGTAGCGGGGGCGCTCCTTGCGGACGAAGGCCTCGGTGGCGGCGCGGTGGTCGGCGGTCTGGCCTAGCTGGGCCTGAAGTTCCGCTTCCTCCTCCAGGGAATCGGCCAGGCCGTGGGAGGCCGCGTACCGCAGGGCCGCCTTGATGGCGGCGTAGGACCGGGTCGGGCCCGCCGCGAGCCGCCGGGCCAGGTCGAGCGCGCTCTCGCTGAACTCGTCGTCCGGGACCACCGACGTCACCAGGCCGAGGCTGAGCGCGCGGTCCGCGGGGACCGTCTCGGCCAGCATCAGCAGTTCGGTGGCCGTGGCCAGGCCGGCCAGCCGCGGCAGCGTCCACGACACGCCCGAGTCCGGCCCCAGTCCAACCAGCGAAAACGACATCACGAAGCTCGCCGAGCGGGCCGCCACGCGGAAGTCGCAGGCGAACGCCAGGGCCGCGCCCGCGCCCGCCGCCACCCCGTTCACGGCGGCGACGACCGGCTTCGGCATGGTCATGATTTCGGTAACGATCGGGTTGTAATGCTCGCGGACCGTGTTGAGCGCTTTATCGCCCGCCTCCAGCAGTTCCGCGTGTTCAACCAGGTCCTGGCCTGCGCAGAAGCCACGGCCGTGGCCGGTGATGAGGACCGCGCGGACCGGTTCCGCGGCGGCCCGCCGCAGCGCGGCCAGCAGGCTGGTCTTCATCTCGGCGGTCAGCGCGTTCATCGCGGCAGGCCGGTTCAGCCTGATGACGGCGACCGTCTCGGCCGTCTCATAGACCACGCTGTCCGTCATTGTCGTCCCCTCGGCTCGTCGGGCGCTCGAACGCGATCATTACCATTCTGCGTCCGAACACGGGATAATAGGGCGACTAATAGAGACGGTTGAGGCTGGCCGGTTCCGCCGCAGGCGCCGGGACCGCGGATTGTTGAGCCAGAAGAGTCCGGCGCGGATCCAGGGAAGAAGGGGTGCAGGATGGCGGCGATGAAGCCGCGGACGGGCGACGGTCCGCTGGAGGTCACCAAAGAGGGACGCGGCATCGTGATGCGCGTGCCCCTGGAGGGTGGGGGCCGCCTGGTTGTCGAGCTGTCCGCTGATGAGGCTGCCAAGCTCGGCGATGCCCTCAAGACTGTCGTCCCCGGCTAAGTCTTGCCGGTCGATATAGACGTCACCACGGTGACCGCGGCGGAGCGGCCACTGCTGGACGATTTGCTCACCCGCCCGGGCGGTACCGCCGGCGCATCCCTCCTCGCGGTCCCTGTCCGGCGCCCGGAGGTCCGCCGGGCGCCCGGCGAGGCCGGGCCAGGGAAGGCCGGGCCCGGGAAGGCTGGACCCGGGAAAGCGGGGGAGGCGGGCGACGAAGGGAACCCCGACTGGGCGTCCCTGACCGGCGTCGGCGTCGGCGCCGCGGCCCTGGCCACGGTCACCGGCCTGAGCGCGGCCGAGGCGATCTCCGCGTATGACCTCACCGGCAAGGTCGGCGAGGTCATACGCGTGGCGGCCCGGACGCCGGACGGCGTGATCCCGCTGATCCTGCTGGGTGTGGGCGACGGCACCCCCGCCGACTTCCGCCGCGCCGGTGCCGCGCTGGCCCGCCACCTCCAGCGTGGCCAGAAGGCCGTGGCCGCGCTGCCGGACGGCGCCACCGGCAACGACGCGGACGCGTTCACCGAGGGACTGCTCCTCGGCGGCTACAAGTTCTCGATGCGCGACAAGGCCGCCAGTTCCGCCACCGCCGGCACCAGCCCCGACGGCGGCCGTTCCGTCCGGCTCCTGCTGCCGGCGGCGCCGGAGGCCGGCGACCGGCGGCCGGCCCGGGCCGCGACGATCGCGGCGGCCGTGGCGCTGGCCCGTGACCTGATCAACACGCCATCCGGCATCAAGACCCCGGACTGGCTAGCGGCCCGCGCGGTCGAGGTCGCCGAACGGCACGGCCTCGGTGTCCGGGTCCGGGGCACCGCCGAGCTCGCCCGGGACGGATTCGGCGGCATCGTGGCCGTCGGGGCCGGGTCGCAGCACCCGCCATGCATGATTCAGCTCACCTACGCGCCGGCGGGCGCGGGCCCGCACGTCGTCCTGGCTGGCAAGGGGATCACCTTCGACAGCGGCGGCCTCTCGCTGAAGCCCAACGACGGCATGAAGCTGATGAAGACCGACATGGCCGGCGGCGCCGCGGTGATCGCCGTGATGTCCGCGCTCGCGGCGCTGGGCGTGCGGGCCCGCGTGACCGGGCTGATTGCCGCGGCGGAAAACATGCCGTCCGGGTCGGCGATGCGGCCGGGCGACATCATCAGCACCTTCGGGGGCCGGACGGTGGAGGTGCTGAACACCGACGCCGAAGGCCGCCTGGTCCTGGCCGATCTCCTCGCGTACGCCGGCGCGGCGCTCGATCCCTTCGTCACCGTCGATCTCGCCACCCTGACCGGGGCGGCCCGGATCGCGCTGGGGGCGTCGGTCGGCGCCCTTTACGCCAGCGACGACGAGCTGGCCTCGGCGCTGACCGAGGCCGGGGCCGCCGCCGGGGAGCCGCTGTGGCGGATGCCGATGCCCGCCGATTACGCCAGCGCCCTCACCTCGGCGACCGCGGACCTCGCGCACATCCCGAGCAGCATGAACGGCGCGCGGAACGGGCAGGCCGGGTCGATCGTGGCGGCCATGTTCCTGCGCGAGTTCACCGGCGGCCGCCGGTGGGCGCACCTGGACATCGCGGGGCCCGCCCGGGCCGGCGGGGACGATGGTGAGATCACCAAGGGCGGGACCGGCTTCGGCACCCGGCTGCTGCTGCACTGGCTGACCAGTTAGACGGCTGACCAGTTAGGCGAAAGACTCAGGAACGCTTCACGGCCGCGAGCATGCCCTCGCCGACGGGCAGGAACAGCGGCATGAGCCGGTCGTCCGCGCGCATCACTTCGGCGAGTTCGTGCACCTGCGCGGCGCCCGGGCCCGCCCAGTCCGCGGCCTCGGCGCCGGCCCCCGCCGAGCCCGCCAGTTCCGGCGGCACGATCACGTCGTCGAACGCCACGATGCCGCCGACCCGCAACAGCCGCAGCGCGGCCTCCAGGTAGTCGGGGTACTCGCGGCTGTCCGCGTCGCAGAACACCATGTCGTAGGTACCGTCGGACAGCCGGGGCAGCACGTCCAGCGCGCGGCCCAGGATCAGCCGGTACCGACTCGCGGCGAACCCGGCCTGCGCGAACGCCTTGCGCGCCATCCGCTGGTACTCGGGTTCCACGTCGACGCTCGTCAGCACGGCGTCCGGCCGCATGCCGCGCAGCANNGGCTCGTCTTCAGGAAGGTAGCCGTCCGCGTAGTCGAGTGCTGCCTGCAGGTTCGCGATAAGTTCCTCCCCCGGGAAGAAAAATGGATCCGGAACGGAGCCTAGTGCCCCCCCGGTCGGCGCGGGAACCAATTCGCCCCGCCCGGCCGTTAGTTATGTCGGTAGGCGGCTGGCACGAGCAGAGAATTGCGGGCACCATGGCTCTCACCGGAGCGCGAGACGATGCGAGGGAGTTATGCCGTGGACGAGGTGGGCCCTACGTCCCCCTGGACCGCCCCGAGCTGGGACGACGTCGTCCGTACCCATTCGGCCAGGGTGTATTGCCTCGCCTACCGGCTGACCGGCAACCCGCATGACGCCGAGGACCTCACCCAGGAGGTCTTCGTGCGCGTGTTCCGGTCCCTGGCGAACTTCACCCCCGGCACGTTCGAGGGCTGGCTGCACCGGATCACCACCAACCTCTTCCTGGATTCCGCCCGCCGCAAGCAGCGGATCCGGTTCGAGGGCCTCAGCCATGACCACGCGGGGCGCCTGCCGGGCGGCGACCCGAGCCCCGCTGAGGCCTTCGACGAGCGCCATCTGGACGGTGACATCCAGGCCGCGCTGCGGGATCTGGCGCCGGAGTACCGCGCGGCCGTGGTCCTGTGCGACATCGAGGGCCTGTCGTACGAGGAGATCGCGGCCACCCTCGGTGTCAAGCTCGGCACGGTCCGGAGCCGGATCCACCGCGGCCGCGCGCAGCTCCGGACAGCTCTCGAGCACCGCCGCCCGCGCCGGGCCGCCTCGCTGGCGGAAATCGACGGGCAGGCCGGGGCCGGGCCGGGGGAGCGGCGCCAGTGAGCCACCTGGGACGCCGTCTCACGGCCCTCATCGACGGTGAGCTCGGCGCCACCGAACGGGACCGGGTATACGCCCACCTGGTCACGTGCGCCGCGTGCCGGGCCGAGGCCAACGAACTGCGCGCGCTGAAGAAGCGGATGTGGGGGCTACCGGACCTGGCCGCCGGCGACGACCTGACCCAGCGGCTCATCGAGATCCCCGGGCCGGGCGCACCGGCACCGCTCCCCGGCCGCCGGGTGAACCGGCGCCGCGGCCGCTACGTGGCGCTCGGCGTCGCGTCGTGCGTGCTGGCGGGCCTGGGCGTGACCGCGTTCACGGTGGGCGGCAGCCCGCCCGCGCCCGGGCCGCGGGTCACGCCGCCCATCGAGATGTACAGCGCCGAGCACGCCATCACCACCGGCGAGGTCCCCGTCGGCGGCCCAGCCGTCGTCCCCGTTCCGGCGCTCAGCAGTTCGTCGCCCGCACCATGAAACCGCTCATGTCCCGGCCCGCCGGCCCGCTGGGCCCGCTGGCGACGATCGCCGCGATGACGGCGCTGCTGGTGCCGTGCCTGCTCGTGACCGCCTGCACCCGGGCGGCCGGCCCATCGTCCCCCGCCACGAGCTCCGGGAAGCGGCCGGCCGGTACGGCCAGCCAGCCGGTTCTCAAGCCGGGGCCGCCCCGCGACGGCGGGCCCGGCCTGCAGTTGCTGCAGGAGGCGGCGCAGGCCGGTTCCCGCGTCTCCTACGAGGGTGTGGAGATGGTGTCTGCGTGGGGCGCGGGCGGTGACACCACCGTGATCGCGAATATCTGGCACCACAGCGGGGGGGACACGCTGGTCCAGTCGGCCGTGGCCGGGACCGCGCCGGTCAGCCCGGCGCAGCAGCCGAGCGTGTCGGACGACACCGACAGCCATGCCCCCGAGGGCGTGCTCGGGGTCACCGGGCAGCTCGTCGCGCTGCTGGGCGCCCACTACGATCTGGCCTACCTGGGCACGGGTTCGGCGGACAGCCGGTCCGCGCAGGTGGTCGAGGCACGGCGCGAGGACGGCTCACTGGCGGCGCGGTTCTGGCTGGACCAGGTGACCAAGCTGCCGCTGCGCCGCGAGGTGTTCGACTCCGGCGCTCACCTGATCAGCGAGGACGTCTTCATCGACCTCGAGGTGGGCGCGTCCGCCGCGGACACCGGGCCCGCCACTTCCGCCGCGCCCGCGAAGAGCGCGGCGTCCGGAACGCGGCTCGCCGCGGTGGACCTGACCCAGTTGCGGGCGCGCGGCTGGCCGGTTCCCGCCGCCCTGCCCGGCGGCCTGTCCCTGTTCGAGGCGGGCGCGGCCCCCACGCGCTCGGGCCAGGTCCTCGATCTGGGGTATTCCGACGGCCTGTTCGTGGTGTCGGTGTTCATGCAGCGGGGCGTCCTGCCCGCCAAGCTGGCCGGCTGGCAGAAGATCACCCTGGACGGCCGCGACGTGTATACCGGCCGGCCGGATCAGCCCGGCATCACCTGGGAAGGCCGTGGTTTCGTCTTCACGGTCATGGCCGACGCACCGGCGGCCACCCTCGATAAGGCCGTGGACACGCTGCCCTACAACAAGCCGCCGGGCTTCTGGAAACGGCTCTCGCAGGGATTCGGCCGCCTGGCCACCTGGGTGAATCCGTTCCGCTGATCAGTGACGCGGGCCAGTACGCGGGCCCGTACGCGGGCAGGTGCGGGCCGATGTGCCCGGCCGCCCCTGCCCGCCGGGCGGCCGGACGGATTACAGTGGAGCCGAAGCGGCACCCCGTCGCTGGCGTGAATGGCCGTTGGAGACCCCGGTGTTCGACCTGTCCCCGTGGAAGCTGCTGGTGCTTGCCGTTATCGCACTGGTGGTGTTCGGTCCGAACGAGCTGCCCAAGATGGCGGCCAAGGCCGGTACGGCGCTGCGCGAACTGCGGCGTATCGCCGACGGCGCCAAGGCTGACCTGCGCGAGGGCCTCGGCCCGGAGTTCGCCGACTTCGACATCGATGACCTGAACCCGCGGCGCTTCGTCCAGAAGCATCTGCTCAGCGACCTCAACGGCGAAATGAACGGCCACAACGGCAGCGAGGCCACGGTCAGTTCCCCGCCGAAGGCCGGTGCCCTCCTCCCCGGCGAAGAACCCCCCTTCGACAACGAGGCGACTTAGTCCGGGGGGCTCTCTGACCCGGGGGGGCGACCCCCCGGAACCCCCAGCACGCGCTCCGCGCCCGATGGGGTACTTCGCCGTACACACCGGCCACTCACCGGGCCGGTAACGATCGCCTCGCCGTAACCCGCGTCCGGTACTCGCCGACGTCCAGACCGGACTCAGCCTCGAACCCGAACCACCGCAGAATTAGACCTTGACCTTTTAACCGTTCTAAGCGGTGCCGGGGGCGGCCGCGTCACGCGATCGTGGCGATGTATGCGGCGATTAAGACGGCCCGGACCTGATTTCTGATTTAGGTGTCCCGGGATATGCGCATTCTGCGTCGATATATGCAGGCATGGCGGTTATTTCTTGGCGGCTTGACTGAAGCTTTCAGATGCCTTGGCAGAAACGATAGTAACCGGGCCAGACACGACCGGGTGCTGGCGTGGAACGTGGCCGGCTACTCCGCGTGGTCGAACGTGGTCTCGCCCTGACGGCGCCCGCTCGCCGGTGAACACCGTGACGACGATTATCGCCATCACGCCGGGATGAGCGGCATGCCGCTCGGCTCCGGAGACTGACCGGCGCACCGCCCGGGCGGAGATCAATACGATCCGCCCGGGCGGTGGTCTGCCTGCCACACCGGCACAGCGACCCCAGGCAAAGGCCTTCGCCTGGGGTCGCTGTGCTGACCCGAGGGCGACCCCCGGGACCCCCGAATGCGCTCCGTAACCCGCTGTGGTGCCGTTAGGGAGCGGCCGTCGCTAGATGGGGCTCAGGGGGAGGGAGCGGCCCGCTAGGCTGCGGGCGCGGGTGTTGAGGCCGGCGGCGATCTTGGTTAGCTCGGCGGCGGCGGGGGAGGACGGGTCGCTGAGGACCAGAGGGTGGCCCTGGTCGCTGCCTTCGCGCAGGCGGGTGTCCATGGGCACCTGGCCGAGCAGTGGGACCTGCGCCCCGGTGATCCGGGTCAGCGCCGCGGCGACCGTCTCGCCGCCGCCGGAACCGAAGATGTCGGTGTGCTCCCCGCAGTGCGGGCAGACCAGATACGACATGTTCTCGATGACGCCGGCGATGCGCTGATGGGTCTGCGTGGCCAGGGCGCCGGCCCGCTCGGCGACCTCGGCCGCCGCGATCTGCGGCGTGGTCACCACGAGCAGCTCGGCGCTGGGCAGAAACTGGGCCACCGAGATGGCTATGTCCCCGGTGCCGGGCGGCAGGTCGAGCAGCAGGACGTCGAGGTCACCCCAGTACACGTCGGCCAGGAACTGCTGGAGCGCCCGGTGCAGCATGGGGCCGCGCCAGACCACCGGCGCGTTGCCCTTGGTGAACATCCCGATGGAGATGACCTTCACGCCGTGCGCCGACGGCGGCATGATCATCTTTTCTACCTGCGTCGGTGTCCCGGTGACCCCGAGCATCCGGGGCACCGAATGCCCGTAGATGTCGGCGTCCGCGATCCCGACCTTCGCCCCGGAGGCGGCCAGGGCCACGGCCAGGTTGACCGTCACCGACGACTTGCCGACGCCGCCCTTGCCGCTGGCCACCGCGAAGACCCGGGTCAGCGAGGTGGGCTGGGCGAACGGGATCTCCGGGACCGGCTGGCCGCCGCGCAGCTGGGTCTGCAGCGCCCGGCGCTGCTCGTCGCTCATCACGTCGAGTTCCACCCGCACCCGCGACACCCCCTCGACGGCGCTGACCGCGGCGGTCACCTCGCGCGTGATCGTGTCCCGCAGCGGGCAGCCCGAGACCGTGAGCCAGACATCCACCCGGACGGAGCCGTCCGGTGCGATGTCTATGTTCTTGACCATGCCGAGTTCCGTGATGGGCCGGTGGATCTCCGGATCGTTCACGCCGGCGAGCGCGCGGGAGACCTGTTCGGCGGTGGGGGAGGACACGGTGGAGGACGTCATGCCCTCATGCTATGAACCCCGCCCGCACGGACGAAACCACAGAGCCGTAACGCGCGTGGTGTCATTGATCCTGTACTAATTGTGACCAAAATGTGCTGTTGCTGCTCGCCGGATCAACTCCTCGCCGGATCAGACGGGGCCGGATCAGACGGGGCCGCCCTACAGCACGCCCCATGAGGCGAGCGCGGCGGCCAGGCCGGACGTCAGCGGCAGGCGCGTCATGTCCGCGGCGGCGACCCAGCGTGCGTCGGCGGCGTCATCCCCGGCGGCCAGGGTCCCGCCCGTCACGGCGGCCTCGTAGTCGCGGATGTCGATGACGCTGCCGCCCGGCCCGGGCCGTTCCACCGCGCCGAGCAGGGGCCCGGGGCGCACGGTCAGCCCGGTTTCCTCGCGCATCTCCCGTACCAGGGCCTCCGCGTCGGTCTCGCCGGGCTCGATCCGGCCGCCCGGCAGCGACCAGCGCCCGGCCTCGGGGTCATGCCCGCGCTTGATGAGCAGCAGCCGGCCGGCGCCGTCCCGGACGACGGCGCCGACGCAGGGAATGCGGGCGGCATTCACGACCGGGGACTCGCTGTTTTCATGCCGGCGCCTTTCTCTGTTGTCCTTTTACGGCATATTTCCCGCATGTGTCCACAGCGTAACAACGGTCACTATGGCCGGCATTGCCGGGCGGAATGACGACCGGGCGAGGGGGCCAGAATATCTCGATTTCAGCTACTAAATGTAACTGCCTTATGGGGGGCGGCCTGGCAGTAACGCAGCGTATATATATGACTTAAATCAGCAATTTCCCCAGGACAGCCAGGTCACAGTTCGGTTGCGGGGGTTGCCGCACCCGGCTACGCGGATACACTCAGTTAGCAATCAGATGCGGACAGTATAAAAATCTGATTACGGAGAGCCATAATTTATCCGTCCGCGTCAACCGTGTCACGCCTTCCTGCGTCCTGCTAATACGGGGTCTCGAAAAGCCCGTCAACGAAGGCAAATTGGCACGCGACGGCCGCCACAAAAAGGCGGCTCTGCCCGGTGACCGCAATTCACCGGGCAGAGCCTTGAATCTCGCCCTGCACAGGAGGGACGGAGACCAGTGTCTGATATTAGCCATGCCGCCTATGCCGCGGCTTCGGCTTTTGTACCGAAACCGCGTCGCTTGGGTAACGCCTCGCCGAGCTAGGGGCGGCCATGCCCCTTTTGCGGCCCATCTGACCGCTAATCCGCAGCATTTCCGCCAGGCCGGAACCACTTACGAGCAGGCACCAGCACGCACCGTACTTATTCATGTACGGATCGCTGATGTCTGCTGGGGGGTGGTCCCCCTTCATCCGTGCCCGAAGCACGGTCGTCGTTCCATTGGGAGGAACCTGAATGTCCTTCATGGCAAAGATCGCGGCCGGCGCCGCCACGCTCGCGCTGGCCGGTAGTGGGCTCGGCATGGTCGGCACGCTGAGTGCCAG
>PLRW01000305.1 GCA_003164955.1 Actinomycetota bacterium
AGACAGCGGCGCAAACGCTGGAAGGCCAGTTCTCGGCGCAGCTCATCAGCGCGGGTGGCAATGCGCAGACCGCACAAACGGACGGCGCGCAGCTCACGAATGCGATCCAGAACAACGGCACCCAGTCCACGGCATACCAGTCCGCGCGGCAGCAGATGATCAAGGATCTTGAGAACGCTGGACTGACCGCGCAGCAGGCCACGGTGCTCGTCAACGGCCTCACCACCTCGATCACGAGCATCCCGGCGAGCAAGAACGTGGCCCTGACGGAAACCGCGACAGGCACGTGGAGCATCCAGGAAGCCCTGACCGGGACGACCGGTGTCGGCGGTATCCTCCCCACGCCAACCGGGGGTGCGACCGGNNGGCCTGTTCGACAGCCTCAACTCCATGCAGGCCGCCGTCAGCCCCCATCATTTCGCCGCGGGCGGTTACGTCAGCAGCTACAGCGGCACATCCCCCGCGGATCTCGGGACGTGGCTGACCGGCGCGTACAACGGCAACAACGCCGCGTTCACGTCGGCCCTTGAGGCATCGCTCCCGCCCCCGCCGGGGTACGCCGGCGGCGGGTACGTCGACGGCAGGCATGCCTGGGATGCCGGCGCCGCGGGCCACGCGTACGGCAAGCAGGCGGCCAGCTGGGGGATGCTGAACGATCTGCTGGAGCGCAGCGGATGGGGCGGCGGGGCGGCCAGGCCCGGCGGCGGCGGGGGAAACCCGGTGGTCGTGAACTTCAACGGCGTCTCACGGTTCCCCGACCCCGAGCAGATACAGGCCATCCAGCTGGCCATCAGCGCCGCGGTAGGGGTGTCGTGACAGCTTCCGTGCCGTACCGCAGGAAGCGGTGTATTTTCCGCGATAGCGGACCCAGCGAGCTGCACGGATGGCCAGTGCGGCGCAGGGTGACACCGTGGGGATTTCTGCGGTAAGCGCCAGTCGGCTACCGGCAATAGCCCCGCAGCGCGGCCACGTCCGACTCGTACGTGGCCACGTCACGGGTCACGTTCCCGGCGCCCGTGTCGAGGTCCATGCCGATGCTGGACGCATCCGCGGCTACCTCGTCCATCATGGCGTCCAGCGTGGTGCCTTTCCTGCCGCCGAGCGCGGTGGTCTCATCGGCCGCTTCCTGTGCGGTCGCTGGCGGCGAGGACGGCAGTAACCGCAGGGCGCTCGCGCATCCGGCGGGAAGCGAGGCGGTGGCGGATGGCTGGGGCGCGGTACCAGCGCGCGTGACGGCAGATGTGCCGCATCCGGTTATGAGCAGCATGGCGGCCGCGGCCGCGGGTCTCCGGTAATCCATGACCGCTCACCGTACTGCCACCGCCGGCCGCCCGGGGGCGCGAGGGGTGCACCTTCCCCCCGCGCCCGCTTCACCCTAAGACCGCCGGTCTCAGGAGTCCTCTCCGGTGCAGCCCATCGGGCGGCCCTGGGCGCGGTCCGCGAGTTCCTCCCGCAGCGCGCGAACCTGCTCAGGGGTGAGCGCCTCACCACGGAGGAGCGCCTCGACCTGGGCGCGGAAGTACCGGCGGATACCACTGGGCAGGCGGACGCTGTCCAGTTCCCCCGTGTCCTCCCACCGCGCGACCGTCCGCGAGTCGACGCCGAACGCATCGGCGACCTCGGCCGGGGGCATCAGGGGATGCAGCTCGAGGACGGCAGGCGCCGCGGCCGCGCGACAGGGCACCGCAGCGAGGGACCTGGGAACCGGCCGGGCCGTGTAGTCCGCCGTGATCAGGTCCCGCAGTTTCCCGGGCCCGGTGGCGATCAGCGTGACCTGATCGTCGCGGCGCACCGCGCGCCAGACGGGGGGCCCGGTGATCTCGTACGCGCCGCCCCAGTTCCGGCGCAGATCCCTGAGTTCACCGGCAGCGTTCCGCCGGAGATCTTCGAGCGCCCCGGCTAATCCGGTGCTCATGGACCTCACTTCCCGGCGGCCCGGTCCCGGTCGACCGCGAACAGGATCCCGCGGAGCACCGGCCCGTAATCCTTGTGGAACTGGCCGCCGATCGCGGTGACGAGCTGCTCGGCCGTGTCCTCCGGGTGCTGCTGGCGCCATTCCGCCACGGCCGCGCGTGCCCTGTCCAGGTCCTCGGCGCTGTCCTCGCTGAACCTCACGACTGGCCCTCCAGGTCGGCGCGGATCTTCTCCGGGTCGCTGCTGATCAGCAGCCAGCCGGGCGGCCTAGCCGTGTCGTCCTGGCGGGTCACCTGGATACTGCCCTCGCCGATGAGCGCGAACTTGTGCCGGGGGAACTTCTCCCGCAGTGCCCTGACCTGAGCGCGGATGTCCGGCTGCGGTGCCGTTCCGGGGTCATTGCCCGATTGCATTTCGGCTTATCTCCGATCGTTTCTCCCGGTCGTGCCATTGCATGTAAATGCGGAATGGGCAACAGGCAAACAGAACGGAGATCAATACGGAATGGCACTTTGGCCGGGCCCCTTACCCGAGTGCCAATTGCGCTGCTACAGGGGCAGCCGCACGGCGTCGGCCAGCTCGCGCATGTCCGCTGTCAGAGTGCGGCGCCCCTTGACGATCTTCCGCAGGATGTCGGCGGCGTAGCGCTGCTGCGGCAGCCATTCGGGCGCGGCGTGGTGCGTCTCCTGCATGACCGCGACGGCGTCGGCGTAGCGGCGCAGCTGCGCGAGCGCGCTGGCGACGTCGAGCTGATGACGGAGCCTGGTGATCTCGGTGGGCGCGAGCACGTCGGGCGGGATGCTCTCGTCAATCGCGAGCGTTTTCTCGGGCTGGCCGTCGATCGCGTACGTTTCGGCGCGGTTGTAAGCGACGGCCACGGGGCCGAATAGCCGCGTGGTGCTGCTATCTGACATGACCTCGCGGCCGATACAGTCTCCCGCGGCCCTGGCGAGTTTCAGCGCGTCGTGTGCCTCGCCCGGCCTGTTGTCGCGTATCGCGGCGTTCGCCACGTTGAGCAGGAACGCGCCCCACAGGGACAGCTCCCGGTTAGTCGCGCGGGACAGCCGCGGCTCGATCCTGTCGGCCCACGTGATCGCCGTGTCTCTCGCCTTGGCGAGTTCGCCTTGCCGTAGCAGGAGCCATACGCGGGTCTTGACGGCCTCGGCGTGGTCGAGCTGCCCGCACGCCGCGTCGGCCGCCTGGTCGAGAGTCAGCATGGCCGTTTCCCACTGGCGCACCTGAGTCAGTACCCATGCGGTCATGTTCAGGGCGCGGAATCGTGCCTGGCGGCTGGCCTCGTCGTCCCGGTCGAGCACGCTGGCGTCCCGGACCAGCGCGGCCAGCGCGGGCCGTATCGCGGTGAACCTGTTGCCGGCCACGGCCGGCCGTATCGCCGCGACCGCCGCGGAGACGCCTTCGGCGGTCGGCTGCTCGTCCGGCTGGCCGTCAAGGCCGGCGAGCGCCCGCCTGACGGGTTCCCACTCGTCCACGGTGACCGGATCCGGTGTCTCACGATCGGAGTTCGTCATCAGAACCGTAGTCGGCACCTTCAGCGCGACGGCGAGTTTCCTGGCCGTCTCCAGGCGCACACTGTCGTGGTCGCCCTGCTCGACTTTCCGCACCAGCGAGAGGGACACGCCAGAGGTGCGCGCGAGTTCCTTTTGGGTCAGCCCGCGGCGCTTCCTGACCGATGCCAGCCGTCCGCCGAGCGTGCTACCGTCCTGCATAAGGCCCCGCCTCGTTCTCTGTTCAGTCTCGACAACTGACAGGTTACGCGCGGGGCCTATTCATGTGCGGATCAGCCTGCGGCCGAAGTGATCACGGCGTCCCGGCGAGGTCGCGGATAGCGTCGGCGACACTGGCCGGGCCATGCGCCGCAGCGTGGGCGGCGGCGCGGTGCAGGACGGCGGCCGCGCGGGCCGAGGTGATCCCGCTGCCCGAGGTGGCCACGGCGGCGATCACGGGCCCGGTGTCACTCCACGCCCCGGCGCGGGTGAGCGCT
>PLRW01000013.1 GCA_003164955.1 Actinomycetota bacterium
CACCGCGCTCCGGGTCGACCTCACTCTATTCGAGTGGAGGTGAAAGACCGCCACCGCTGCGCTGTCGCAGCAGCGTAGCGAAGCTGAGGGCAGCCTGAACCGGGAGACGGCGGGGAGGGCGGGAGCAGCCCTGACAATGACGGGACGCGTCAGCACTACCGGATGGCGCGGGTCCGGCTAGCGAGACGGGAAGGCCTACGACAGGAACCAGTGTCTTAAAGCTCCTCAAGAGTCGAACCAGCTCAAATCCGGTGGATACGGGCTGGGGTGCGGTGCGTACCTGTCCCCTCATTGCGGGCGGGGAACTCGCGGGCCGGATTACCTAGGCCGGTCCGGGAGGCCATGGCGAAGGACTGCGGCGTAACCATGGCGATGCCGCTGGGGCAAAGCTGGGGGCCTAACCCGGCGATCGATAGATGGTGAACGTGGGAACCACCCCTGGTTCCCGTCTCGTCCCGGCCGTCCGGGCAGGGGCGTGGCGGGCAGGCGCGTCGTCCGCTGATAGCCGGGGGTGGGGCGGAGGGCCCGTAGTAGTCCGGGCGCGGGAAAGCCGCGTGCACGGCGAAGGGGCCCAGCAGGTTCAGGCACTGCGGCCTGCAAGGACAGGAGGCGCTGGTGAATACCGGTGAGCCGTGGCCGGGCCTCGATGAGGCGCTGCCGCGGGTATTGCGTATGCAGGCCAAGCTGCACCTTTGGGTGGCCCGGGATGCGGGCCGCCGGTTCGATGATCTGTATAACCTCGTATGCGACCCGGCGTTCCTGGTGGTGGCCTGGGACCGGGTGCGCAAGAACAAGGGAGCGCGCACGGCGGGGGTGGACGGGGTTTCTCCCCAGTCCATCGTCGCGGGCGGTGACGTCGCGGGGTTCCTGGCGGAGACGCGGGTGCAGCTGAAGGGCCGCGTGTTCACCCCGCTGCCGGTGCGGGAGCGTCTGATCCCGAAGGGCAGTCCGGGGAAATTCAGGAGCCTGGGTATTCCCTCCGCGATGGACCGCCTGGTGCAAGCTTCCGTGAAGCTGGTACTGGAGCCCATTTTCGAGGCGGATTTTAAGCCGGTGTCATACGGTTTCCGTCCACGGAGGCGGGCGCAGGACGCGATCGCTGAGATCCACCACTTCGGGACCCAGGGATATCATTGGGTTCTTGAGGCAGATATCGAGGCGTGTTTCGATGAGATCTCGCATCCGGAATTGGTGCGCCGGATCCGGGAGAGAATCGGAGACAAGCGGGTCCTGGCCCTGGTTAAGTCTTTCCTGAAGGCAGGCATCATGGCTGAAGGAGGGCAATTCAGGGATTCGGTTACCGGCACTCCTCAGGGCGGTATTCTATCGCCGCTGCTCGCCAATATCGCATTGTCGGCGCTGGATGAGCATTTCTGCGCCAGATATGATGCGCACGGCACAGCCTGGCGGCGGGCAGCGCACCGCAGGCGCGGCGGGGCCACCTACCGAATCGTCCGCTACGCGGACGATTTCGTGATCATGGTGCACGGCTCCAAAGAGCACGCGGAGGCGCTGCGGGAGGAGGTCGCCGGGGTGCTCGCCCCACTGGGGCTGCGCCTGTCGGCGGCCAAGACCCGGGTCTGCCACCTGGACGAGGGGCTGGATTTTCTCGGGTTCCGCATCCAGCGGCGCCTGAAGAAAGGTACGGCCAGGAAGCACATCTACACCTACCCGTCGAAGAAGGCACTGGCCTCGATCACCGGGAAGGTGCGGGCGCTGACACGCGGGTCTCGGCACCGGACGCTCGCCGACCTGCTCCGGCAGGTCAACGCGGTACTGCGCGGATGGTGTAATTACTTCCAGTACGGCGTGTCAAAAGCCACGTTCCACTATGTGGATATGTTCACGTGGCGGCGCATCACGTTGTGGCTGCGCAAACGGCACAAAGGAATCAACTGGAAGACTCTCTACCGGCGTTTCCTCACCGCGAAGTGGGATACGCCAGCCGAGGGGAAAGTGGAGATGTTCCGGCCGCAGACGGTAGAAGTAACACGCTACCGCTGGCGCGGCTACCATATCCCCACGCCATGGGCGAGCACAGCGGCGAATCTAGCCGTTTAGCAAAGGGAACCTGGGGAGAGCCGGATGCACAGTAATGGGCACGTCCGGTTCGGAGGGCGGGCCGGGGAAACAGGCCGGGAGCAATCCCGGTACTGCGCTCCGGCCCGACCCTACTTCCGCATCCGGTGGAAACGCAAGAGAGGCACGAACAAGTGGTACGTCTACACCTTTATCGATAACCGGCCTGTCCGGTCGCTGAAGGTAAAGATCCGTGCCCTGACACACAAGACATCGCAGTGGGACCTCGCATCGATCCTGACCCGGCTGGGCCAGATCATGCGAGGCTGGGCCAGCTATTACAAATACGCCGTGGCCAAGCACACCTTCAGCAAACTGGACGCCTTCACCTTCTGGAGGCTCGCCCACATGCTGAGGGCACGCCACGGCTGGAACTGGGGCCAGCTCCGCCGCCACCTGACCGCCGCCACCGGGCGGTGGCACATCGCAGCGGACGGGATCGAGTTCTTCCGGATCGAGAATGTAACGGTCTCCCGTTACTCCTACCGGGGCAACAAGATCCCAGCCCCCTGGCCGACCACGAACCCCGCCTGACGGCAGGAACCGTGGAGAGCCCGTTACCGGGAGACCGGTACGGCGGGTTCGGCGAGCGGTCCGGGGAAACGGGCCGGTGGCAACACCGGAACCGCGCCCCGGGCCGACTCAACAAATGCAGCTCCGGGAGGCCGACCG
>PLRW01000317.1 GCA_003164955.1 Actinomycetota bacterium
GGGAACACATAACCGGATCATCTCACGAGGTACCGACATTCTTCGGACACAAGTTCGATGACGGGTGTGCGGCACATATGGAGGGCCGGATGCGTCTCTGCTGGTAGCGGGCTTCTCCTGGTAGTAGGTGTTGCAACCAGATCCGGAACATGCTGGTCAGCGCCGCGCAGGCGAGCTATCCCGCTGCGGAGCAGGCCATCTGGTCCGCGATGCACAACCAGGCAGATGCCATCTGAGCAGCGTCATCTTGAAGATGATCTTGGTTACCTGCAAATTGACGTGCACCCTTCGACAACGCTCGTCCGGATAAACCGGATAAATCAGTGGATCCCGGCACGGAGACGCGGTGACCAGCGGATCTTCGCCGATGGCCGACCTGGTTTCTCGCCTGGGCCGGTTTCGCGCCTGGGCCGGTTTCGCGCCCGGGCCGGTTTCGCGCCCGGGCCGGTTTCGCGCCCGGGCCGGTTTCGCGCCCGGGCCGGAGGTTCGCGCCTGCGCCCGGCCCTGGGCATGGGGCCTGGCTGACGGCGCTAACGTCCTGTCGGCTAGCCGGGACGCGGCGTTCCCCTTTAGTCTTCCGGCATGACTGCCGAAGGACCGGAGCCGCCCGGCACGACAGCCGAGACGCAAATCCCGGATGAGGCCGCCGAGAGATTGACGGATCCGGCCGACAGGCCCTCCGG
The DNA here is from genome assembly GCA_003164955.1 of Actinomycetota bacterium. Taxonomy (GTDB): domain Bacteria; phylum Actinomycetota; class Actinomycetes; order Streptosporangiales; family Streptosporangiaceae; genus Bog-532. Next base: position 684 of record PLRW01000317.1, read on the forward strand.
GCCCGCCGCCGGATGGCCATCGGCGCCGGCGCCGGGTCAGGCGGCCACGGATCCGGCGGCCACGGATCCGGCGGATTACGTCGCCGAGGGAATGGGCTACCTCGACCAGGCCATCGACGCGTTCTCCCGGGGCTGCGAATCAGCGGACGGCGAGATCGTGCCGCTCGCCATCGAACTGCTGGCGCGGACCCTGCCCCTGCGCGAGCGCGACGCCGACGCGGCCCTGGTCTGGCAGCGCGGCCTCGAGGATCCCGACCCGGCCGTGCGGACGGCCGTGCGGACGAGGCTGCGCCGTGCGTTCGGCGGCGACGAGGTGCCGCCCGGGAACGACGGCGAACCGCCGACCTGGTGGGAAGAGTTCGTAGAGGCCGCCGTCTGCTACGGGACGCTGCCGCTGCTCGCCAACGAGCTGTTCGGCGCCCTGGACCAGATCTACTCCCTGGCTGCGCTGCCGCTGGCCCAGGGCGGTGGGCGCGCCCGTGACCTGCGGGAGATCCTGCTCAGCGCCGTCCGGGTGCCGAGTCAGTACGCCTGGGGGCCCGAGCTGCACGAAAGCTTCCGCGTGCGGCTCCGCGAGGCCATGGGGGCCAGCTCCGACGTCCTCCCGGCCGACTGGCCCGACGCCTAGCGATGAGTTTCCGGCCGGTGCCCGGTCATCAGGGGTAGCTCTTCACCCTCGGTGCCGGGCTAGCGGCACGGGAAGGACCAGCCATGGGGCAGCCAGTTGTTCATTTCGAGGTCATCGGGACGGACCCGGAGAAGCTCCGGGGGTACTACGGCTCGCTGTTCGGATGGGAGTTCGACACGAGCGCCCCGGTCGCGGAGGCGGTGTCGGAGCCGATGAACTACGGGTTCGTGGAACGCAACACGACCAGCGACGGGACCGGGATCCCGGGCGGCGTCGGCGGCGGAATAGGCTTCGGCCGCCACGTCATCTTCTATATCGGCGTGCCGGATGTCGAGGCCGCGCTGCACAAAGCCGAGAGCCTCGGCGGGACACGCCGGATGGGTCCCGAGCGGGCCCCGACGGGCCTGGTGGTTGGCCACTTCACCGACCCGGAAGGCAACCTGATCGGTGTCGCCGGCCCGGCGTAGCCTTTCCGGGGGCTGGTTTCCGTGCTCTTTCCCGGGGCTGGCGATTTTGGCCAGGGTTTGTGCCATTGTGCGCGGGCAAACCGGCGCTTATTGCCGCGGTTTATGACCGCCTCTTAACAGGCGATTACGAACGGCGCGGTTGCTGAACGGGCGGTCGCCCGAGCACGTATTAATGAGTGCTAGCAGCCCCACCCGTGACCCGATCAGCCTGGAGGATCACCTGTGACCCAGCCGCCCGATGCCAATACCACCCGCCGGGGCCTGATCGCCGGCGTGGGCCTGGCCGGCCTGGCAGGCACACTGGCCGCGTGCGGCGGCGGTTCCGCACCCGCGGCGAGCGGGACGGCCTCCAGTGGCAGCGCTGGCACGGGCACGGGCGCTGGCACGGGCCAGGCGGGGGGCAGCGGCGCGCTCACCACCACGAGCGAGATCCCGGTGGGCGGGGGTAAAATCTTCACTTCGGCCCGGGTGGTGGTGACCCAGCCCACAGCGGGCGAATTCAGGGGATTCAGTGCGGTGTGCACGCACATGCAGTGCATCCTGGATCAGGTTGCGGACGGGACGATTGACTGCCCCTGCCACGGCAGCCGCTTTAGTGTGACTGACGGGCAGGTCGTCGCGGGGCCGGCCCCAAACCCGCTGCCCGCCCAGCCCCTCAAGGTCCAGTCCGGCCAGATCTCGCTGACCTGATGGAACATCAGGTCAACGGCTCCAGGAGGGCAATCAAGTGCTGAGCGTCGAACCACGGCCGGGGCCGTCCAGCCCGGGCGCGCACGGGACGGGCGCGTCCCGGCCGCACCGGGCCCCGGCCGGCCGCCCGCACGGGCGGTCACGCCACATTTTCGAGCCACGGGAGCAGTTGCGCGCGCGCCCCGGGCTGGTGCTGGGCCTCATCATCGCCGGAGGCCTGGCCGTCGTAGGGCTGTGGTGGTTCGACACGCCCTCGGTGCACGGCCTGGGCGACTGGGTCACCAATGCGGGGCGCATCCTCGGCCTGCTCGCGGGCTACGGGGTGGTCGTGCTGGTCGCGCTGATGAGCCGGCTGCCGCCGCTGGAACGGGGCATCGGCACCGACCGGCTGGCCCGCTGGCACGCGATGGGCGGCCGTTACGTCGTCAGCGTGATCGTGGCGCACGCCCTGCTCATCACCTGGGGCTATTCGATCATCGCGCACGAGGGACTGGTCAGCGAGGCGGGCACCCTGCTGACGTCCTACCCGGACGTGCTGATGGCGACCGTGGCCGGGGCCCTGTTCCTGGGCATCGGCCTGGTATCCGCCCGGGCGGCCCGCCGCCGCCTGTCCTACGACACCTGGTATGCCCTGCACTTCTACACGTACCTGGCGATCGCGCTGGCGTTCAGCCATCAGTTCGCGGACGGCGCGTCCTTCATCAGCAGCCTCAAGGCGCGGTTCGTCTGGTCGCTGCTGTACGGCTCGGTCGCCGCGCTGGTCATCTGGTACCGGGTCATCAGCCCGCTGCGCAGCTCGGCCCGTCACCGCTTCCACGTCGTCGCCCTCCGCCGCGAGTCGGCGGACACGGTGTCGGTGTACATCGGCGGCACCCACCTGGACGAGCTCCAGGCCGATCCGGGGCAGTTCTTCCGCTGGCGGTTCCTCACCCGGGGCATGTGGTGGTCGTCGCATCCGTACTCGCTGTCCGCCGCGCCCCGGCCTGACGTCATGCGGATCACGGTCAAGGACCGCGGCGACCACAGCGGCGCGGTTCGCCGGCTCCGCCCGGGCACCCGGGTCATCGCGGAGGGGCCGTACGGGGCGTTCACCCCGGCGCGGGACGGCCGGCGCGTGCTGCTGCTGGCGGGCGGAGTGGGCATCACGCCGCTGCGCGCGATGTTCGCGACGCTGCCCGGTGAGGTCACCCTCATCTACCGGGCCAGCCGTCCGGAGGACATCGTGTTCGGTCCCGAACTGGACGCCATCGCCCGGGACCGCGGCGCAGCGGTGCACTACCTGATCGGGTCGCGGGCCGAGTTCGGCGGGGATCCGCTGACCGCCGACCGGATTTTGTCGCTCGTGCCCGGGGTGCACCGCTACGACGTGTACGTATGTGGCCCGGGTGGCATGACCGAATCCGCCATCGCCGCCCTGACCGCGGCACGTGTGCCGCGGCGCCAGATCCATCACGAGTCCTTCGAGTTCTGAGCCCGGCCCGGATTCCGGGCCCGGCCGCCACCGAACCGACCCCTGACCTGCGAACCCCGAACGGAGAAAACTAATGCGCCGGGTAGTGCTCGCCCTGGGCGGTACCATCGCCGGGCTGGTCATGCTGCTGTCGTTCCGCACTCACATGGGCTCCTCCGCGGCCGCGGTGGTGGCCGGCTCGGGAGGCAAGTCCGGTTCAGGGGGGACCACGTCGTCCGGGGCCAGCGGCTCCGCGGGATCCGCGGCGGCGGCCGCGTCGGCTCCCGTCAGCGCCGGCTCGGGGACGGGGACCGCGGTCACGGGGAACGTGATCAACACTCCTTACGGCCCGACCCAGGTGCAGGTGACGGTCAACGCCGGCAAGATCGTCAAGGTCACCGTGCTGCAGCACACCAACGACGGCGTCAACAGCATGATGATCGACGGCCGCGCCCTGCCCCTGCTGAACAACGAGACCCTCACCGCGCAGAGCGGGAAGATCAACGCCGTCTCCGGGGCCAGCTACACCAGCGCCGGTTACATCCAGTCGCTGCAGAGCGCGCTGGACAAGGCCAAGGCGTTGTGACCCCCGCACGCCGGGAAGGCTCGCCCGTGACCGGCGTGAGCGTGACCGGCGCGGGCGTGACGGGCGTGAGCGTGACCGGCGTGAGCGTGACCGGCCGGGATGCGGCCAGCCCGGCTTCCATCGGTATCGGCCGTCCGGCCGGGCGGCTCCGCCACGCCGAGCACGTCATGGGGACGGTGTTCTCCTTCGACATCCCGGCCGCCGCCGCCCCGGTGCTGCCGGAGATAGTGAGCTGGCTGCACTGGGTGGATGCCACGTTCTCGACCTATCGCGCCGGCAGCGACGTCAGCCGGTTCGGCCGCGGTGATGTCACCCTGGCGCAGTGCGCGCCGGAACTGGCCGAGGTCATCGGGGAATGCGCGGTCATCGGCGACCTGAGCGACGGTTACTTCACCGACTGGCCGGCAGGCCGGTTCGACCCGTCCGGCTTCGTCAAGGGCTGGGCGATCGAGCGGTCCGCCAGCATGCTGAACGCGGCCGGCTTCACCGGCCACAGCGTCAACGGCGCCGGTGACCTGCAGTGCACGGGCCAGCCGGAGCCCGGCCGGCCGTGGCGGGTCGGCATCGCGCACCCGCTGCGCCCCGGCACGCTGGCGGCCGTCGTCGCCGGGCGGGATATCGCCGTCGCCACCTCCGGGACGGCCGAGCGCGGCGCGCACGTCATCAACCCCCGCACTGGACGGCCCGCGACCGAACTGGCCAGCGTCACCGTGGTCGGCCCCTGGATCACCATGGCCGACGCCTACGCGACCGCCGCGTTCGCGATGGGCCCGGCCGCCCGCGAGTGGGTCGATCAGCTGGATGGATACGAGGCCCTTGGCATCGCCCCGGACGGTACCGGCTGGCAGACCAGCGGCTTCAGCGCCTACACGCCCCTGGACTGAACGCGGGCGGCGGCGCTACTGAGTGGGCCGCGCCGAGCCGCCCGAGGTGACCATCCTCATTCCCGCGGCGGACCAGGAGCTCACCATCACGGACCTCGCTGCGTGGTGCCACGAAGGCCTGCGTGAAGCGGGCACGGCTTCCGCCAGCTGCGGCCCTTCATCGACGCCATGCGCGCCATGTTCATCCACGGCGCGGAATTCTTCCTGTTCAAGCCCGCGTGGCCGGACGTGGCACGGACTGTCGCCGGGCCGCCGTAGAGTTACTGCGTGGCAGATCCGGCAACCTATCGGCCGGCCCCCGGCTCCATCCCCGAGTCGCCCGGGGTCTACAGGTTCCGTGATGCTCGCGGACGGGTCATCTACGTGGGGAAGGCCAAGGCCCTGCGGCAGCGGCTGAACTCCTACTTTGCGGACTTCGCCAGCCTGCACCCGCGGACGCAGGCCATGCTGACGTCGGCGGCCTCGGTCGACTGGACCGTCGTCCGCACCGAGGTGGAGGCGCTCCAGCTCGAGTATTCCTGGATCAAGGAGTTCGATCCCCGGTACAACGTCAAGTACCGGGACGACAAGAGCTACCCGTACCTTGCGGTGACCATGAGTGAGGAGTACCCGCGGGTCATGGTGATGCGGGGCGCGAAGCGGAAGGGCACCCGGTACTTCGGGCCCTACTCGCACGCCTGGGCGATCCGGGACACGGTCGACACCCTGCTCCGGGTCTTCCCGGTCCGGACGTGCTCGGCCGGGGTGTTCAAGCGCGCCGGGCAGATCGGCCGCCCGTGCCTGCTCGGTTACATCGGCAAGTGCTCGGCACCGTGCGTGGACCGGGTGAGCGCGGCCGAGCACCGCAAGCTCGCCGAGGACTTCTGCGACTTCATGGCCGGCCAGACCGCCCGGTTCATCCGCCGGATCGAGACGGAGATGCGGCAGGCCGCGGCGGCCGAGGAGTACGAGCGCGCGGCGCGGCTGCGGGACGACATGCGCGCGCTGGAGCGGGCGCTGGAAAAGCAGGCCGTCGTGCTCCGGGACGGGACCGACTGCGACGTCATCGCGCTGGCCGAGGACCAGCTCGAAGCGGCCGTCCAGATCTTCTACGTCCGCGACGGCCGGGTGCGCGGCCAGCGCGGCTGGGTGCTGGAAAAGGTCGAGGACGTGACGACCGGCGAGCTGGTCGAGAACTTCCTCGGGCAGGTCTACGGTGAGCAGGCCGTGAACGCGGCCGACTCCGGGCCCGGCGCCGCCGGCGGTACCGGGAGCAGCGTTCCCCGTGAGGTCCTGGTCCCGGCGCTGCCGCCGGAATCGGAGACGGTCGCGGAGTGGCTGGCCGTCCGCCGCGGCGGTCCCGTCAGCCTGCGGGTGCCGCAGCGCGGTGACAAGAAGGCCCTGCTGGCCACCGTCGCGCGCAACGCCATGCAGTCGCTGGCGCTGCACAAGACCCGGCGGGCCAGCGACCTGACCACCCGGAGCCGGGCCCTGCACGAGATCCAGGAAGCGCTCGGCCTGGACGACGCGCCGCTGCGGATCGAGTGCTACGACGTGTCCAACCTGCAGGGCACGAACGTCGTGGCGTCGATGGTCGTGTTCGAGGACGGCCTGGCGCGCAAGAGCGAGTACCGCCGGTTCAGCATCCGCGGCGACGACGGCACCGACGACATCTCCTCGATCTACGAGGTGATCACGCGCCGGTTCCGGCGTTACCTTGAGGAACGCGAGGAGACCGGGGAGCTGGACGTCCTGGGCGACCCCGAACAGGATCCCAGGGAAAACCAGGATC